>CAYMHO010000026.1:0-40105 GCA_964390195.1 uncultured Fimbriiglobus sp. | reverse complement strand
CTGCTGGCGATGGGGTGCGGGTTCCTGGGCATCGGCATGACCGTGAGCACCCTGGCGAAGACGCAGCGGGCCGCGTTCATGGGGTCGATGATGTACCTGCTGTGTGTGTCGCTGCTGCTGACCGTGTGCAGTCAGGCGCAGGTGCCGTTCCTCGCGAACCTCGCCATCGAGACCCACGGGCCGATGATCTTGCACGCGGCCATGACCAACGACGTGAAGCCGGAGGACTGGCTCCACCTGTTGGCGACGCTCGGCCTGGCCGCCGGGTGGATGACCCTGGCCGGCTGGCTGTTCCGCAAACGCGGGTGGCAGTGATCGGTAGGGTGGCCCGCACCCGCCGCGTGCGGGGTCGGCCCCCCGCCCGCGGGGGGAGCGGGCCCCCCCCTTCGACGCGGCCCCAACCAGCGCCCCGCCCCCCACCCGCGTCGCCCGCCCCGATCGTGGACCCCGAGGCGTTCAAGCTGCTGTCCCCCGTTTGAGCTACGGTTGCGGCGTCCCCCCGGCGGAGGTGCTGTCCGGCGGAAGCGGCCCGCACGGCGGGTGCCCGCAGGCACGGCCGGGGGAATTGTAACTGGGTGTTCCCGTGAACCGTCTCGCGCGAGTGTGCGGGCTGTTGCTGGTGGCGGCGGTCGCCATGTCGGGGGCCGGGTGCTTCAAGTCGGAAAACGAGGGCAAGCTGGAAGGGACCAAGTGGGCGTCGGCGTACATCCCGGAGTTCCACGGGGTGAAGCAGGCGACGGCGACGGTGCACTTCACCGACGGCGGGCGGTTCACCATGGAACTGCGGGTGCCGCAGGGGGCGATCCGGTTCGCCGGCACCTGGCGGACCGGGCCGGGGGCGGTGGTGTACTTCGAGAACGTCTCCCCGGCGCTCGACGGGCAGACGTCGTTCGTCGAGTCCATCACCATCCAGGGGGACGTGATGGTGATGGAGGAGTCGAACCTGAAGATCGTGTTCACCCGCGTCACCGACGACATGGAGAAGGCGGCCAAGGAGAAGGGGGCCAAGGACAAGACGCCCAGGTCGGACCCGGCCGCCGACCCGAAGAAGTCCAAACTGTCTGACGGCACCGTCGAGACGACCGAGCGGAACGGCAAGTCGGTGAAGAAGACCTACGGACAGTGAGCGTCGTCAACTCCCCTGCCCGGCGGCCGTCTCGACGAACGCCGCCGTGCGGGGGATGTACGTGACCGACACCGGCTTGAACGCGGCCCGGCCGAGCAGCCGCTGGGCGTTATTCGCCTCGCACCCGGTCGGCACCTCCACCTCGCCGAATGCCAACTCGTCCCCGTCGGCCCACGTCCACACCTGCACGGCCGCCGGGTTCAGCCCCTTCCACAGGTGCCCGACGTACCGCCGCGGCACGCCGTACCGCTCGGCCGTCTTCGCCGGCATGGTGATGGGCACGTCGAACGACCCGGAGGCGAGGAACCCGAACACCCGCCCGAGCGAGTGGTTGCCCACCAGCCCCAGGCTCTCCCGCATCAGGCCGAAGCGTTTGCCCACCGCCCCACGCAGGACCGTCTGCCCGTCCCATTGCAGGTCGAAGGCGAACCGCCGGCGGTCGTCGGTGATGGTGCTGTCCACCGGCTTCGGGTGCTTGGGGAAGCCCTGCATCTCGCGGCCCCACTGGATCGAGAGCGGGCTGTTGATCCACAGGGTGTGCAGGAACTGGCTGTCGCAGGCGGACTTGCCGAAGTTGGCATACAGGACCGCCCACGGGGCACGCGCGGACGTGGTGCGGAGGCCGACCACACCCCGCCCGGTGTGGTTCACGTCGATGCTCAACACCACCTCGTGGTACGCCCCGCACACGCTATCACGGATGACGTTCACCCACAGGGTGGCCATCGCGTACCGTTCCCCGCCGCACTCCGCGAGTACCGGGTGAACACCTTCGTCGGCCAGTGCTTCCGCAATCACGTCCGCGTTGCAGAAGCCTTTCACCAGCAGCGAGGTGAAGTCGAGGGCGTACCACTGGCGGTCGGTGCCGAGGCCGCTACTCAACCTGGCCGGTTCGGGGCGGAACTGCTCCAGCCACTTGCGTCCGCACACCGGCGGGGCGGGCTTCGCCCCCCACACCGCCCACGGGCCGGTCGGGTCGTCGGCCGTCCGCCCGAGGCGGGTGTCGGTGACGCGGCCGACGGCGGGGATTGCGGGGGCGACGGTTTCGGTCATGGCGGGATCCGGTGAGAGGTGAAGGAGAAGCGGACCGGATGGCTGTAACCTGACACGTCGGGACTGGTTTTCGCGTGTGGTGAGGACCCCTCTCCCCGCCGTGTCGCTCCGCTCCCCGGCGACCCTCTCCCTCAGGGGGATCGGGTGTGTGGTTGTATTCGCCAACGGTTGCGGACACACGGAGACGATGGCCTGGGGAACCCTCTCCCCTGAGGGAGAGGGTGGATCGTCGAACGACGCGAGACGAGCCGGGAGAGTGGTCCGATACCCTGACGGGTGCCGGTCCCTCAACGCAGCCAGTTCAGGGTCGGTCTTGGGATCACTTCCCCCGCTTCAGTTTGAACAAATCGCTGCCCATCTTCATCAGGTAGAGCACGTCGGCCTTCGGGTCGTAGGCCAGCCACGTCAGCCCGGCGGTGCCCTTCAAGTCTTTGGGCGGCACGATCTCCTTGGACCACGTCGCCCCGGCGTCGGTGCTCTCGATCACCCCGTCGTTGGTGAGCAGGAACATGTGCTTCGCGTCCTTGCCGGACACCGGCCCGAACCGCCCCTTCGGCACCTCGCTCACCTTCGTCCACGTCTCGCCGGCGTCGGCGGTCACGATCAGCGCGCCGTCCACCAGCCAGTACAGCTTGCCGTCGTGCCACCGCGGCAGGGCTTGTGCGCTGCCGGTCCCGACCGGGTTGTACTGCCCGCACGCCTTCCACGACTTCCCGCCGTCGGTCGTCCGCATCAGGTTCGGCCTCGGCTTGTCTTTTGTCTTCGCCTCGGCCACCACGGCGGTCTTCGCGTCGAACACCCAGCCGGGGCCGTACCCCTTGCCCACCTCGGTGAACGACTTGCCGCCGTCGTTCGACGCCAGCAGCAACCCGTCCTTCTCGTGCTTCAGGGCGAGGACGAACGTCGGCACCTTGCCGCCCCAGTCGGCGGCGAACCAGTCGATGTGTTCGGTCTTCTTGTCCATCGGCGTCCACGTCTCGCCGCCGTCCGCGCTCGTGTTGATCGGGGCGCCGTACACCATGGCGGTCATCAGCCGGGTGGTCTTGCCGGTCGGGTCGATCATGAAGCAACCGGGCGTCTCGGTGCGGCCTTTCGGTTGGAAGTCCGCGCGCTGTGTCGCTCCGCACCGCTGGAACGTCTTGGCCTGGTCGTCGGAGCGGTAGAACCCGCGGTCGCTCACGTTGATCCACACCGTCCCCTTCGCCGGATCGACGGCCACCCCACACAGCCCGCCGAACCCGGCCTTCTCGTTCTTCACCAGGTCGCCGAGGGTGGGCGTCCAGGTGGGCAGGTCGTCGGCCCGGGCGGCGACGGCGAACAGCAGGACAAAGGGAAGGGTGCGATACATGAGGCTCACGCGGTGGGAGGGAAAGGATTGCGGAGGATGGTATGGACCTCACCCCCCGGCCCCCTCTCCATGGCATGGAGGGGGGGGTGTTCAAAACGAAGACGTCGCCGACAGTTTCGCAGAACTCCCAGAACGATTTTAGGTTGAACACCCCCTCTCCATGGCATGGAGAGGGGGCCGGGGGGTGAGGTCTCTTCACTTCATCATTTCGCCTTCCCGATGCAGTACAGGTACTTGCCGCCTTTCAGGTACAGCCTGCCGTGGGCGACGGCCGGCGACGCGGGCGAGTCGTCGCCCAGGTCGTTCGTCGCCATCGTCTCGAACTTCTCCCCGACCGGCACCACCGTGCTCTTGCCCCCGCCGGCGAAGTACAGCTTGCCGTCGGTGGTGAGCACCGGGCTGACCGACGGGTTCAGCCCCGCCGGCAGGCGTTCGGTGTACACCTTTTTGCCGGTCGTCAGTTCGAGGCACCGCAGCACGTCCTTGTCGGCCCGGTAGACGTGCCCGCCGGCGATGACCGGCGACGAGTAGCCTTCGGGGATCGGGCCGGTCGTCCACTTCACGTGCGTCTTGCTCACGTCGCCCTTGCCGGTCGGATCGACGGCCACGCCCGGCCCGCCTCGGCCGCCCTCGGCGTACACGATCCCGTTGCTGAACGCCGGGGTCGGCACGTCGCCCTTGTTCTTGGCGTACCAGAGAACCTCGCCGTCCTTCGGGTCGAGACCCTGAACCGCCCCGGACGCCGCGAGCACCAGTTGCTTCTTCCCGCCCACCTCGATCAGCACCGGGGTGGTGTGGTTGAAGTTCGCTTCGGGTCGCTTCTTCTCCCACTTGATGTCGCCGGTCTTCGGGTCGAAGGCGATCAGCCGCGACTCGGCCGGCTTGGTGCCGTCGGCCAGTACCACGACCACCTCGCCGACGATCACCGGGCTGGTGCCGACGCACACGTCCCAGGCGTGCGGGGTGATCTCCTTCCGCCACACCAGCTTGCCGTCGAAGTCGAGGGTGGCCAACTCGGACGAGCCGAACAGGGCGTACACCCGCGTGCCGTCGGTGCAGGGGGTGGGGGCGGCGTACCCGCCGCGGAGGTCTTTGAGTTGCCACGGGCCGGGCGGGACTGCCTCGTCCCAGAGCAGTTTGCCGTCGGTGGCGGAGTAGCATGTGACGTGGTGTTCGGGGAACTCCTTCTGGTCAATCCCGTCGGGCCAGTAGGCGGTGGTGACGAACACGCGGTCCTTCCAGACGATCGGGCTGGACTGGTTGAGGTCGCGTTTCGGTTTGCCCTTGGCGGTGGTGCCGGGCAGCGGGGATTTCCAGAGGACGTTCTCGTCTTTCGGCCCGCCCCAGGTGAGCGGCAGGTCTTTCTCGTCGGTGGTGCCGAGGCCGGTCGGCCCCCGCCACCCCGGCCAGGTGTCGCCGGCGGTGGCAACGGAGGCGACGGCGAGAACGGTCAACACAGTGAACGCACGGCTCATGACGGCACCCCCCGGTCTGGCAATGGTACCCGATGTCAGCCCGGCTTGGTTCGGCCGAATTCGACCCACAGGGAGTAAGCCCAGTACCACATGACGGCCGCCATCGTCCCGCCGTACAGCAGCGGGGAGGCGAGCGGCCACACGACCATCATCGGGATGAGCAAGAGCACGACGACCCCGAGCAGCACGAACCGCCCCCAGTGGGTGGAGCCGAGGACGAACAACCCCAACCCGCTCAGGGCGGTCAGCGGCGGGTAGTAGTGCAGGGCCTCGCGGGCCGGGCTGGTGAAGTTCATCGGCAGGAGCACGAGCAGCGCCGTCTGGGCCAGCAGGTGCCCGGCGGCGATCATGGCCGAGTGCCGCTCCTCCCGCGGGACGTGCCGGAAGCGGCGGAACTGATACCACCACAGGGTGACGGCGAACCCGACCCCGGCGGCCGCCATCGCCCCCCACACCCACCCGACGCCGGCGTTCGCCCACACCGCCGCCGTCACCCCGACGTGGGTGAACAGGTGGATGAACCCGAACCACACCAGCAGTTGCCACGCGTAGACGTTCCGCTCCGGGCGGGTGCGGGCCAGTTGGCGGACCCAGTCCCAGAACCCCGGCGGGCGGGCGGTGACGGCTTCCCCACGCAGGTAGCGCTCCAGGTCGGCGGCCAGTTCGCCGGCGTTGCGGTAGCGGTCGGTCGGGTCTTTCTCCATGCACTTCAGGCAGACGGCGGACAGGTCCGGATCGGCGTCGGGATCGACCTGCCGCGGTTCGTGTGCGTTCTCGGTCTGAACCTTCCGCAACACTTCCTCTCGAGAACCGCCAAACGGCAACCGCCCGGTGAGCAACCGGTACAGCACCACCCCGAGCGAGTACACGTCGGCCGCCTCGGTCAGGATGGCGTCTCCGCGGGCCTGTTCGGGGGCCATGTACGCGGCGGTACCAATGGGGATTCCGGCCTGGGTGACATTGGCGTCGGCGTCCAGCCGGCGGGCGATGCCGAAGTCGGACACGAACGGCTCGCGGGCGGGGTCCATCAGGATGTTGGCCGGCTTCAGGTCGCGGTGCAGGATCCCCTGGCGGTGGGCGAACTCGACCGCTCGTGACACCTTCGCCAGCACCGCGGCGATGCCGCGGGCGTCCGCGGGCGGCTGCTTCTCCAGGCTCTCCCCTTCGACGTACTGCATGGCGATGAACGGGCCGGTCGGCCCCTCGCCGACGGCGTACACCTTGACGATGTGCGGGTGGTCCAGCCCGGCGGCGGCCTCGGCCTCGAACCGGAAGCGGGCGAGAACCTTCGGCCCGGAGGACTCCCCACCGCGGGTGAGTTTCACCGCCTCGATCCGTTTCAGCGTGGCGTTGCGGGCCTTGTAGACGACCCCCATCCCGCCTTCCCCGAGCTTGTCCAGCAATTCGTAACCGGCCGGGGCATCGGGCGGCGGGGCGACGGCCGCGGCCCCCTGGGCGACGGTCTCCAGCGACGTGCCGTTCACGAGAGGTTCCGCGGGCGGCATGAGGGCCTGAACCCGGAGCACGGGTCCCACCCGGCGGATCACCTTGTCGGTCAACTCCGGGCGATCACGACAGATCTCGGCCGGCGAGACCGCCTCACCACGCTCGACGGAGGCGTGCCACTCGGCCGCCAGGTCGTCCACCGCCTCGTCGTCGGTCATGAGGATTCACCCTGGGGGAACCGCCCGCCGAGTTGCTCACTCAGCCGCTCGCACGCCGCCGCCCATGTGCGGTAGACCGTCCGCTCCGCCACCCCGAGCAGTTCGGCCGCCTGCTTGCGGGTGTGCCCGTGGTAGTACAGCAGGCCGAACACCTCCCGCTCGTCGTCCGGCAGGCGATCGACTGCCGCGTGGAAGTCGGCCCACAACTCCAGCTCACCGGGCGACTCGCCGCCGGCCGTGCCGAAGTCGGCGGTGCCGGGGTCAGCCACCCGGCGGTTGGCCCCGCGGCTGGCGTGGTGGCGGGCGAGGTCGATCAGCTCGCGGCGGACCTGGAGGGCGGCCAACCCGGCGAACTCGCGGGTGGAGGTCGGCACCACCGCCAGCAGGGCGTTCGACAGCCGCACCGCAGCCCCCTGCACTACGTCGCCGGTGTCGGCCCCGGATCTGACCACCGGATACCCCCGCAGCATCTTCCGGGCGAGGCGGTCGAGCCGGCCGCACACGGCTCTCAAGAGTTCGTCCGCCGCCGCCCGATCGCCGGCACGCAGCTTGCCGACGCGGTCGTGCAGCCACACGGTGTCACACGCGGGGTCGGTCATGGGTGGCTCCGAAATACGTTCGCGTGGGTATGCTACTCCCCCCGGTGCGGGGGTGAAAGGACGCCGGCCGAACCGTGCGGGTCGGCCGGGCGGCGAGACGGGGGGCGTTCACTCCTTGCTGATCGTCTCGTCCAGGTTGAGCACGACGCGGGCGACTGCCACCCAGCTCGCCAGTTGCGCCGGGGTCGCGTTGTTCGGCAACTTCTTTGCGTCGTCGGCCGACTTCACCGCCACCGCCCACGGGTCGGCCTTCGGGTCGCCGAACTTCTCCGCCTGCTTCGCCTGAAGGGCCAGCACCACCTTCGCCTCCTGCTCGGTCGGGGGGCGGCCGACGCACAGCCGGAAGGCGTAGGCCACCCGCTCGGCGTCGGTCTTCCCTCCTTCGGTGAGTATGCGGAGGCCGAGCGCCTGGGCCGCCTCCAGGAAGATCGGCTCGTTCAGTCCGGTGAGTGCCTGCACGGGGGAGTTCGACCTCGCCCGTTTCACACACGCGAAATCCCCGGTCGGGGCGTCGAACGCTTGCAGGGCCGGGTACGGCAGGCTGCGGAACTTGAACACGTACAGGCTGCGGCGGTAGCGGTCGGCCCCGGTGCTCTCCGGCCACGCTTTCGGGCCGTAGCTGGTGGGCGGCACCAGCATGAACGCCGGGATGGGTGGGTACACCGGCGGGCCGCCGACCTCGGGGGTGAGCAGCCCGGACACTGACAACGCGATGTCACGGACCACTTCGGCATCGACCCGGTGCCGCGGCCCGCGGGCGAGCAGTTTGTTCGCCGGGTCCTTCTCCTTCAACTCCGGGGTGATCTTGGACGACTGCTTGTATGTGGCGGACGTGACGATCAGGCGGTGCAGGTGCTTGACGGACCACGGGTTGACTTCCGCTCCCTGGCGGTCGCGGCTCGTCGGGGACATGAACTCGCACGCCAGCCAGTCGAGCAGTTCCGGGTGCGTCGGCGCGTCCGCCTGCACGCCGAAGTCCTCCGGGGTGCCGACCAGCCCGGCCCCGAAGTACGCCTGCCAGACGCGGTTGACGAACGCCCGGGCCGTCGTCGGCGACTCCTTCGCCGTCAGCCACTGGGCGAAGCCGAGCCGGTTCGCCGGGGCGTCCTTCGGCATCGGGTGCAGGAACCCCGGCACCCCCGTGCTCACCTTCTCGGCCGGCTTGAGGAAGTCGCCCCGCTTGAGCAGGTGGGTGCTCCGCGGCTTGTCCATCTCGCTCAGCACCAGTTGCGAAGTCCCCTTCGGGTGCAGTTTCCAGAGTTCCTCGATCTTGGCGTTCGCGTCCTTCCACTCGGGCACGGTGGTCCGCCAGACGGCGAACACCGCCGCGTCGTCCGCCTCACTGCGGGTGTCGGTCGGCTCCTTCACCCATTGCGGGAGCGGGTCGCCCTTCGGCTCCCTCGCGTCGGTCAGGGCGATGCGGAAGCGACCGAGGTTGTTCGTCTGGTTGTCGTCGCTGTTCCACCCGCCATGGTTCTGCACCAGCCTCACCGTCACCTTCGCGTTCTCCGGCACCTCCAGCGGCTTGTCGAACACGAACACGGCGGTGCGGGGCACGTTGCTGCGGCCGGGGCCGATGTCGTTCGTCCAGGCGGTTTCGTCCTTCCCGTCGAAGGCGTATTCGATCGGCCCTGTCACCCGCTTGCGGTTACTCTTGTCGTCGAACTGCTTGTCGAGCGGCGCTTCGGGCGGGCTGGCGTCGGCCACGGCCGACACGACCTTCGCCTTCGTGCCGGCGACTTCCACGCTGATCTCGGTCAGCCCGAAGGTGCCGTGCAAACTCCGCCCCGGCCCGCCGTGCGGCAGCGTCGGGTCGTTCAGCACCTCCAACCGCACGGCGGTGATCGCCTTCAGCGGCGTCTTGGCGGTGTACGCCTCGGTGTTCTTGGTGGGTGCGTACCCGGCCGTCAGGATCGACCCGTCTTCGAGCAGGTAGTTCTTCTGCCCGCCGCTGCCGTCGAGTTCCGGCTTGTGCGTCACCCACTTCGGCCGGGCGTCCCGCAGTTTCGTCTCCCACGCCCGCACCTTCGCCTTCCAGTCCGGCGTCTTGTGCTTCAGGTCGTCCTCGATCGCCTTCATCTGGCGGAACAGGTCCGCCCGCTTCGATTGACCGTCGGCGGTGTAGGCCGTCATGCTGGTTTCGTTCGCCGAGTTCAGGAAGGCGAACAGGCGGTAGTAGTCGGTGTGGGTGATCGGGTCGAACTTGTGCGTGTGGCACTGGGCGCACTGGATGGTCAGCCCGAGGACCGCCTTGCCGACGGCGTCCATGCGGTCGAACATCGCCTCCATGCGGAACTGCTCCGGGTCGATACCCCCTTCCTCGTTGATCATCGAGTTGCGGAGGAACCCGGTCGCCACCTTCTGGCTCTGGGTGGCGTTCGGGAGCAGGTCGCCGGCGATCTGCTGCTGCACGAACTGGTCGTACGGCAGGTCGGCGTTGAACGAATCGACCACCCAGTCGCGGTAGAAGTGGACGAACCGCGGCTTGTCCTTCTCGTACCCGTCGCTGTCGGCGTACCGGGCGGCGTCCAGCCACAGCCGCGCCCACCGCTCGCCGTAGTGCTTGCTCGCCAGCAGCCTCTCCACCACCTTCTCGTAGGCGTCGGGCGAAGCGTCCTTCACGAACGCATCGACCTCGGCCGGCGTCGGCGGCAGGCCGATCAGGTCGAGGTACACCCGGCGGAGGAGCGTGTGCCTCTCCGCTTCCGGCGACGGCTTCAGGCCGGCGACCTCCAGTTTGGCTCTCACGAAGGCGTCGATGAGGTGCGCGCTCGTCTTCGCCTCGCGGTTAACCGGGAGAGCAGGCCGCTTGGGTGCGACGAACGCCCAGTGGGTCGTCTTCGCCTCGCCGCTGAGTGCGTCCGGCCACTTCGCCCCGGTGTCGATCCACGCCTTCAGCGCGGCGGCCTCCTTCCCGGTCAGCCTGTCGCCCTTCGGCGGCATCACCTCCTTCTCGTTCCCGCTCGTCACACGTTTGTAGACTTCGCTCTCGGCACTCTTGCCCGCGACGATGCCCGGCTTGTTCGTCTCGCCTCCCGCAAAGGCCTTCGCCCGCACGTCCAGCCGAAACCCGGACCGCGCCTTCTTCGCGTCGTGGCACGAGAAGCACTTGGCTTGCAACACCGGCAGCACGTCCTTTTCGAAGCTGACGGCCGTCGGGTCGCCGTCGGCGCGGGCAACGGAACTGGCGAGGAACGCGAGGAGCAAAACGGGGAGAGTGCGGGACATCGGCGGCTCCGCGTGAGATGCCGCCAATATACCGTAACCGGATGCAACCCATCCAGCACTTCCGCCACTGCCCCAAGTGTGCCGCGGCGATCACCCCCGGCCCGAACCCGCTCGTCTGCCCGGCGTGCGGGTTCTGCTACTTCTTCAACCCGACTGTGTCGGCTGCGGCGTTCGTGTCGGATGCCGACGGGCGAATCCTGCTGCTCCGGCGGGCGAAGGAGCCGGCGAAGGGGCTGTTCGGCATCCCCGGCGGGTTCATCGACATCGGCGAGAGCGCGGAGGTGGCTCTCCACCGCGAGGTGATGGAGGAGGTGGGCATTGGCGTGACGGGCGTGAAGTACCTGTGCTCGCTCCCGAACGACTACCACTACCGCGGGGTGACGTACCCGGTGTGCGATCTGGTGTTCACCGCAACGGCGGTCAACCCGGAGGCGGTGCAGAGCCTGGACGACGTGGCCGGGTACGAGTGGCGGGGGTTGGGGGGGGTGGCCGAGGAGGAACTGGCCTTCCCATCACTGAAGCTGGGTCTGAAACTTCTTCGCGGCGAGCGGGAGCGAGCCTAGCACGTCCGGGTTCGCCGGATTGCGGAAACGGGAAACGCGCCCCACCCCCCGCCCCTTCGGGCCGTTTCTTCCAACAAATGCCGGGGTCGCCCGCGCACGATATACCAACCGGAACCGCCCCGAGACCCCTCCCATGCCCGAACCCCTCCGCTGTGTGCCCGCGTCGGCCGTCATCGTCGGCTGGGACTTCAGCACCGGCAGCGTGAAGGCGCTGGCGTTCGACACGGCCGGCAAGGCGCTCGCCGAGGTGCGGTTCCCGACCGAACTGTTCACCGACGGCGGGGTGAGCGAGCTGAGCTACCTGCAACTGGAAGGGCAAGCCCGCGCCACCACCCGCCAGATCGCCCGCAAGCTGTTCGACCTCGACCGCGCCCACGACTGGCTGGCCGGCGGCATCTCGGCCACCCACCACACGGCCGGCTGGCTGGACGAAGACGCCGTGCAGGTCCGCCGCATGATCTGCTGGAACGACCAGACGCTCGCCCAGTACCACGCCGAGGGGCTGGCACGCCTGGGCGGGCAGGAGCGGGCGAGGGAGCTGACCGGCGGGCCGTGGGCCGTGCGGTACGGCCTCAGCCACCTGGTGAAGGACGAACACACGCTGAGTCGCACGCGGTGGGACCGGGCCGACGTGTTCGCCCCGCACGGGCTGGCCGCGGGGGGCTTCCTCACCGGCTACTTCCACCAGATCAGCGCCAGTTGCGCGGCCAGCAGCGGGATGCTCGACCTGCGGACCAACCAGTGGCGGCGGGAGATGCTCGACGCCCTGGCCGACCCGAAGCACCGCGAGATGGTGTGGGAGCGGCTGCCCGAAGTGGTGGACATGAACACCCCGCTCGGCCCGCTCGCCGAGTACGTGCTGCTCGACACCTCGCTCCCCGATTCGCTCGTGCCGCCGCTCGTCTTCCCCACCCTCGACGACCAGGCGGCCGGGCTGATCGGCGGGGGGGCCGTCGATCCGGGGCAGATCGCCGTCATCCTCGGCAACTCGGCGGTGGTCAACTCGTCGTCGGACACGCTGCCGGCGTCGGGCAACCTGGACTGCATGAAGTTGAACTGGGGGCCGTACCTGTGGATGCGGTGCTACAGCAACGGGGCGCAGTTCCTCGACCGGGTGGTCGGGGTGAACCCGGACTGGCCGGCGCTCGAAGCGGCGGCGCGGGCGGCCGAACCGGGGTGTGGCGGGGCGGCGGTGTTGCCGTTCGTGCTGAGCGAGCCGAGCATCGGGGTGAACCAGCCGCGGTTCGAGTGGGTGGGCGGTGAGCCGTACGACGTGGGCGTGAAACTGCGGGCCAGTTTCGAGGCCATTTCGTACCTGATCGCACTCGCCGTCGAGGAACACGAGGCGGCCGGTCAGGTGGTGAACCGCGTGACGGTGAGCGGGGGCATCGCCCAGAGCGAACTGATGTGCGAGATCCTGGCGAGCGTGCTGAACAAGCCGCTCGAACGGCTGGAGTCGAACGAGGGGCCGGCGCTCGGGGCGGCGGTGGTGGCCCTGGCCGGACTGGAAAGTCACCGACGGAAAGAACAGGGGATCGCCGAGCCTTTCACCGCCGCGGACGCCGTGCGGTGCATGGTCCGCTTCCGCGGGCGGACCGAGCCGAACGCCGAGTGGGTGGGGGTGTACCTGAAGGGGCTGGCGGAGTTTCAAAAGCGGATCGGGTAGGGTGGGGCGGCACAGGCAGGGGCGGTTCTTCAAAGGGGTCTGGCGGGCCGGGGTGCCGGCGGACTCCCGCCGCGCCCGGCGCGAATCCACTTCGGTCGACCACGTCTGATCGGCGGTCACGCTTTCGGCTTCTGTGAAAGGCTTGCTCGCCCCCACGGGTACGGGTCTACTATTGGGTATCCGCCTGCGGCCCCTTGATCCCTCAGATCCTCCCACCCTCACCCCACTGGAGTACACCTGATGCTCCGCACCCCGGTCGCCCTCCTCGCCCTCGCCCTGCTGTTCGCCGGCCGTGCCCCGGCCCAGACGCCCATCGGCCCGGTGCCCGCCCCGGAACTCGACGGCGGCACCCACTGGATCAACACCGGCAAGCCGCTCAAGCTGAAAGACCTGAAGGGGAAGATCGTCATCCTCGACTTCTGGACCCTCTGCTGCATCAACTGCATGCACATCATGAAGGAGCTGAACGAACTGGAGGAGAAGTACCCGAACCAGGTGGTGGTGATCGGCGTGCACAGCCCGAAGTTCGACAACGAGAAGGACAACGAGGCGCTGCGGAAGGCGGTGCTGCGGTACGAACTCCGGCACCCCGTCGTGAACGACGCCGACAAGAAGATCTGGGCCGCCTACAACGCCAACTGGTGGCCGACGATCGCCATCATCGACCCCGAGGGGAACGTGGTGTCCGGGTCGGCCGGCGAGCCGCAGGTGGACTTCAAGGGCATCGTCAAGGTGGTGGACGGGCTGATCGCCAAGCACAAGAAGAACAAGACGCTGAACGAGACCCCGCTGCGGTTCGACACGGCCGAGTTCCGCGACGGCCCCGACACCCCGCTCTACTTCCCCGGCAAGGTGGTGGCCGACGGCAAGGGCAAGCGGCTGCTCATCGCCGACAGCACCCACCACCGCGTCGTCGTCACCGACTTGAACGGGAAGAAACTGGCCGTCGCCGGCACCGGCAAGCCGGGCAAGGCGGACGGCGCGTTCGACAAGGCCCAGTTCGACGACCCGCAGGGCATGGCCGTCGACGGCGACACGGTGTACGTCGCCGACCGCAAGAACAACTGCGTCCGCGTGCTCGACCTGAAGACGGAAAAGGTGTCCACCCTGGCGGACACCACCCGCACGTTCAGCATCCCCCGCACCCCGCGGGCCATGCAGTGTACCCCGTGGGACGTGCTCCTGCACGAGGGCCGGCTGTACGTCACCATGTCCGGCTCGCACCAGATTTGGGCGTACGACCTGAAGGCGAAGAAGTTCGGCCCGATCGCCGGCGACTCGGACGAGAACCTGCTCGACGGCCCGCCGGCCAAAGCCAAGTTCGCCCAGCCGAGCGGGCTGGCGACCGACGGCACCGTGCTGTACGTGGCCGACTCGGAGGTGAGCGCCGTCCGCTACGTGCCGCTGAACGGCGGCGAGGTGGGCACCCTGGTCGGCCGCGGGCTGTTCGACTTCGGCGACCGTGACGGGCCGGGCCGTGTGGTCGACGCCAACCAGCGGAAGACGACCGAGGCGCTGTTACAACACCCGCTCGGGGTGGCGGTCTACCAGGACAAGGCGCTGTTCGTGGCCGACACCTACAACAGCAAGCTGAAGGTGATCGACCTGGCCGGTGGCGGGGTGGTGTCGTTCCTGGGCGGGCCGGCGAAGAAGGGCGAGGAGCCGCTGTTCAACGAGCCGGGCGGGATCAGTATCCTCGGCGACACCATGTATGTCGCCGACACCAACGCCCACCGCATCCGCACCGTGGACCTGAAGACGAAGGTGGTCAAGACGCTGGAACTGAAGGACGTGCCGCCGGTCGAGAAGTTCAAGGACGAGAAGAAGAAGTGAGGCCCCGAGTAGTCGTCAGGTCCGCAAGTCGTCAAATCGTCAGGTCCGGACAATGCCCCCCGTGCAGAATGGTGAACCGGCGGTGTGCGGCGCCTGGGTGACAGAGACCCAGGCGGCGCACGCCGCCGGGTCCCCGCTTCGGGCCGGGATTCCGACCCGCGCGGACCCGTCCGGCGTCCGTTGCTAGACTGGATTGGCACCCCGTGGCCGCACCACGCACTCGCATCGAGTTCACTGCTCATGGACCCGATCGTCGGCATCGACCTGGGCACCACCAACTCGGCCGTCGCCCACCTCACCCCCGACGGACCCCAAGTCATCCCGAACGCCCTCGGCGGGCGGCTCACCCCGTCCGTCGTCGGGGTGGACGACAGCGGCGTAGTCCTGGTCGGGGCCGCCGCCCGCGAGTTGCAAGTGGTCAAACCGGAGCGGTGCGCGTCGCTGTTCAAGCGGTTCATGGGCACCGACCGGACCGTCACGCTCGGCAGCCGCACGTTCTCCCCCGAAGAACTCTCCGGGCTGGTGCTGCGGTCGCTGAAGGCCGACGCCGAAGCGCACTTCAAGTGCCCCGTGGTGCGGGCGGTCATCACCGTGCCGGCGTACTTCAACGACCGCCAGCGGAAGGCGACCATCGCCGCCGGGCGGATCGCCGGCTTCCAGGTCGAGCGCATCCTGAACGAGCCGACGGCCGCCGCCATCGCCTACGGCTTCCACGACGCCACACAGGACAAGACGGTGCTGGTGTTCGACCTGGGCGGGGGCACGTTCGACGTGAGCGTGGTGGAACTGTTCGAGGGCGCGCTGGAGGTGCGGTCGTCGGCCGGGGAGACCGCCCTCGGCGGGGAGGACTTCACCCGCGCCCTGGCGGCGAAGGTGCTGGGCGGGGTGGGCAAGTCGTTCGAGCACGCCGAGGCGACGGCCCCGCTGATGGTGTCGCGGGTGCTGCTGGAGGCGGAGCGGGCGAAGTGCAAGTTGAGCCGCGACGAGTCGGCCGTGGTGCGGGTGCCCGACGCCAAGGGGAACGCGGCCGACGGCACCGACGTGACCGTCACGCGGGAGCAGTTGGAAGCGTGGGTGACGCCGACGCTCAACCGCATCGAGTTGCCCATCCGCCGCGCGCTGTCCGACGCCAAGCTGACCCGCGAGAAGATCGACGAGGTGATCCTGGTCGGCGGGGCCACCCGCATGCCGCTGGTGGTGAAGCGGGTGACCGAACTGTTCAACAAGGAGCCGCACCGCAAGCTGAACCCGGACGAGGTGGTGGCCCTCGGGGCGGCGGTGCAGGCCGGGCTGGTGGGCAAGGACGCGGCCGTCGACGACCTCGTCGTCACCGACGTGTCCCCGTTCACCCTCGGGGTGGCGGTGGTGAAGGAGTTCGGCGGGGAGATCCGCGACGGCTACTTCGACCCGGTCATCGAGCGGAACACCACCATCCCGGTGAGCAAGTCGAAGCGGTACAGCACCACCCACCCGAACCAGACGAGCATCGTCGTCCGCGTCTTCCAGGGGGAGTCGCGGAAGGTGGACGGGAACCTGCCGCTCGGCGAGTTCGAGCTGAAGGGCATCCCGCCCGGGCCGGCCGGCCAGCCGGTGGACATCCGCTTCACCTACGACCTGAACGGGGTGCTGGAGGTGGAAGCCACCGTGGCGGCCACCAAGAAATCGACCTCGCACGTCATCGCCCGCCACGCCAAGGGGCTGACCGAGGCCCAGATCCGCCAGGCCGTGCGGGACATGGAGAAGCTGAAGTCGCACCCGCGGGAGGAGGAGGCCAACCGCTACCTGCTGGCCCGCGCCGAGCGGGTGTACAAGGAGCTGTCGGCCGACCGCCGGCGGGCGCTCGGCGAGCTGATGGACGGGTTCGAGGGCGGGCTGGAGAGCCAGGACCAGGAGGCCATCGCCCGCTGGCGGGAGGCGCTGCAAGAGTTCCTCGACTACCACGACCCGGCCGGCGACGACCCCACGGGGAACGACGAATGACCGCCCGCCGCGACTTCCTCCGCAACCTGCCGGGGGCCGACTTCTGCCCGCCGGAGGGGACGGCCGCCGACGCCGGCGGGCTGCCGCCCACGGCCGACGCCCTCGCCCGCCGGACGGCCGACACCGCCGAGGCGGTGGACGAGTTCGCCGCCGCCTTTTGGAAGATGTCGCCGGTCGACCGCCGGGCCGGGTGGGAGAAGCTGAACGCCCGGCCGGCGGACGCGCCGACCGCCGCGTTCCTCAAGCACCTGAGGACAGGGCTGGACGTCGGGCCGCCCGCGGCCCCGCCCGGCGACGCCGCGGTCGCCGAGTTGTCGCAGGTGGCCCGCGAACTGTTCACCCTCCGCCCCCGCGGTCGGGCCGTCCGCCGGCTGGCCTGGCTGGACACCCGCGACCGCGACGTGAACTGGCAGGACGCCGTCGGCCGGCTGTGGGCCGCCGACGCGACCACCGCCGAACTGGTCCCGTCACTCGTCGCCTTTCTGGACGAACAGACCCCGCCCCCGACGTCCGCCGATGCCGCCCCACCGCCGCGGGCGCGGCGGGTGCCCGACCGGGAGTATTACGACGACCGCCGGCGGTACGCCCCGCCCGCCGGCACCTCCGGCGGGTCGCCGTGGTTCGGCCGGCTGGGCATCGGCGGGGCGGTGGTGATGATCATCATCATCGTCCGGGTGGTCGCGGCGTGCGCGGGCATGGGGACCAAGACGTCGCCCAACTACAGCCCCAGCTACACGCCCGGCTACAACGCCCCGTACAGCTACACGCCGCCGACGTTCGGCCTGCCCACCCGGCCGGCCTTCCCGACCGAGAAACTGCCGGCGAGGGACGAGCCGACCTACACCTTCACCGAGGAGGAGGTGCGGGCGTGTCGGACGCACTTCGTCACCAGGTCCGGCAACCCGCCCCCGCGGTACACCCTGTGGCTGGCGTGCGGCCAGCCGCTCGCCGACACCCCCGCCAAGGCGAACGCCTTCAAGCGGTGACGCCCCGCCATTCCCCGCCGGACCGCCGGATGACCGCCGACCACCTGCCCGACGACATGGCCGACTGGCCGACCGATCCGTTCGCCCTGCTCGGCGTGCCGCCGGGGTCGGCGGACGCGGACGTCAAGCGGGCGTACACACGGCTGGTGCGGCGGTTCAAACCGGAACACCACCCGGACCAGTTCCGCCGCATCCGCGAGGCGTACGAGGCGTGCCAGGAGCGGAACGCCTGGTACCGCCCCGACGACCCGCACGCCTATTCGCCGCCACCCCCGCCGGTTCGGGGAGACGTCCGCGAACCGGTCATCGACCCGGACGTCAGACCGCCGGAGCCGTTCGCGCCGCCCGAGCCGGTGGTCGACCCGTACATCCTGCCGGCGCCGGCGGGCGATCCGGTCGAGGAACTGTGGGAACTGGCGATCGACGGGCGGGAGGCGGAGGCGTACTCGGGGCTGGCGGATTTGCACGCGGCCGGCACGCCGGGCGACACCCTGCCGCTGCGGCTGTACTGGCTGCTCGCGTTCAACCCGCAGTTCGATCCGACCCGCACCCGCCACCACTGGCTGGCCGACGCCCTCGGTCGCACGCGGTTCCGCGGTCCGGCCCTGGAACTGTACCGCCGCGAACTGGAGACCGACCCGACGGCCGCGCTGGAGAACCCGCACGAGCCGGGGCCGTACTTCCGTGCGCTGGCCAACGGAGTTCCCCCGACCGCGGCGGTGGCGGTGGTGCGGTGGCGGCTGGCCGCCGCCGGCCGGCTGGGGTGGACGGCCCGCATCCGCGCCGACCTCGATGTGGTCCGCCCGTCGCTGGTGCTGTCCGACGAGGCCGGCTGGCTCGGCCTGCTGGTGGCGGCCGGCGGGTGGGCGGCGTGGTGGGGCAGCATGGAACTGAACCACATCGTGAAGACGGAGGCGGCCGCCCTCACCCACTTGCAGTTGTCCCAGCCCGAGCACTTCGACCGGCTGGAGGACATCGAGCAGTTGGCCAAGGACGTGGAGTGGGGCCGATACAGCGAGGTGCCGGCGGCGGTGGTGGCCCTCGCCCGCATCTCGTTCGCCGACCCCGGGTACGCGCGGGCGACCGAAGTGGAAGCGGCGGCCGAGGCCCTGAACGGCTGGTCGGCGGACGTCATCCGCGACCTCGACCGCACGTTCGTTAAGCGGCCCGCCCACCTGCAACTGCTCGCCCGCGAGTTCGACCACTACCTGCGGTCCCGCGGGCTGCTGGCGCACCCGGAGTTCCCGCCCGAGCACCTCCGCGGGCTGGCCCGCACCCTCCCCGTCCCGCCGCTCGACTACCGCCCGCTCCGCCGCCAACTGCTCGACCTGCTGGCCGAGGCGGGCGTTCACCCGCTCGAGTTCGCCGAGGCGCTGGCCGAGGACCTGAAGCGGTCGTTCCGCGATCTGGCGGACGAACTGCGGGGCGACCTCGGCCTGTACGTCGCCTGGCTCGCCCGCCGGATCACGGGGGGGTGACATCGGATCGTCGCCGCACGCTCCGCGGGCGGACCGGATTCCGCCCGCGGAGCGTGCGGCGACTTTCGGCGACTACTTCGCCTCCGCGCTCGCCTTCGACTTCAGTCCGGCGGTGTTCACCGCGATCACCCGGTACACGTGCTTCTTCCCGCCCTCCGGCTTCGGGTCGGTGAAGGTCATCGGCACCAGCGGTTGGGTCGGCGTGTCGCTGTACTGCAGGTTCTGGAACACCGGCCGGCCGAACGGGTTCTTCCCCTTTTCCGGCAGGGTGGCGTACTCCTTGCCGTCACGTTCGATCACGAAACTGGCCAGCCCGCTCTCCACGTCGGCGTCCGCCTCCCACGTCAGTACCGCCGCCTTCACCTTCACGTTAGTCGGGGTCGGCGGCGGGGTGTCGTCGCTCACCACCGTGTCTTTCGTGTACTGACCCCACCGCTTCGCCGTCGCCTCGTCCGGCAGCCAACCGGCCTTCAGCGGTTCGTCCTTCCACTTCACCGCCGCCGTCGCTTCGCCTCCCGCGATCGGAGCCAGCCAGGCCGCCTCCTTCGACATCGCGGTCAGCGGGTCGCCGGCCTTCTTCGGCAGGCGGGTGGTCAGGCAGGCATCCAGCCACGGGATGGCGAGGTACCGCTGGTTACCGCAGTCGTGGCTGCTCAACGGGTCGACGGCCACGCCGACCAGCCCGCCCTTCGCCCGCACCGTGTTGAAGAACGTCTCGTTCGCCGGCCACACCCCCGCGAACTGACCCTCCTTCACCGTCACGCCTTCCTTCGTGCCCAGGTTGCACATGAGCGGCACCGTCAGCGCCGCGTCGGGGAGGGTGTGCGCCTTGATCGCCTTGCGGTTCGGGTCGTCCTTCAGCATCGGCACGCCGGACCGCAGCCACGCGCCGGCCACGCGATCCGGGTGCAGCATCACCATACCGCCGCACCAGTGCCCGCCGCCGCTGTGCCCCCACAAGGCCCACGGCACGGTCGCCAACTCCGGGTGCTTGCACTTCTCGCCCAGGTCTTTGAGGGCCTTGCGGAAGGCGGCGTCCGAGCCGTTCCGCGGGTCGCACCACATCTGGCAGTCGGCCTTGTCCGGCTGCTCGTAGGCGGGGGAGAGTAAAGCGCAGTCGTGCTTCTTCGCCAGCGCCTGCCAGTGCAGGTCGTAGGCCCCCGTCAGGCCGGACTTGCACGACCCTTCCCCGCACCCGTGCTGGTGCACCACCACCCCTCGGAGCGTCTTCACCCCCGGCGGGACCCAGACCGTGTAGTTCACCCCGTACACCAGTTCGCCCTTCTCACTGCTCGGCTCGTACCGCACGCGGTGGTACGGCGGGTCGGCGGCGGGGAAGACGTCGTAGGGCTTGGGCTGGGCGAAGGCCGTGGGGGCGAGGAGGCACGCGAAGATGAGCCAGCGGGAGCGGGGCATGGCGGGAGGTCCATCGGGGAGGGGAAACGTGGATCACTGTATGCCGCCGTCGCGCAGCGGGCTGCCGCAGGTGGGGAAGGGGTTTTCCCGACGGCGGTCGAAATGGGTGTGAAAATGGGTCGAGTGGTCCCGTTGGCACAGATGTTGAAGGGTAAAGAGCGTCCGGACCGACCGTGGCAACGGGCTGCGGGCGAGTCCCCATCCTTACCTCAGAGACACCATCATGCGACACCTCCTGACCGCCGGCGTGTTCCTCGCCGGCCTGTCGATCGCCCAGGCTCAGACCGTCACCCCCGGCATCGGCGGGGTGGCCATCACCGGCCAGAGCGGGGCCGGCGTGTACATCCCGTGGAACGGCGGCGGCACGGTGATCGGCGCGCCGGGCGTCGGCAGTTACAACCTGGGCACCAGTGCCTACGTCTCGCCGTACAGTTGGAACCAGTACAGCAACCCGTACGCGTACAACTTCAACACCGGCACGTTCAACTACAACAGCGGCGTGTACGGGTGGAACAACGGGCTGACCACCTCCAGCTATTACGGCAGCCCGTACAGCAGCGGTGTGATCCAGACCGGCGGGTATTACTACCCGTCGAGCGGCAGCTACTACTACCCGTCGAACACCGTGTACTACGGCAACGGGTACGACAGCTCGTGGGGCAACCGGGTGATCTACAGCAGCGGGAACGGCCGCGGGCGTGGGCGGTGGCGGTAGGTGGCTGATTGAAGCGACGCCGGTGGCCCGCCGGGCGGCGTCGGCTCTCCGTTGCGGCCGGCCACTTCAGGCCGGTCGGTCGGGCAACCCCCGATCGCAACGGACGAGCCGACCCCACCGGGCGGGCCGCCGGTGTTTTTCGTGGTCTGCTCGCTCCGCGAGCGGTCTGGAATGCCGCTCGCGGAGCGAGCAGACCACTTACACGGGGTACTCGTTGAAGATCTGCTCGATGCGGGCGGCGGCCGCGAGGAAGGCCGTCAGCAGGGCCGGGTCGAACCGCCCCGGGCACTCGTGGGTGAGGGTCCGCACGGCACGGGTGTGGGTGAGGGCCGGGCGGTACGGGCGGCGGCTCCGCAGGCTCTCGTAGGTGGACGCGATCGACACCGCCCGCGCGGACAGCGGGATGTCCGCCCCGGCCAGCCGGTCCGGGTAGCCGTTCCCGTCCCACCGCTCGTGGTGCCCGCGGATCAACTCGGTCGCCAGCCCGACGCACCCGCTCTCGCTCGGGAACTTGTCGGCCAGCCCGCCGATGATCTCCGCCCCGGCGTTCGGGTGCGTCTCCATCACCTGCCGCTCGTCCTCGTCCAGTTTGCCCGGCTTGAGCGTCAGGCCGCCGGGCAGGATGAGCAGTCCCACGTCATACAGGCTGCTGCTGGCCGCCAGCATGGTGATGTACGTCGGGTCCTTCAGCCGCATGTACTCGCCCCCGCCCTCTACCATCTGGGCGATGCACCGCACGTACCGGGCGACCCGCGAGCGGAACCCCGGCGCCATGTACCCGGCCTCGACCATGACGCGGGAGAGGGTGACGGTCATCAGGTCCCACGGGCTGGCGCTGGCCGCCGGCAGGGCCAACCCGCCGGGGGCCATCGGCACCGGCTGGCGGTGGATGCCGTCGAGGGCGAACCGCATGGTCTCCATGGTCAGCACGCCCCGCTGCCCGTGCAGCGTCTCGCGGCGGCCGAGCAGCACCCGAATCCGCGACCGCAGTTCGACCGGGGTGAACGGCTTGGTCATGAAGTCGTCCGCCCCGACCGACACCAGCCCCGAGAGCGCCGCCACCGGCACGGTGCCGGACACCACCAGGATCATGGTCGGGTGGTCGCTCTTCATCCGCCGGGCGAGGGTGATCAGCTCGCGGGCGGTGCCCCGCTCCGGGCTGGCGTCCAGGATGACCAGGTCGAACTCGTACTTCTCCAGGTACCCGCGGGCGTCCGGCACGTGGGCCGCCTCGGCCACGTCGAAGTCGTCCCCGAGCAGGGAGGTGAGCAGCCCGCGGGACATGGGGTCGGAGTCCACCAGCAGCACGCGGGTACGGTCGGTCGCCCCGTCCGACGACCGGGAGTGGCTGGGCGACAGGCGGGTGAACGGCTCCAGGGCGGTGGACACGGCGGCGGCCGACGGGAACCGCTTGTCCGGGTCGATCTGCATCAGCTGGTTGACGATCTCGGCCAGGTCGGCCGGCAGCTCCGGGCGGGCCAGCCGCACGTCCGGCGGGGGCGAGTTCAGCCGGCGGGTCAGGTCGGACAGCGGGTTGCCGCTCTCCGGGTACGGCTCCCGCCCGGTGAGCACCCAGTACATGGTGGCGCCCAGGCTGAACAGGTCGGCCCGCCCGTCCACCAGGTGCGGGTCGCGGGCCTGCTCCGGGGCCATGTACCCGACGGTGCCGAGCAGGGTGCCCGGCTCGGTGAGGGCGTGCCGCGGGTGCAGGGCCAGCCCGAAGTCGAGCAGCTTGGCCTGCCAGTCCGGGGTGACGATGATGTTGCTCGGCTTCAAATCCCGGTGCACCAGCCCGTGGTCGTGCGCCTCGGCGAGGGCGTCGGCCACCTGGCGGAAGATCTCCGCCGCCCGCCCGAGGGACAGCGCCCCTTGAGTCCGCACGAGCGTGTCCAGGTCCTGCCCCGGCACGTACTCCATGACGAAGAAGTCGGTGCCGTCGTCGGCGTGCTGCCCGCCGGCCAGGTGCCGGCCGGCGTCCAGGCAGGCGACGATGTTCGGGTGCTTCAGCCGCGACACGCTCCGCGCCTCGGCGTAGAAGCGGTACGCCAGCCGCGGGTTCTTCTCCTTCGCGTGCACCGTCACCTTGATGGCCACCCGCCGCCGCAGGTGGATGTGCTCGCCCAGGTACACCAGCCCCATCCCCCCGCGGCCGAGCACCTCCAACAGGCGGTACGCCCCGAGCAGCGCCTCCCCCTGCCGCCCGCTCTTCACCAGCTTGGCCTGGAAGGCGGTGAGCAGTTTGAACCGCTGCAACATCTCCACCAGCTCGTCCGGCGACCGCGACTCGCACACCTCGGCCTTGTTCAGCGCCGGCAACTCCTCCCACTCCTCGGCCAGCACCAGTGAGGAGTCGAGCAGGTCGCCCAACAGCCGCACCGCCCCGGACTCCATGTTGGACGGGTCCAGGTCGATGACGGCGGTCACGTTCTCGTCGGGCAGCTGGGTGCCAATCATTGGGCCGATCTCGGGTGGGTCCGTCGGAGGGCACCGCCTGTTCGACCGACGCGCGAGCGTGGGACGACGACGGCACCCGGGTCACTGCGTGGGGAGCCGGCCGGCGAAGCACTCGGCGGCGGCTCGGGGGCGGTTCAGTCGCTCGTACCCCCGGCCGAGCAGCCGGAGGACGGTGGTTCGGTCTTCGTGGTCGCGGGCCAGCACCTGCCGGCACAGGCGGACGCACTCGTCCGCCCGCCCGTCGGCCAAGGCGATCTCGGCCAGCCGCAGGCGGCCGCGGTCGCCGTACTCGCCGCGGTCCGCCGCCGCGACGGCGGTGAACCGGCTCTTGGCGGCCGCCTTGTCGCCGGCCGCGAACAGCCCCTCGCCGGCCGCCAGAGCGATCCGCACCCCCCAGATGCCGGGGGCGGACTCGGACGCCGTCGCGTACACCTTCTGCATCTCCGCGGGCCGTCCGGCCGCACCCAGCCAGCCGCCGAACAGCAACTGCCCGGCCGGGCCGAACGGCTTGCCGCTCTCGGCGTGGCGGACGGCGGTCGCCAGTTGGTCGCGGCTGAAGTCGCTCGGCTTGTGGGTGAAGCGGAAGTAGCACTCGAACACCTCGGCCACCGCCGGCATCGGGTCGATGTTGGCGATCCGCTGGCCGTGAAGGGCCGCCTCCGCCCGCTCCGTCTCCCCGTCGAGCAGTTTCAGGAACACCCGCCCGAGCGCCGCGGCCGTGTTCGTCTGGCGGTCGTCGGCGGCGTCGGCCCGCTCCCACGCCTTCTGGCACGCGACCAGGTTGCCGGTGTCCAGTTCCACCCGCCCGGCCCACCACCACGCCACCGCCGCCATCGCCGGGGTGTGAACGCCCAGGTCGGCGGCGTCGGTGAACAACTGACGTGCGACGGCCCACTCGCCGGCCCGGTGGCGGACCAGCCCGAGGTTGTACGTCGCGGCCACCATCACCCCTTCCGGCGGGCGGCTGTCCCGCACCCGCTTGAACTCGCGGGCGGCCTCGTCGACCTCCCCCGCCCGGAACCGCAGGCCGGCCACGACCAACCGCACGGCCGGCTCGTCCGGGTGCGGCGGGTCGGCGGCGAGGACGGCACCGAAGGCGGTCAGCGTGCCCTTCGTCGGGTCGGTGGCGGACGTCGTCGGCGACGGCGGGTGTGCCTCGCCCCCGCTCGACGTCGGCAGCGGCAGCCAGTCGGCGTACGCGGCCGGGGGCAGGCTCGGCTCACGGCCCATCGGTTCGGTCGGGGCGAACGGGCCGGGCTGAAACTTCGGCACCCCGCGGAACGCCACCCGCCCGCGGAGGTAGTCGAGTTCGGTCTGAAGGCCCGGCACTCCCGCGGCGAACCCCTCGGCCCGCACCAGCGCCGCGGTCGCCTCGGGGAGGTCCCCTTCGGCCAGGTGACACCGCACCTCCCCGCAGGCGGCCACCGCCCTCACCCCGTTCGGCGCGTCCGCCGCCAGCTTCTGGTACGCCTCGACGGCGTCGGCGTGGCGGTCTAGCCCTTCCAGACACAGGGCGAGGGCGTACCGCACCCGCGGGTCGGCCGGCGGCGGGTGATCCGCGGCTGCGCCGTGGGCGGCGGATTCGGCGTGGCCCTCGTGACCGTGCCCGTCACCGAGCAACTCGCGGGCGATCTTCACCCCGACCGCGTAGTTCCCGCTCCGCACCGCGTTGTTCAGCCGCTGGGTGGTCGGCGGTTCCTCCTTCTCGGCGGGCGGGTGGGCGTGTGCGTCGTGTTCTTCTTCCGCCACCGCCGCGGGGGTGAGCGCGACTCTGATGGCAAACGCCACCCCGAACCCGACCCCACAGCACACCAGCGCGGCGGCGATGAGGGCGAGCTTTTTGACCGGGAGCGGACGGCGGGCGGGCTGTGCGGACATAGGGTTACGGCGTAACGGTGCCGGAAAAGCCGGCACTTCAGGCAAGGGCAGAATCGAAGGGGGACCGAAACTGTTGCCAGCGGGTGGGGAAAAAGGCAAACTTTCGGGCGGACCGTCGATCACTCCCTACGACGGCGGATGAATATCCCGCCGCGACCCGGAAGCAGGTGTGCCGATGCGGATCGAACCGAACCTGACCATCACGCCCGCGCCGGTGTCCACGCCGGAAGGCGGGTCGAAGGTGACGAGCAAGCCGTCCGTCCGCGAAGGGGAAGGGGCCGACGCGGTCGGCGGGTTCAGCCCGACATCGGATTTGGCCAAACTGATCGCGCTGGCGAAAGAGGTGCCCGAGGTGCGGGCCGACCTCGTTCAAGAGGTGCAGGACCGTGCCGCCGTCGGCGAGCTGACCACCCGCACGGCCGCCACCGACACCGCCGCGGCGATTTTGGAAGGCAACGGTTGATGTTAGCGAGGTGGGCGGTCCGCTCGCAAACACCAGAACGACACCGGCCCCGTGCAACCCTGCTGGTCGCACGGGGCCGGTGTCGTTCCCGTAGCCGGCCACTGTGAGGCCGGTCGGACCGGCCTCACAGTGGCCGGCTACAACAGGTCACTTCTTCTTCGCCGGCGGCAGGTACAGCTCGGGCAGCCCGGCCTTCTTCGCCGACTCGTTCACCTTCTTCAACTCGTCGCCGGTCAGCTTGTCGAACTCGGACACGTACCCGCCCAGCACCTTCGCCAGTTCCACCTCGATCTCCGTCATGGCTTTGGTCGGCGTGCCCTGCCCGTCGATCACGTTGCCGAGCAGCCACGTCAGTTGCGAGTACAGCATGGCCCCCGGCTTGGCGGCGAACACGTCGTACACCACCTTCGCCTTCGGGTTGTGCAGCTTCTCCTCCAGGGTGGCCAGCTTCTTGGCGAACGCCGCTTCGTCCTTCAGTTGCTGCTCGGCCGCCTTGTCCTCCTTGAACAGGTCCTTCCGCACGCCGATTTGCTTCTGCACCGCCCGCAGCCGCACCACCGTGTCGGTGAGCTGCTGGATGTGGTCGCGGACCTTCAGGGCGAAGGTCTCTTGGGCGTCGGCCGAGCCTGCCTGAAGGCTCGCCGCTTTGAGTACGACGCCGTTCTTCCCGTCGCCGGCCCCCTCAGCCTGAAGCACCAGTGTCAAGCCTCCCCCGGACGACAGCCGCCCGTCCGGCTTCACCTCCACCGTCGCCGTCTGTGTCTGCTTGCCGACGGTCAGCTTGATCGTGTACTTGCCCGGTGCGGCCGGGATGCTCATGCCGGGGTTGCCGGCGTCCACCTTCGCACCGGGGATGGTGTCCGCCCCGTCGTGGGTGAAGTCCCAGACGAACTTGTTCAGCCCCTTGTCGGCGGACATTTTGCGGGCCTTCTTCTCCTGGTTCTCGTCGTCTTCGTCGTCGTCCCCACTACCGGCACCGCTGCCCGGCTTGTCCTTCTTCGCCTTCTTCTCGGCGGTGGCGATCACCTTGCCACCGTCGGCAAGCACCTCCAGTTTCACGTCCTCCTTCGGCTCGTCCTTCAGGTGGTACCACACCACCGCCCCGTAGTCGGGGTTCTTGGTCGTCGTCGCACGGTTCGGGAAGATGCCGCCACTACCGAGCGACCACTTGGTGGCCGCCTGCACGTCGTACAGGTGGAACGGCTTGTCGGCGTTCGCCGGCTTCCAGTTCCGCACCACCGTCAGGTCGTCCAGAATCCACAGGCTGCGGCCGTGCGTGCCGACCACCAGGTCGTTGTCCTTTACCTGCAAATCGTGGACGGGCACCGTCGGCAGGTTGAGTTGCAGGCTCGCCCACGACCCGCCGGCGTCGGTGCTGACCATGATCCCCCGCTCGGTGCCGAGGTACAGTTGGCCCTTCTTCTTCGGGTCCTCGCGGACCACGTTGCAGTGAACCCCGGCGTCCAGCCCAACGGTGATGCGGGTCCAGGTCTTGCCGAAATCGGTCGTCTTCCACACGTGCGGGCGGTAGTCGTCCATGCGGTGAGCGTCCACCACGAGGAACGCGGTACCGGCGTCGTGCGGACTGGGTTCGATGCACTCGACCGTCCCCCAGTCGGGCAACTCGGGCACGTTGGCGGTCAAATCCTGCCACGTCTTGCAGTCGTCCTTGCTCACCCACACCTTGCCGTCGTCGGTGCCGGCCCAGAACAGCCCCTTCTGCTTCGGCGACTCGGCGAATGCGAACACCGTGCAGTACGTCTCGGCGCCGGTGTTGTCGCCGGTGATCGGCCCGCCGCTCCACTGCTGCTTCTGCTTGTCGTTGCGGCTCAAATCCTGGCTCACCTTCTCCCACGTCTGCCCGCCGTCGGTGGTGCGGAAGACGAAGTTGGCACAGTGGTACACCGCCCCGGTGTGCGGGGAGATGAAGATGGGGGCCGTCCACTGGAAGCGGTACTTGTGCTTCTCCGGCGGCAGGCCGCTCGGGTTGTACTGGGCGACGGAGACGTTCCGGGCCTGGTTGGTGCGGCGGTCGTACCGGGTCATGATCCCGCCGTACTCGCCGGCGTAGACGATGTTCGGGTCCTTCGGGTCGCTGACCGCGTGACCGGCTTCACCACCGCCGACTCGCCCCCACATGCCGAGTTCAATGGCCCCGGTCAGGCTGTTGCTCGGCCCGCTGCTGCTGCCCAGGTCTTGCATGCACCCCATGACCCGGTACGGCGTGTGGTTGTCGGCGTGGACGTGGTAGAACTGCGTGATCGGGAGCGGCGGGGCGAACCACGTCTTCCCGCCGTCGGTGCTGATGTCCACGCCCCCGTCGTTCGCGTTGATCATCCGCTTCGGGTTGGTCGGGTCGATCCACAGGTCGTGGTGGTCGCCGTGGTGGAACCCGCGGACGCTGGCGAACGACTTGCCGCCGTTGGTCGATTTCAGCATCGGCACCTGCGGCGCCCACACCTCGTCGGCGTTCTTCGGGTGAACCGTCAGCGTGCTGTAGTACCATGCCCGCTGGCGGATGTTGCGGTCGTCGGTGGCGAGGGTCCAGTTCTCCCCGCCGTCGTCCGAGCGGAACAGCCCGCCCTTGTCGGCCTCGATGACGGCGTACACCCGGCTCGAATCCGACGGGGCGACCGCCACGCCCACCTTACCCCAGATGCCTTCGGGCAGACCGTTCTTCTTCTTCCCCTTCGACGGGTCATCGACCGACAGCTTCTTCAACGACTCCCAGGTGTCGCCGCCGTCCCGCGACACGAACAGGTCGCTCCCCGGCCCGCCGCTGGTGTGCTCCCACGGCCGCCGGCGGGTCTGCCAGAAGCCGGCGAAGATGACCCGCGGGTTGTTCGGGTCGATGGTCACGTCCGAGCAACCCGTGTCGTCGTTCTGGAACAGGACCTTTTTCCACGTCTTCCCGCCGTCGGTGGTGCGATACACCCCGCGCTCGGCGTTCGGCCCGAAGGCGTGCCCGAGCACCGCCGCGAAACACACGTCCGGGTTGGTCGGGTGGACCGCGATGGTGCCGATCTGCCCGACCTCCTTCCACACGTGCTTCCACGTCTTGCCGGCGTCGGTGCTGCGGAAGATGCCCGCCCCAGGCGACACGTTCCCGCGGATGTTGGCTTCGCCGGTGCCGACATACACCACGTTCGCGTCGGACGGCGCCACCGCGATGCTGCCGATACTGGCGCACGGCTGGTCGTCGAAGATTGGTTTCCACGTCAGCCCGCCATCGGCCGACTTCCACACCCCGCCGGACGCGGTCGCGGCGTAGTACGTGAGCGGGTCGCCCGGCACCCCGCACGCGCGGCTCACCCGCCCGCCGGCGTGCGGGCCGACCAGACGGTACTTGACGGCGGCGAACTCCGGCGGCCCCTTCGGCTCGTCGGCGACTGACAACCCGATGACACTGACGGCGGCCAGCAGCGCGGCCGAGACCCGCAAACCCATGGTGCAGCTCCAGGGAGTGGCGAATGATGAGAGGAGACGACGTGAGTTTAAAATAGGCAGTCTGGCCCGACAAAGGCGAGAGTGCCGGTTCGACGGGATCTGCACGTCGGGTCGTGGCAGAATCGGAAGTCAACCCCGCCGGAAGTTCCGACGTGCGCCCCCAGTGGTTCGCGCGGGGTCTGAACGTGCAGCCGGTTTCGCCGTGACGGGTTGCTTGCCTGGCGTCACAATTCAGCATTCTTCACCGCCGGCCGCCCATGCCCACCACGCTCCACCTTGAACCCCTCGCCGACCGCGTCACCCCGGCCGCCCTCCGCGGCACCGCCGGCGACGACGTGTTCCTCGTGTTCGGCGTTTCCCCCACGCAAACGATGGTGGAGGCGTACTCATCCACCGCCCGCGGGTGGGCGACGGTGGGCGAAGACCTGACCATCGACGGGAGCGGCGGGAACGATCAACTGTGGGTGATCGGGGCGTTGCCGACGGGCGTGCGGTTCAACGGCGGGGCCGGCACCGATACAGTTCGAATGCTCAACTTCCCGTCGGCGAGCGTGCTGGACAACGGGATCTGGACCGACGTGCGGGCCGGTGGGAAGAGCGTTTCGTTCGACTCCGGCAGTGTGGAATCGCTGTCCCTGTCCGGCACGGCGGCGGCCGACACCTATCGCATCGCGGCGGGGGCACTACGAACGCCGGTGTCTGTGAACAGCGGTGCGGGAATCGATGCACTCGTCGTCGGCGGATTGTCGAACGTGACCGTCGGTGTCGGGCGTGTCGGCAACCTGAGTTTCACCGAGACGACGCTCGAAGGGCTTTACCTGCTCGGGACGGACGGGAACGACACACTCACGGTGGGGGCTGGTGTCACCCGTGGGGTGTACCTGAGTGGGCTGGGCGGGGACGACGTGCTGTACGGCGGGGTGGGGAACGACATCCTCGACGGCGGGAGTGGCAACGACGGGCTGTTCGGCGGGCGGGGGACGAACCGGCTGACAGGCGGCATCGGGGCCGATCGTTTCCTCAACTGGACGGCCGGGAACACGATGGTGACGGACGCGGACACCGGCGACGCGGTGATCCGCTTCAGCCCCGGCACCGCGGCCAACCGGCAACTGAACGCCACCGCCCAGGACTGGCGGGAGGACGAGATCACGACGGTGGACAAGGCGCTCGGCAACCTGCACGCCCTGACCGGCAACACGAGACTGCTGAAGACGGCCGGCGGCCAGACGATGGCGTTCGAGCGGTGGACGGCGACCACCCTGCCGGACGGCAGCCCGGTCCTCGGATGGAACACCCAGACCGGCACGCTGGCGTTCACGAGTGAGTTGTTCGCCGATCCGCTGAAGCTGTGGGCGACGGTGTACCACGAGTTCGCCCACAACTGGGACGAGCCGGCCGAGAACCCGTTCATCCCGGCGTTTCGCGACCTGAGCGGGTGGACGCTGACCCTTCCGGCGAACACGGCGGGGTACGACGCGAGCGAGCCGACGCTGAGCTACGGGCAGGTGTGGTTCTTCCGCAGTGACGCCGGGTTCGCCCGCAGCTACGGCCGGTACGGTGGCCCGCTGGAGGACTACGCCACGACGTGGGAGACGGTGTTCACCCGGCATTTCCACGGGGTGTTGCCGCAGATTGAAAGTACGCCGAACGTGCTGGTGCCGGCGAAGGCGGCGAACGTGTGGGGGTTGGTGGAGAGCCTGCGTTAGGCTGATTTCAAGAGGGTGTCGCGGGTGACGCTCAGGTCCGCCGGCGGAGCGGGGCGGCGACAATGTTGCCGCACGCTCCGCCGGCGGCTCGACAAGACCGCCGGCGGAGCGTGCGGCGACTGTCCGGCCCGCCTCAGTGCGTCGCCGTCGAATCGGTCTTCGTCTCGATCACCGGCACCGCACACCCGACGATCGACCCGCACAGCGCGCCGAGCAGGGCGAATCCCGCCACCGCGGCGACCGGGATCAGGTACCCGGTCATGTCCGCCGGCGGCGGCTGCGATGCCCCCTGTCCGACGGCGATGAGGGTGCCCATCGCGGAAGCGACGGCCGCCCCCACCCCCGCCCCGTTCTTCCACAGCGTCTTGTCTCCGGTCGCTTCGGTCGGCTTCGCCTCGGTGGTCGCTCCCATCGCCTCTCCTCGGGTGTGTCGGTCGGTACCGCAGACTTATGGATCGGTGCCGGTCCGTCCACCGCCCCCGGCCGGGCTACTTCTTCTCCGGGTCGGGCAGGGGGGTGAGGATGACCCACACCTTCGACCCGAGCGGCGGCACCTTCTCGCGGGCGGCGCGGAAGTGCAGGTCCTTGTTCGAGTCGCTCACCTTCACCGGCACGTCCAGCATGGAGTCGAGGAAGTTGGAGATGGAGATCACCTCCCCGCTGTTGGCGGTGTAGAACGGCGGGGCGGCCGGGCGGTCCGGGTCCTTCACGAACCGGCTGCCGGCGAACACCCAGTCGTACGCCATCGCCTTCTTCGACTCCTGGTCGATGATCCAGTCCTGGGCGCGGGCGGTGTGAACCGTGTCCCCTTTCCGGTAGCACACCGTCACCCCGATCCGCTGCCCGCTGGCCGGCTTGTACTCGGCCTCCTGCGTCCGCTGGTTGACGAACTGCACCGGCTTGCCCGACTCCGCCCCGGCCGCCAGCAGGGCCGCGTGGATCAGCCGCGCGTCCAGATCGACGCTCACGATGGCCTCGTGCTCCTTCGTGTTCTTCTTGCAGCAGAACACCTCCAGCATGACGTTCCCGCGGAGGCACACCTCGGCCACGAACAGCACCCGCTTGCTGCCGTCCTCCGCCGTCTCCATCAGCAGCAGGTCCTGGTTGTCGAACGCCTTGAACTTCGACTTGGCCGACACCTCCGGCCGCGCGGGCAGAACCTCCGGCGTGGCGGCCGGGCCGTCCGGGAAGGTGGGCGTCGGCGGCTGGAACGGGGACGGCTCGCCCGGCGGGGCCTTCTCGGTCGGCTTGGCCGTCGACTGGCTGGCGGTCGGCCTGGCCGGTTTGGACGGGGCGGCGGCCGTGGGGGCGACCGGGGTGGTCGCCTTCGCGGATTCCGTCTGGCTGAACTTGATGGCGATGAGGGCGGCGGTGCCGCCGGCCACCAGCACGATCAGGCACACCAGGGCGATGATGAGGGCGCGCACGGTGGAGTCTCGCGGGGGGATCGTCGGCCGACTGGCAAACCGCGTTCCACTTCAGAATAACCCCCGGCGAAGGGGGAAACGACGCCACTTTCCGCAGGGATGAGCGCCGCCTGCCCACCGGGCGGATAATTCCCGACCAGCCGACAGACGCGGCGAACCGGCGGTATAACCATTCGGGTGGTGTACAATACCCCCCGACAACCTGAGTGTGGGTTCACCCTCCGCCACGGTAAAAACAAGGGAGCCTGTCATGTCCGCCGTCCTCGACGACGTCTCGGCCGAAATCCTCGACCTGAAGAAGAAGATCGGCGCCACCATCCTCGCCCACTACTACCAGGAGGGCGAGATTCAGGAGCTGGCCGACATCACCGGCGACAGCCTGAAGCTGGCCCGCGAAGCGACGAAGGTGGACACTCCCGTCATAGTCTTCTGCGGGGTGCTGTTCATGGCCGAGACGGCCAAGATGCTCAACCCGTCCAAGAAGGTGCTGCTGCCCGACCTGACCGCCGGCTGCTCGCTGGTGGACTCCTGCCCGCCGGAGAAACTGGCCCGCTACCAGGAGATGCTCCGCGAGAACGGGCGGAAGTTCCAGACCGTCACCTACATCAACAGCTCGGCCAAGGTGAAGGCCCTGTCCGACTGGATCGTGACCAGCGGGAACGCCGAGGACGTGGTGCGGAACCGCGTGCCCGCCGACTGCGAAATCCTGTTCGCCCCGGACAAACACCTGGGCCGCTACCTACAAGAAGTGACCGGCCGGCAGATGATCCTGTGGGACGGGTCGTGCATGGTGCACGAGATCTTCAGCGTCCACGACCTGGTGCGGATGAAGGCGAAGTACCCGGACGGCCAGGTGATCGCCCACCCGGAGTGCCCGAAGACGATCCTGGAGCACGCCGAATTCATCGGCGGGACCGAGGCGATGATCAAGCACGTCGGGGCGGTGAAGGAGCCGACCACGTTCATCGTGGCGACCGAGCCGAACATGATGTGGCAGCTCGAGTCGCGGTTCCGGCAGCACAAGTACGTCGGCGTGCCGGGCATCACCTGCGCGTGCAACAAGTGCCCGCACATGGCCAAGAACACGCTGGAGAAGATCCGCGACTGCATGCGGGACGGGACGCCGGAGATCTTGTGGCAGCCGGAGTTCGACAAGGCGAAGGAGGTGCTCGCCCGCAGCCTGCTGAACCCGCCGGTGGCCGCGAGCGTCCCTCACCCGCAAGGGGATTGATTTCGTTTCTAACTCCGGAGGGTGGATAATGATGCCGAAGGGTGTTCTCACGCTCGAAGAAGCCGCGGAGTTTCTTCGCGTGTCACAGGAGTCGGTACGTCGATTGGCCGCAACGAATCAACTCCCCGGAAGACTCATCGACGGGGAGTGGCGGTTCTGGGTTGAAGCAGTGGTGAGCTGGCTCTCGGGGCCTAGTGACCCGATGTGGCCTCGACACACGCGAGAGGTTCTGGCCTTGGAGCGGCGGCAAGCGATGTGGCCTCAGTCGGATGAGGCTACTGGGATCAAGTGGTCTGAGGAGGTCGAGGCAGAGGCCAATGAGTTCTTGAAGCAATTGGATCTCGATCGGCAATCCCGTCGTGGGGCGGTCGCGGAGGATGACTGATGTTCGTCCTTGACACAGACATCCTTTCGCTGATCTTTTATCAGAACCCGAAGGTGTTGGCGAAACGGAATGCCGTACCCCTCACTGACGCTACGGCGAATGACCCGATTGTCATCACTTCGGTGACACGGGCCGAAGTTCTTCGTGGTCGGATTCAGGCCATTCTCTCCGCTGCGTCTCCGGAACAGTTGGTGACAGCTGAACTTCGGATGCAGCAAACTCTCGACGACTTGGCTCGGTATCGCGTCGTCCATTTCGATCTGTCCGCTGTCCCGATCTTCACCCGGCTCCGAGCGATCAAGCGACTCAAAAGTCGGAGTCACGCAGACCTTCTCAACGCTTGCATTGCCCTCGCGTACAACGCCACCTTCGTCACGAGAAACACGAAGGATTACGAGGGAGTGCCAGGCCTGAAGTTGGTCAACTGGGCCGATTGACGGTCGCCCAGCAGACACCGAACCTGTCAGTCGTCACGGCCGTCACTCAGCCACGCAGGGACCGACGGCAACTCGCCGCTGGACCCGTGCCCGAGGGACGAGCCGTGCGACCTGAAGTCATGACACTGGAAGAGACGGCCGACCTCCTGCGGGTGCCGGTTGGGGCGGTGCTGGGGTTGGCTGTGAGCGGTCAAATCCCCGGTCGGCGGATCGCGGGGGAATGGCGGTTCGTGTCGGAGGCGGTGATCGATTGGCTCTCGATGCCATCCCCGCCGGTTGCCGGGGTGAGACGAGATTTCGCCGACGAAGACCCGGAAGAGATCATCGCCGCCATCTACGCCGAACGGAAAAAGGTGCTTGTAGGAGACTTGTCCCCGTCGTGGGATGAAACGCCGGAGGACTGCGAGGCGTTCATGGAGGCCATTCGAGAGAGCCGCGATGAAGTGGATCGCTTGCATAAGTGCGGCAAGTACGCGGTGGACGAGGAGGCGGAAGAAGCCGTCCCGGCGGTGATCTGCGAGTGAGGGGCCGACTGACCGGCTCACCCGTCACGTGCTACGTTGACTCGGTAGCCCCCGAGTCGCCCGATGTTCCAGGCCCCCAACTGGGTTCCGTACCGCCTCCGCGCCCGCTGGGACCAGTGGCGGATCGACCGCGCCGTCTCCAGCCTCGCCAACACTCGCCCGACTCCCGCCCTCGACCCCGAAGCCGCCGACGCCGAACTGTTCCTTCAGGTGTGCCGCCGTGACCTGCGGATCACCCCCGTGGCGGCGAAGGCGCTGCTGCGGTTCGGCCCGCGGCTGGCGGTCACGTTCATGGACGACGGCTCGCTTTCCGGGGTCGACCGCGAGTGGGTGAACACCCACGTCCCCAATGCCCGCTGGCTCGCCCGGCAGATCGACCACCCGGCCCTGAACGCCGCCCTCGCCGCCCGCCCGCTGCTCGATCACCTGTACCGCCGCACCACCTACATCACTTCAAAGCTGCTCTACCCGATCTTGACGGCACGCTGCCCGCGGGTGGTGGTGCTCGACACCGACACGGCGTTCTTCAAGAAGCCCGATCTGCTGTTGAACTGGATCGCCGGTGCCGACCCCACCCCGGCGTATTACCTGCACGACACGCAACACCCGGTGAATGACGTGCCGCCGGAGGTGCTGGCCGCGTTCGACGACCTGGGCCGAGCCGTCACCCCGCCGGGCAAGCGGTGGCTCCGCCCGCACACCTTCTTCAACTCCGGGCTGCTGGCGTTTCGACCGGCGGACATCGATCTGGATGTGGCGGAAGCGTACCTGAAGTGGCGGCAATCGGTGGCAAGTGAACTGAAAACGGGGCGAGCCGCCATCTGGTTCGGCGACTGGACGCCGGAGCAGACGAGCTATTTGTGCGCGTTCGCGGTGACGGACCCGCCGCCGCAACCGCAACCGTTCCCCGCCGACTACGTCATCGGCGGGGCGACCGGGCAGACGTTCAACCACTTCCTGCGGCACCACCTGGTGAAGTCGGAACCACTCAAGCGGTTGAAGCAGCTCATCGCTAGTTGGGCGTGACTCGCGTTACGCCTTCTTCCGCCGCAGGCGGTAGCCGAGCAGGCCCATCCCGCCGAGCACGGCGACGGTGACGAGCGTCGCCGGTTCGGGCACCACGTCCGGGTCGGGGTCGCCGTCCGGGTTGCCGTCCCCGCCCCCGTTGCCGTCCCCGTCCTGGCTCAACTTGCTACTGCCGTCGCGGTTCGGGCCAACGCTCATCAGCCGGAGGGCGAACAGGAGCCCCTGGCTGTTCATCGCGTTGAAGTCGGCGTTGGTCAGCGTGGTCATGGGGCGACTGAGGACGAACGTGGTCGCCGGGATGTCGTCCGACCCGATGCCCGAGGTGCCGATCTCGACCCCCAGGTCGAACCCGGTGGCCGGGTTGCTGTTCGCCCCGCCGCCCAGGTTGTTCACCGAGTTGGCCGGCCCGAACTGCCAGTCGGTCACGTCGGCGCCGGACACCGACATCCCGCTCAGCAGCGTCGAGTTCGCCACGTTCAGGAACAACCCGCGGATGTCGGCGATCGTCCCGCCGGTCAGGTTGATGCTGACCGTCACCGTGCCGGCCCCCCCGACCGAGTCGGCCCCGTCCTTGAACGTCACCTGGGCGGTGGCCGGGTCGCCGGTATAAGGGGAGGCGTTGTAGGTGATGATGGCGGCGTGTGCGCCGCCGCAAGTCGCGGCCAACGCCGCGACGACCGCCAGAAAGCGTCTCATCGAACTCCCCTGGTTTGGGGGAACCGACCGGGCGGAACCATCCGTCGCCCGGCTGGCAAAATGGGTTGGTGGGGAAAGTATTTTTGAAGATAACGACGTCAGAAAAGCTGTCAAGCAAAGGTTCGGAGTTACTGCCGGCTCTCAACTCCGACCCATTTCTGTCTGGAATGCCGCCACTCCGGCGCCGATTTTTGCGGCAAACCCGGCCTTCGCCAAGGTCAGTTCCAGCGCTGCGATCGCCCCGAGTACGTCGAACGCGTCGACGTACCCCATGTGGCTCAGCCGCCAGATCTTCCCTTTCATGTCGTCTTGCCCGTCGGCCAGTTTGAACCCGTACCCCTTCTCCATCGCCTTGAGCGTGCCCGACCCATCGACCCCGGCTGGAACGGAAATCACTGTCAGTGCGTTGTTCGGCCGCTCGGCGAACACCTCCAACCCGAGCGCCCGCACCGCCGCCCGGCACGCCGCCGCCACCTTCGCGTGCCGCGCCCAGAGCGCGTCCATCCCCTCGGCCTTCATCCGCTTCAGGCTGACCAGTTGGGCCTTGATGAGCGTGTTCGCCGGGGTGAACGGGGTGTCGCTCTCGGCGATCTTCGCCAGGCTCCGCCGCAGGTCGAAGTAGAACCCCCGCACCGGGGTGTTGTCCATTTTCGCTTTTGCTTTCGGGCTGACACTCACGTAGGCCAGCCCCGGCGGGAGCATGAACGCCTTCTGCGACCCGCTCACCACCACGTCCACACCCCAGGCGTCCGTCCGGCACTCCATCGCCCCCAGGCCGCTGATGCCGTCCACCACCAGCACGGCCGGTGTGTTGGCGGTCAGTTTGGCGAACGCCTCCACGTCGTGCCCCACGCCGGTGCTGGTCTCGCTCAGCGTGCAGAACACCGCCCCTGCGTCCGGGTGTTCCTTGAGGGCCGCCGCCAGCATGTCCGGGGTGATCGCCTTGCCGTAGGGCACGCTCACGACGTGCGTGTTCGCCCCATGAGCCTTCAGGATGCCTTTCCACCGCTCGCCCCACCGCCCGGCCGAGAGCAGAATCGCCTTCTCCCCCGGAGCGAGCAAACTGGTGACGGCCGACTCCATCCCGCCCGTTCCGCTACTCGTCAGCGTGACGACCGGGTTCTTCGTCTGGAACACCTCCTGGAGCAGTTCCGACACTTCCTTCAGGATGGCTTTGGCTTCGGCCGAGCGGTGGTAGCCGACCGGCTTGGCCAGTTCGAGGAGGGTCTCTTCGGGGACGGGCGTCGGGCCGGGGGTGAACAGTCGGGTCTTCATCGCGGGAGCGGTTCCGGAGGGCGGAGAGGAACGGTTGTTGTAGAGGGGTGGAGTGCTGGGTGGGAGGTGTGAGGTGAAGGGGGATGAGTGACAACCTCGTTACCCCATTCGGCGTCGAGTTCGTGTTGAATAGACGGCACTCCCCGAGGGTCGCGTCATGCGCTCCGTAGTCGTTCTCCTTCTACTCGCCGTTCCGCTCCTCGCCGCCGACCCGCCCGCCACGGTGAAGGTGGCCGCCGTGCAGTGCCCGTCCGACCTGGGCGACACCGCCTTCAACACCAAGAAGCTGACCAAGCTCATCAAGGAGGCGGCCAAGAACGGGGCCAAGATCGTCGTCCTGCCCGAGACGGCCGTCACCGGCTACCTGTCGCAAGACCTGAAGACCAACTGGCACCTGAAGGGGTGGCCGATCGAGAAGCAGTTCCAGGGGAAAGACCCGGCCGACTTCGCCGAGGCGGTGGACGGCAAGAGCGTCAAGCACTTCGCGGCGCTGGCGAAGGAACTGGAGATCTACCTGACCATCCCGTTTCTGGAGGTGGAGGCGGCCAAGAAGAAGGGCGACGAGCCGAGGTATTTCAACACCGTCTGCCTGGCGAATCCGAAGGGCGAGGTGGTCGCCCACTACCGCAAACTGACCCCGTGGCCGCACCCGGAGAAGTCGTGGGCGACCGCCGGCGACCGCGGGGTGCAGACGTACCAGACCGAGTACGGCAAGGTGGGCCTCGGCATCTGCTTCGACATCCACACCATCCTGGAGAAGTACCAGAACGACGACCTGTGGGCGCTGCTCTACCCGATCGCGTGGGTGGACACCGAGCACCCGGCCGACTGGTTCCTGCACAAGCTGCCCGAGCGGGTGAAGCCGTTCAAGCTGCACCTGATCGGGGCGAACTGGAGTGTGGACGAGAAGCAGGATTGGCGGGGGTACGGGTTCAGCGAGGTCATCTCGAACGAGGGGAAGGTGGTGGCGGCGGCGAAGACGCTTTACGGCGACGAGATCGTGTACGCGGACTTGCCGACGGCGAGGAAGAAAAAGTAGTGCCCTGCTCGCTCCGCGAGCGGTCTTCGGAACCCGCTCGCGGAGCGAGCAGAGCACTACCCGATCTGCTCCCGCAGTTCCGCCTCCAACTCGTCTGCCAGGCCCAGGTTCGGCTGGCGGACGTCGTTCAACTCCCAGCGGTCTTCCGGTTTCTCGTACAGTTGAGGTTCGCGGGGTTCGTCGTCGTCGGTGGCGAGCGGCAGCAACAGGGCGTGCGTGTCGGTGCGGAGGGCGGCCTCGCGGTGGCCGTTGATCTCGCAGACGGAGGTGACTTGCGTTCGGGTCGCGCTCGGCGTTGCCTCGTGGCTCACCGGGATCACGTCCTCCGGTTGGGTGAACGCCCACACCCGTTCGCCCGGCCCGCCGCCGGGTCGCCGCACGATCAGCGGGATGTGGACGAACTCCTCGTGCAGCCACGGGCGGTGCGGGCCGAGCAGCCCGTGGTGCCCGAGTGGGTAGCCGAAGTCGGACGTGAACACCCACCTCGCAGACTGGTCCCACCCCTTCGCGGTCAGCAGGTCGAAGACGCGCCCCACGTCGACGTCGAAGCAGGTCACGGCGGCGGCGAAGCTGCGGTGCAACAGCTCCCACGAGGCGAGGTCGTCGCGGTCGAACCAGCCGACTGTCGGGTCGGCCCACGGGGCGAGCGGTTCGGCGTCCTCGGCGTCCTCGTCGGCGTCTTCGGTCAGGTCCTGGCAGTACGCCTCGAGCACATCGGGCGGGGCGAACCACGGCGGGAGGAGTCGGTCGGTTTCGACCCACAGGGTCGCGTCGTCGCCGAGTTTGTCGAGCACACCGGGCAGCAGTTCCAACAGCGGGGCGAACGGCGGGCGGCCCGATTCGGGGCGGGCGTCGAACACTTCGCCGAACCGTGCGTAGAAGTGGGATGGGGCGTCGAAGTCCGGGCGGGAGGCGCGGATGAGGGTGGCCCCGGTGAGCCGCGAGCCGACGGCGAGCGCGCTCGCCGGCGGCGCGCGGCGCACC
>CAYMHO010000025.1:0-41080 GCA_964390195.1 uncultured Fimbriiglobus sp. | reverse complement strand
GTCGAACCCGGCCTCCAGGCTTATGAGACCCGGACGGGCGCCGGCCCGTCTGCAATGGAGTCGCACGCCCCGGACTCGAACCGGACGGCCGAGGTCATGACCCTCGGGTGGGCGCCTGCCCGCGTGCAATCGAGTGGTGACGGTGGGATTCGAACCCACACTTCACGGCTTCTGAGACCGCGGCCTGCTACCAGTTGGGCTACGTCACCGAGAGTGACCCGTGCGGGAATCGAACCCGCGTTACCAGCGTGAGAGGCTGGCGTCCTGTGCCGCTAGACGAACGGGCCGAGTTCCTACGAGCCGCGACCGCCAGGGAGCGGGTGCGGCAGTGCGTCGGGCAGGGATCGAACCTGCCAGGCCCGAAGGCCGCCGGGTTACAGCCGGTTGACACGCCGTTGTGTCGTCCGACGCGTGGTTCCGAGTAGCACGGGTGGGAGTCGAACCCACACCCCTCAAGGTTTAAGTTTGAGCGCTCTACCGGTTGGCGCACCGTGCCACTTGTCCCAGCGCCCCTGGCGGGATTCGAACCCGCGGCCTCCACTTTGACAAAGTGGCGAGCACTCCGCTGCTCCACAAGGGCGTGTGTGTCAGTTCAAAGCGCCCGGCGGGAGTCGAACCCGCTCATCCGCCATGGCAAGGCGGCAGGCCAGCCGTTACATCACGGGCGCGTCGTGTCGTCGGTCGTCAGCCAAGCCCCAGGCAGGAGTCGAACCTGCGCGGCCGTCTTACCAAGACGGCAGGCTGCCGTTACATCACAGGGGCGAAATCCGATGTCCTCGCCAGGAATCGAACCTGGTCTTCAACCTTCGGAGGGTCGCGTGCTCATCCGGCACACTCCGAGGACAGTTCAGAGCACCAGGTGGGGATCGAACCCACGACTCCGGTTTGGAAGACCGGCGCGTTCCCGGCTACGCCACAAGTGCTTGCAATGAGGTCCGAGGGACTTGAACCCTCACATCCTGGGTAAGAGCCAGGAGTGCTGCCGCTAACACCTGGACCTCAGAGTCATCCGTAGGGGACTCGAACCCCTGTCCCCGGGTTGAGAACCCAGGTGTCCTTGCCGCTAGACGAACGAATGATGTCGTTGCCTGCCCCGCCGTCGGGCGGCAGGAGTCACCCGTGGGGGAATCGAACCCCCACCTCCGGATTGAAAGCCCGGCGTTCTCGCCGTTAGACCAACGGGTGATGTCGTTCCGGTTGCTGCCACAAAACGAAACCGGCCGGGGTGTTACCCCCGGCCGGCGTGGTTCGCCCGGTCCCGGCTGGGGGTCATGTGAGGCCGCTCCGCTTACCCTCGACGGCGTACCGCTTCGCCGCGGTATCGAGCATCCGCTCGCTCCCGCTCAACCGGCTTTCGCCGGTGCGAAGTTCGGTACTGGCATATCGCAGGGTCATGGCAACACGGACACGGTTTGTTGGTTTCGGGTTCGCGTCCGGCTCGGCTCGTCACCGCGGCGTCCGCTTCACACCCACATAGACGCGGGTGGCTGACATTTGGTTCGCCGATCCCGTCGGAATATTGAGCGACGGCCGACCGCCTCGGAGGACACCTATTTCGGCAAAAGATACGCGAACGGCCCTCTCCAGCCCTTCGGCACCTCGGCGGTCAGCGTGATCGGCTCGTTCTTGGTCGGGTGAAGGAACGAGATGCTGCGGGCGTGCAACCCGACGGCGTGGCCGAACGGTCGGCTCGCCCCGTACTTCACGTCGCCGAACACCGGGCACCCGCGGCTGGCGAGTTGCACACGGAGCTGGTGCTTGCGGCCGCTCTGCGGGCGGAGTTCGAGCAGCATCAGCCCGCCGTGCGTGGCCTTCACCTGGAAATGCGTGCGAGCCGGCTTCGCGTCGGGCGTGCTCGGCGGGACGACGATCACCTTGTGGTTCGGGTCGTCGTGCTGCAGCCAGTCGTCGAGTGTGCCCCACTGCGGCCACTCCGTCGGCGATGTCTTCTCCACCACCGCCCAGTAGGTCTTCTCGACGGCGTTCTCGCGGAACTGCTCGCTCAGGCGGGCGGCGGCCTTGCTGGTGCGGGCGAACAGCAGCACGCCGCTGGTCGGCTTATCGAGCCGATGCACCACGCCTAGGAACACGTTACCGGGTTTGGCGTACTTCTCCTTCAGGTACGCTTTCACCAACTGATCGACGGTTTCGTCCGACCCGTCGAAATGTGCCGACGACCACCCGGCCGGCTTGTTCACGGCGACGACGTGGTTGTCCTCGTACAGCACGTCCAGCAGCTCGGCGAAGGAACTCATGGTGGCGACATGGTAGGTGCCGCGAGCCGAGCGGCACCCGGTGGCCGGCGGGTGCCGCTCGGCTCGCGGCACCTACTTGGGGTTACGCGGCCGGCACCGGCGGCAGGCGGCGGGAAAGGGCGAACTGTCGCTCGGCCCACGCGGCCGTTGCCAACAGGTACGGCTCGTTGTCCGACGCCGCGATGAACTGCACCGCCGCCGGCAACCCGTCCGCAGACCAGCCGAACGGCACGGACACGACTGGCAACCCGAGAAAGCTCCACGGAGAGTTGAACGCCGGGTTGCCGGTCGTTTCTGTCGTCGGGGCGTAGCTGGTGGCGGCGGGGGTGGCCAGCACGGTGAACCTGCCGAGCCGCTTGCGGAGCCGGCGGAGTGTTTTCACCCTCAACGTCGATGCGGCTCGTAGGTCGGTGGCTGAACGGGACCGCCCCGTCTCGATCAACTCGCGTATGCGGGGCGGGTAATCCTCCGGGTGTCGGTCGAGGCGGGCGGAGTGAACCTCGGCCGCTTCGGTCGCCATGTCGGTGAGTTGGGCGGGCGGCACATCGACAAATCCGGGCGGGAGGGTCAATTCGTTACACGCACCATCGGCGAGAGTACGCAAAGCGTCTCTGTATGCTCGGAGTAGCTCCGAATCAGCGTTGTCGAAGTAGTCACCGAGCCTGAACAACTCGACCTCGTCAGGTCCAGAGTCCACCAGCGACACACAACCCGGCAGTGGCCCAGCCAACGCTTCAAACACCGTCGCCAAGTCTCGCACACAGTTCGCCATCACGCCGATGTGGTCGAGGCTGGGGGCGAGCGGCAACACGCCCTTCACGCTGATGCGGCCGTGGGTCGGCTTCAGTGCATACACCCCGCAGTAGCTTGCCGGGCGGATGGTGCTGCCGCCGGTTTGTGTGCCGAGGCTCGCCAGGCACATGCCGCACGCCACCGCCGCGGCGCTGCCGCTGCTGCTCCCGCCGGGGGTGCGGTCCAGGTTCCACGGGTTCCGCGTCACCGGCGGGTCGAGGTACGCGTACGCCGTCGTCACCGTCTTGCCGAGGATGATCGCGCCGGCATGCCGCAGCCGTTCCACGCACGTCGCGTCCTGCCGGGCGTAGCTGTTCGCCCACAGCTTCGACCCGCACCCCGTCGGCATGTCGAACACGTCGATAATGTCTTTGACGCCGATCGGGATGCCGTGCAGCGGCCCGCGGTAGTTCCCCGCTTTGATCTCGTCGGTCGCTTTCGCGGCGTCCTGGCGTGCCCGCTCGCGGTCGAGGTACGCCCAGGCTTTCACCGCCGGCTCGTAAATGTCGATGCGGCGGAGGCACTGCTCCAGCAGCTCGGACGGCGTGAGTTCGCCGGTGCGGATGAGCGGGGCGGCGGCGGCGATGGTGAGCGGTTCGGACATGCGGAGATGATAGCGGCGGAGACCGGTGAGAGCGTCTCACATTTCCGCGGCGGGGAATCGGGGGTGGCGTTACATACCCGGTGTGGGAACACCCTACCGGAGAAGCCCGTGAGACGCCTCGCCCTGATCGCCCTGCTCGCGGCCGGTGCCGCGTTCGCCCAGCCGCCGGGTGGCGGTCCGTTTGGAGGTGGTCCGGGTGGACCCGGCGGCGGCCCGCCGCGGTTCGAATTGGGGAAGGTGCTGCCCCCGCACATCCGCAACCAGATCGAGTTAACCAAGGACCAGGAGAAGGAACTGGCCGAACTGGAAAAGACGGTGAAGGAGAAGCTCGACAAAATCCTCACCGCCGACCAGAAGAAGAAGATCGAGATCGCCGGCCCGCCGACGGGCGGCCCCGGCGGCGGTCGCGGCCCCGGAGGTGGTGGTCCCGGCGGTCCGGGCGGTGGCCCCGGCGGTCCGGGTGGTAAACCGCCGGCCGAGAAGCCGAAGGAAGAGAAGAAGGCCGACGTGGGCGGCGGGATCCAGTGGTTCACGTCACTGGAAGCAGGGCGTGCGGAAGCGGCCAAGACCGGCCGGCCGATCCTGCTCATCTCCGGCACCCCGCACTGCGGCGGCGTGTCGGGCATCTGGTGACCGGGCAAGCAAGCCATGGACAGGAGTTTCCTGTCTCAGCCCGCGGTGATCGAGGCCAGCCGGCAGTTCGTGTGCGTGCGGCTGACCACCTACGAAGACGAGTTCGAAGCCAAGTTCCTGAAGTCGCTGGTGCGGACGCGGTCGGGCGAGGTGGAGAACTCGTCGTTCGCCATTCTGGACGTGGACGGGAAGACGAAACTGGTCGGAGGCGGGCGGGGGATGGATCAGGTGTACCGCGACGCGGTCGACATGGCCGAGGGCATGGCGAAGCTGATGTCGAAGTACACCCCGAAGGGTGAACCGACGAGCCTGCCGCTGGTGCCGAGCGTGCGGCTGGCCCTGCCGGTGGCCGCGTCCGATGGTCAGCCGCTGGTGGTGATTCGGGCGAAGGACGAGGCGGTGCGACGGGGGGTGACGAAACCGGCGTGGGGCGACGAGTTCGTCGGCCGGTTCGTGTTCGCCGAGGACGCCGACGCCCAGAGCGAGTTCGAGGGCCTGAAAGGCAACCCCGCGGTGGTGGTGGTGCAGGCGGACACCTACGGGCGGAAGGGGAAGGTGCTGGCCCAGGCGGAGAAGGCGGATGACATCGCCGCGGCGTTGCGGACCGGGCTGAAGGCGTTCGTGAAAGACGACAAGGAGACGCGGACGCACATCAGCGGCGGGTTGAAGCAGGGCGTGTTCTGGGACACCAAGACGCCGGTGACCGACCCGCAGGAAGCCGCGGCGCGGGAGCGTGCGAAGAAGAGGTGATCCGGTAGGGTGGCCCGCCCTCGGCGAGAGCGGGCCACCCTATTTGGTCGGGATCAGTTCGTAGCAGCACAGCTTGCCCTTCCCGCGGACGTACATCATCCCGCGGGCGACGACCGGCGGTGCCCAGCACGGCGACCGCAGGTCGGGGTTGTCCTTCTCGTTCCACTCGGCCACCTTGTCGAACTTGTCCGGCGTCGGTTTCACCAGCATCAGGGTGCCGTCCTCGGTCAGCACGAGCAGGTGCCCGTCCACTCTGGTGATGGTGCTGCGGCGGGTGCGGGGTTGCTTCCACTTCAACTCCCCGGTGGCCAGTTCCACGCACCGCACGTCCCCTTCGGGTTCGTGCCGCCCGCTGCTCCCGTACACGTACTTCCCGTCCACCACCGGCGTACACCAGTGCCCGCGGAGGGCCTTCGTGTTCCCTTCGGCCTCGTCGTCGCTCCACACCGTTTCCACCTTGAAGTCCTTCGTGACCCGCAGCAGAACGGCCCCCTTCTCGTAGCACTCGGTGAGTAGGATCGTGTCGCCGACAATCACCGGGTTGGCGGCGTTCACGCTCTCCTGCATCTTCGCCCGCCACGCGAACTTGAACCGCTCCTTGCCGTTCTCGGGGTCCACGCCGATCAGCCCGCCGCGGGCGAAGTACAGCACCGTCTTTTTGTCGTGGAACGTCGCCAGCACGGGGCTGCTGTAGCTGGCCAGTTCGTCCGTCGCCTTCCACTTCTCCTTGCCCGTTTTCTTGTCGAACGCCACCAGCCCGCTGCCGTTCCCTTTCGCGTCCCGCAGGTCCACCGGCCGCTTGCCGTCCGGGCTGCCGCCGACGGCAACGACGAGCAGATCGCCCACCACCAGGGGAACGCTGCCGACGCCGAAGAAGTTCTGGTGGACGTGGTAGTCCTTCTTCGTGTCCACCTTCCACACCTCTTTGCCGTCGGCGGTGGTCACGCAGTACAGCATGCCCTCCGGGCCGAGCAGGAACACCCGCTCGCCGTCCACCACCGGGCAGGCCCGCGGGCCGGGTTCGTACCCGTACAAGTCTTCGTAATCGGTGGGGTACTCGAACTTCCAGAGCAGTTTGCCGGTGTCGGCGTGGCGGGCGGTGAGGGTGCAGTTGTCGTCGAACCGGTCGAAGTGGAACAGCTTGCCGCCGGCCACCACCGGCGGGGCGTACCCGTCGCCGAGGCGGCACTCCCACACCTTCTTCAGCCCGTCCTTCGGCCACTCTAACAGGATGCCCTTGTCGGGCGAACTGTTGTCGGCGTTCGGGCCGAGGAAGGTGGGCCACTCGGCGTCGGTGACGGCCGGCTTGGACCGTTCCAACGGGGCACGCCCGCACCCGACGGCGAGCAGCAGGGCGAGTAGGGCGAAGCGGCGCATCGCTGGACTCCGGATGATTCACCGCCGAGGACGCGGAGAGAAGACAGCAGAGTCATTCTGTGATACAGGACTCTCTTCGGTCTTTCTCCGCGCCCTCGGCGGTGAAATTCTTCGTTCACACCCGCTCGACGACCATCGCCACGGCGTTGCCCCCGCCCAGGCAGAGCGACGCCAGCCCGTACCGCCCGCCCCGCTTGTGCAGGGCGTGGACGAGCGTGGCCAGCACCCGCGCCCCGCTCGCCCCGATCGGGTGGCCCAGCGCCACACCCCCGCCGTTCACGTTCACTTTCGCCTCGTCCAGGTTCAGTTCCTTCCCGCACGCCAGCATCTGCGCCGCGAACGCCTCGTTCAGTTCCCACAGGTCGATGTCATTCGTTTTTAGTCCGGCTTTCGCCAGCACCATTTGAACGGCCGGCACCGGGGCGATGAAGATGTCCTTCGGCGACACCCCGCTGGTGGCATACGCCACGATGCGGGCGAGCGGCTTCGCCCCGAGTTTGCCGGCCGCGTCGCCGGACGCCACCACCACCGCGGCGGCCCCGTCGCTCAGTTGGCTGGCGTTGCCGGCGGTCACGGTGCCGTCGGGTCGAAACGCCGGTCGAAGTTTCGCCAGCCCCTCGGCGGTGCTGTCGGCCCGGATGCCCTCATCCTTGCTCACCGTCACCGCCTTCGCCCCGCTGCCGACCGTCACGGGAATGACCTCGTTGGCGAACGCTCCGCTCTCCCACGCCGCCGCCGCCCGCTTGTGGCTCTGCGCGCTGAACCGATCCTGGTCCGCACGTCTCACCGAACACTTGGTGGCGATGTGTTCGGCGGCCTCGCCCATCGCCCAGTTCTCGAACGCGCACCACAGGCCGTCGAGGACCAGTGAGTCCTTCGCCGTCTGGTCGCCGTACTTGTACCCGCCCCGCACGTTCGGCAGCAGGAACGGGGCACGGCTCATGCTCTCCATCCCGCCGGCGACGACCACGTTCGCGTCACCCGCCTTGATGCTCTGGGCCGCCAGCATCACCGCCTTCAACCCCGACCCGCACACCTTGTTGACGGTGTATGCCGGGATGGTGTCGGGCAGTCCGCCGAAGATCGCGGCCTGACGTGCGGGTGCCTGCCCCAACCCGGCCTGCACCACGCACCCCATCACGCACTCGTCCACCGCGGCGGGTTGCACGCCGGCGCGCTTGACGGCTTCGGCGACGGCGACCGCACCGAGCTTGGGTGCAGGCAGGTCTGACAGCCCGCCGAGGAACTTGCCGATCGGGGTGCGAACGGCGGACAGGATGAAGGCGTCCATGGGAATTCACCGGGGAGGAGGTGTCGGCGTATTGTATCCCGCCACCTCCTGCCCCGCTCGTCGCTCAGATGTGGTACATGATCGCTTCCTGCTGGGCCCGCGGGGTAGGGCCGCCCTTCACCTTGTGCGGCGGGGCGTCCAGCACCACCACCGCGTACGGGGCGACGCTCTTGGTGATCCACACGTTCGACCCGATGACCGCCCCCTCGCCCACCTCCGTCCGCCCGCCCAGGATGGTGGCGTTGGCGTACACCACCACGTTGTCCCGCAGGGTCGGGTGCCGCTTGTACGACCCGTGAACCAGTTCGCCGCTCTCGTCCCGGTCGAAGCTGAGCGCCCCGAGCGTCACCCCCTGGTACAGCTTCACCTTCTCCCCGATCTCGCACGTCTCGCCGATCACCACCCCGGTGCCGTGGTCGATGAAGAAGCCAGGTCCGATGGTGGCGCCGGGGTGGATGTCGATGCCCGTCTTGGAGTGGGCCAGCTCGGTCATCATCCGCGGGATGTACGGCACCCGTAGGCGGTGCAGCTCGTGGGCGATGCGGAACACGGCCACCGCCTCGAAGCCGGGGTAGCTGAACACGATCTCGTGGTGGCTCTTGGCCGCCGGGTCACCGGAGTACGCCGCTTCCACGTCGCGTTCGAGGGTGTTGCGGATGTGCGGCAGCCGCCGGAGCAGGTCGAGCGCCGTACCGCCCGCCGCCTCGTCGCAGCGGTGGAAGTCTTCATCGTCGCGGCAGCGGTCGTGCCGGAGTGCCCGCGCGATCTGCTCGGTCAGCTTGGCGTGCAGGGCGTCGATCAGCCCGCCGATGTAGAACCCGATGTTCGCCTCGGTCAGGTTCTGCCGCCGCCCGTAGCCGGGGAACAGGATCTCGAAGAAGTCGGCCAGGATGTCGGCGACGGCCTCGCGGCTGGGGAGCGGTTCGCGGCCCAGGTGGTGGAGCATCCCGCACGCCCCGTAGGACCGCACCAGTTGGTCGGTGACGGCGGTCAGATCGGCGCCGTTCAGGCGGACGTCGGTGCTCATGCGAATGCCCAGCGGTGAGGCAACACGGGTACGTCACGATTGTAGGTGACGTGGGAAACCACGGGGAAGGCCACCCGCCCGCGACCGGGTGCAAGGGGGCTATGCAGCGGGTGCATGACGGGGCGGCACACGCGGCCGTATTGTGTTGAATCGGTGAACAACGTGGCCGGAGGTGAGGAACATTTTTCGCCTGCGATTTCAGGCACATTGACGGGTAACGACCGTTCTCTCACGCCCCGTTTCGGGGATTGGCACACCCGCTGCTTTAGATTCCCTCGCACGAGTGACACCGAGCCGAATCGGACGCAGCCGTTGGGAGAGGCGGTTGCGGCCGGAGGCTCGACCTGACTCGTGCGAGAACCACCCGGACTTGGCAGAGGAGGGGAGAGGCCTCTGCCAACCCGGGTGGTTCGCTTTTTCGCACACGGTTTGCCGCGAGACGAAGGCGAGCGCGTGGGTCGCGCTCGCCTTCGTCTCGCGGCAAACCATTTCACCTCCCCCATAGAATGTCCTCACGCCGACCCTCGTCCGAGGCCCCGCCGTGAATGACTTCCCCCTCCGCAAGATCGACCACGTCCGCTTCTTCGTCGGCAACGCCCGGCAGAGCGCCTTCTTCTACCGCAACGCGTTCGGGTTCGACCCGATCGCCTACGCCGGCCTCGAAACCAAAGTGAAGCACGAGGCCGGGTACGTGCTGCGGCAGGGCGACATCACCTTCGTGCTCACCTCGCCGCTGAGCGCCGCCCACCCCGAGAGCCGCCGGCTGCTGACGCACGGCGACGGGGTGATGGACATCGCCATGGACGTGCCCGACGTGCGGGCCGCGTTCAACGAGGCGGTGAACCGGGGCGGCACCCCGTGGAGCGCCCCGCACCGCCTGGAGGACGAGCACGGGGTGTACGAGACGGCCAGCATCCTGGCCTACGGCGACACGACGTACAGTTTCATCAACCGCGACAACTACCGCGGGGTGTTCGCCCCCGGGTACAAGCCGATGGACCCGGAGCGGTACCAGCCGAGCACCTTCCACCCGGTCGGGCTGGCGGCCATCGACCACATCGTCGGCAACGTGGAAGAGGGGAAGATGAACGAGTGGGTGGAGTTCCACAAGACGGTGCTCGGGTTCAGCCAGCTCGCCCACTTCGACGACAAGGACATCAGCACCGAGTACTCGGCCCTGATGAGCAAGGTGGTGCAGAACGGCACCGGGCGGATCAAGTTCCCGATCAACGAGCCGGCGAAGGGGAAGCGGCGGAGCCAGATCGACGAGTACCTGCAGTTCTACGGCGGGCCGGGGGTGCAGCACGTCGCGCTCATCACCGGCGACATCTGCAAGACGGTGCGGGCCATGCGGGCGAACGACGTCAGCTTCCTGCGGGTGCCGCAGAGCTACTACGACGCCCTGCCCGAGCGGGTGGGGGCCATCAAGGAGGACATCGACGAGTTGTCCGAACTGGGCATCCTGGTGGACCGCGACGACGAGGGGTACATGCTGCAGATCTTCACCAAGCCGGTGGCCGACCGGCCGACGCTGTTCTTCGAGGTGATCCAGCGGCGGGGGAGCAAGAGCTTCGGGAAGGGCAACTTCAAGGCGCTGTTCGAGTCGATCGAGCGGGAGCAGGACAAGCGGGGGACGCTGTAGGCGAGCGGGGCCGGGGGCCGCGGGTTGGGCCACCCGCGACACCCGACCGGGTGCAGCGTTACAGGTACGACTGCAACCGCCGCAGCATCGCCGGCTTGTGCGCCTTGACGGAGTCGTCCTTCTCGATGACCGCCTTCGCGATCGAGAACCAGTTGGAGTACATGATCCCGCTCTTCTCCTTGTGCTTGCCGAACACCTTCTCCAGCACCACCTTCATCTCGCCCACCTCCTCCTTGCTCAGATGCCGCACGCACTGAATCCAGAGGATGCCCACCTTGACCGGGTCGTTGTCGTCGAGCGCCTGCTGGAAGTAGTACCGCCACCAGTCTGGGTTGGGGCAGAACTGGTCGACGGCCACCGTGTCGACGACGAACTCGACCGGGAGCGCGTTCGCCGCCTTGCCGGCGTTCGCCGCCTGCAGGTAGTCGTTTTTCAAGCCGAGGCGGCTGATGGTGTGCAACTCGTCCGGCCTCAGGGACTTCACCTTGTCCCACCCCTGGGCGAACCGCCACAGCGACAGTTCGCTCATCTGGCGGGCCTTGAGCAGGTCGAGATACCACTTCGGCACCTCCGTGGCGAGGAAGGCCAACCACCCCTTCCAGAAGGTGTCGTCCACACTGTAGTGCACGTACTCCGAAAAGCAGTGGGCGATGGGCAGTTGGGCCGGGGAGCGGAGGGGCAGGGTGGCGGGTTTGGTCTTCGCTCGGCCCCATTTCTGGAGCACCGGTTTCCACAACTCGGCCGACCACACCTCGTCCCACTTGACCTCGGGGAACTCCAGGCCGCCGCCCGCACCGTCCCGACTGTCGCGTAAGGCGAGGGCGAACTGCAAGACCGGCCCGCCGTCGGCCGCCAGTGCGCCGAGGTCAGCGGAGTTCAGCAGCGGGTTCAGCAGGTACTCCTTGAAGCCGTTGTTCGACTGGACCAGACCGGGCACCTTCGCCGTCACCCGGAGTACCCGCCGCCGGCGGGCGGTGTCACCCTCGACGAGTTTCTTCAGGACCGGCCACACCCAGTTCGACACCTTGTCCGAGACGCTCAGTTCGTCGCCGGTGTCGAGCAGCACCCACTCGGTCACCCCCAGGTGGGGGCGGAGGGCCGGACGCAACTCCTCCTGGCGGCGGCTCTTCAACTGGTCCCAGTTTTCGAGCACGACTTTCAGGGTAGTTTCGGAGTTGCGACCGGCCCTCCGCACCACTCCCTGAACGACCACATCGAGGTGTTTGGTGCTGCCCGACACCGAGCCGAGAATTAAGTCCTCGTTTCCCGACTCACTCGCCAACTGGTCCGCGGCATTCAGGTCAGTCGCTTCCAGAAGTTTCACCAGTTCACGGGCCACCGACTTGCGATCCGTGGCCAGCCCCAGCAGTTCCGTCCACCCCTCCGGTGGCGACTGTCGCCGCAGCATCGCCCGCATGGCCGCCGCCACCGGGGGGACCGTGGGGCCTTTCCAGTCGGCGGTCGGGTCGGGCACGTCGGAGAGGAACTGGAGGGAGGCGGCCGCCCACGCCAGCCTGGCCGCCCGCGGCTTCGCCCACTCGGCGAACCACCCCGGCTGGTCCGGGGCGAACGCCCGCCGGACGACCCCGGCCCAGACGCCGTACCCGCCCTCGGTGACCGCGTCGAAGGCGGCGGTCAGCTTCTGTTGCACTTCTTTTTTCGCGTTCGGGTTCAGGTCCGTCGGCTCGCTCAGTAACCACTCCACGGCGTCCGGGTGGAAGGTCAGCTTGCCGACCAACTCGCCCAGGCGGGTGAGGACCGACACCGGTTGGTCGGGCGACGGACGGTGCTGCTGGTCGCGCGACCGACGATACGGCTGCCAGTCGGACACCCTCAGCCGGTTCTCCACCAGCGCGTCCAGGAGGGCGTTCCGGGCGGCCGCCTTGTGTGACACCTGCGCCCAGTGTTTGACCAGCATGTTCGCCCAGAGCACGTCCGGGTTCTTGTCCTGGCACAACTTGACGGCCAGATCGAGCCAGCCATACGACGGGGTCGCGGACTTCATCCGGTCTTCCAGCCACCGCTTGTGCCCGACCTCGACGGCCAACTGGTACGCCCGCTCGACGGCCACCGGTTCGACGTGATTGGCCAACTCCTCGGCCAGCTTGGGGAACTGTTTGGCCAGCTTCAGCAGTTCGTCGAACCCGCCGCCGGGGGGCTTCGACTCCAGCATCGCCTTCATCGCTTCGGCGGCCGGCGGCAGCGCCCCGGCGGCCCACCCGGCGGTCGGGGTTTGCTCGCCCATGTTCAGTTGGAGCGCCGCTGCCCCCCAGGCCAACTGCGGGGCGGTCACCGTCGCCCAGGCGGTGAACCAGGCGGGCGGCGACTTGGCGAACGCCTGCCGGATGGCCCCGCCCCACGCGGCGATCCCGGTGTCGAACGTCTTCGGGTAGGCGGCGCTCAGCCGCCTATTCGCCTCGGCGGCCAAGCGGGGGGGTAGTTCGCCGATCGCCCTCGCCTGCGCGGCCGCGGCCGGGTTGAACGGCAGCGGGCCGACCAGTTCGCCCAGCCGGACGAGTGCGGTCTCCCCCGCCTTGCGGGCGTAGGCTTGCCAGGCCGGCTTCCAGCTTTCGGCTGTCACCCCGGCGAGCAGGTGCGTCCGCACCTCCGGCGGGCCGGCCAGGTGCTTCTCCGCGAGTTCCAGCACCGCCGGGCGGAAACGGTTGATGGGGTCGAGGGCGGGCGCGGGGCCGGTCGGCCGGTCAGCCCAGTCCTGCAACCGCTTCAGATCTTTCAACTCGCCGATCGCCTTGACGGCCTGCCGCCAGTCGTCCGCCGGCGGGATGTCATCCCACGTGGCCAGGTCGGGGAACTCGCGGCCGACCACGGCCAGCACGTCCTGCACCGTCCGGCAGGCGGCCCCGTTCTCGGTCGCCCCGGCGAACCAGTCGGCGTACGCCTCGCCGGTGCCGGTGTCGGCCGTCCCCGCCGCCCGCGGCTTGTGCGACAGGGTGAGGGCGTACACCAGTTGCGCCTTGTCGGCGGCCGGAACGGTGTACACCCCGGCGGCGACCGGCACCCGCCAGCGGATTGCCGCCGGCAGGCAGGCCACCGCCCACAGCGCTTGTTCGAGGAACCCGTCGATGGGGGTGTCGGGTTCGTGCGAGCCGAACGGGCGGCCGGAAGCGAGCGCGACCAGCCACGGCCGCACCCGGTCGAACCACCCGGCCGGCAGCGGGACGCGCGCGGCCTCGGGCACCGCGAGTGGGGGGAGGCTCAAGTTTTTGGCGGGAAACTGTTCGATGCCCGGTCGTGCGGCCGACTGGAACAGAACGGGGAAGTCCAGCTCCTTCGGCTCGACCGCGACGGTCATGGACAGGGCGTACGAGCGGGTGGCCGGCTTCCCGGGGTACTCCTCCACCAAGCGATAGCGGGTGACCAGGTACCACGGTTGGCCGCCCGCAGTGTACGCCGGGCGGAAGAGCATCGCCCCGTGGTCCGCCCACCCCTCCGGGTAGGCGGACCCGGACCCCAACCCCGGCAGCCCCAGGGTGTCGGGTTGGACGGCCCGCGTCACCTCCGGGAACGGCGGGGCGGCTGACCGCCCCAGCGTCGTGTAGTCGGGTCCGACGATCTCGCCGTCCGGTGCCTTCACCAGTTTTCCGTGGGCGAACCGGGGCCATTCGTTGGGCATGGGGTGCCGGGGGTGCCGGGGGTGCCGGGGGTGTGGGGGCGAGCCGCGTTCGGGGGGGGGTCAGATCTTGTGCCGCAGCGGGTGCATCTTCACCACCCGCCCGGAGCAGGCGAACAGGAACGGCTCCACCACCCCGTAGGGGTACCAGTTGTCCACCCACTTGGCCGTGTCGTCCCGGAAGATGACCATCTGCCCGGTGGTGGCGTCGAAGTTGACGCTCCCCTCCAGCTCGATGAACCCGTACACCGACGTCCACCCGGCGAACACCATCTGCCGGGCCGACGGGCGGAGGGCCTTGAACAGGCCGTCGCGGGCGTGCCGGCCCATCGTTTCGGCCGCCGACTGGGCCGGGTCCAGCGCCTCCAGGCGGTCGAGTGCGGACGACCCGTACTGCTCCACCTGGCGGTCCGCCTGGGTGACGGCGATGGCCACCCGCTCGAACGGGCAGGGGGTGCTCCCCACCCGCACGTCGTCCAGGAACTGTTGCAGGTCGGTGAAGAACTCGGCGGTGGTGCCCGGGTCGTTGGCGTTCATGCAGATGACCAGGGCGACCGACTTGCGGGCCAGGTCGACGTACTCGGCCCGCTGGCGGGTGTACTCCGCCATGTCCCCCTCGTCCGGCGGGCCGAAGATGGACCCGCCCTTGCCGTCCAACACGGTGAGGGTGAAGTCCTTCTTCACCGTCACCTTCACCTCGACCTCGCGGGTGACCTGCTTCTTCCCCAACCCGAGAAAACCCGCCGGTTCATCCTCCACCACCTTCTTCTTCACCACCTTCTCCACATCGCACTTCAAATTGAACACGTACTCGCTCAGGCTGTTCGACGGATCGTGCACGATGTTGCCGGTGCGGACGATGTCCCGCGCCTTCCGGAACAACAGTTTGGCGTTCTCGTTCACCGGGTCGATCTCCACCCGGCTGTTGTCGTGCAGGCAGTTGGCCGAGGCCAGCCGCAGGACCGACAGGAGGGACGTTTTGCCGGCCCGCGACGGGCCGATCATCATGATGTTCTCGGGGGCGTCGGACACGGGGCACCTCGGGTGGGGGAAGTCGGGTCAGCGGAGCCACTCGGCCAGGGCCGGGGCGTGGGAGAGTGTCTCGTCGGCGACGCCGCGGAGGTCGTCGTCTTCCAACTCGGCGACCACCGCCCGCACCTGTGCCAGGCGGTCGGCCACCGCCGCCGGCGGGGGGTCGGCGGCGGGCGGCAGGGTGTCCCGCACCGCCTCCCACTCGGCCCGCACGCCGGCGGTCGTCTGGTCGGCCGGGAGCAGCCCGCACCACGGCCACGCCGGCAGCATCCGCGAGCGGACGAGGGTGCGGTACCAGTCGGCCGCCGCCCGCCGCCGCAGCCGCCGGTCGTACTGCCGGCCCTCCCCGCCCGTCCCCGGCGGCCGCTCGATCAGGAACAGTGGCCCGCGGCTCGGTCGCAGCCGCAGGGTGCCGGCCGCCCGCAGGGCGGTCAGGTCGCCGGCGGCGGTCGCCGGGGCGGACCGCAGGCGGTCGGCCACCGCCCGCGCCAGCTCGTCGGCGTCGGCCGGCAGCAGTTGGCCCCAGTGGTCGGCGAGCGCCCCGAGCACCCACCGGCGGACGACGGCCGCGCGGGCGAACTCGGCCGGGTCGGCCGACGGCAACCGCCCCTCCTGTTCCACCGCCCGCCGCAGGTCGTCCGCCAGCGGCCCCATCGGCAGCAACTCCGGCAGCAGGGCGGACAGCGGCTCGGCCCGCACCTCGTCCAGTTGCGCCGCCGCCTCCACCACCTGCCAGGCCGACAGGTCGGCCCACTTCGGATCGGTCCAGAAGGGCAGCAGGCGGTCGACCGCCGCACCCGCCGCCGCCGCCTCCAGCCAGCGGTCCAGGTCGGCGTCCCCGCACCCGGCGGCGAACGCCTCCAGCCGCGCCAGTTGGTCCGCCGTGCAGCCGGCGGCGGCGTGAGCCAGGTGCCCGACGACGGTACACCGCCCCGGCTCACCGAGGCGACGGCGGACGGCCCGTAAGAGCGGCTCGTGCGCGTACAGGGCGTGAACCTGCGGACGCAGTACGAACTCGTCCACCTCCACGCCCAGTTGGCCGGCCAGGGCGACGACGCTCGCCGGCCAGCCGTCCGCCTCGGGCGGCTCGGGGTCCGACAGGAGCAACCGCACCGGCTCGCCCGACGGCGGGTACACCCCGTGCGTGTACTCGAATGCGTCCGCGGCCGCTCCGACCCCTTCCGCCAGCACCGCGTCGGCCACCGGCGTCCCGTACCCCGTCTCGTCCGCGTGATACCAGGCGAACGCCTGGGTCGCCGCCGCCGGCGGTTCGAACCGCACCCGCACCCGGTCGCCCCGCATCGACACGTTCGGCAGGTTGACCGCCACCGCCGCCCCGCCGGTCGGCCACTCCACGCGGATCAGTTCCTCGGCCGTCACCTCCCGGTCCCGCGGCTGCCACTCGACCAGCACCGCCGCCGGGGTGAGGGCCTCGGGCGCCCGCACCTCCACCTGCAACCGGCGGCGGGGGGCGGACCGCTCGGGCGGGGTGAGCATCAGCCGGCGGAACACCGTCTCCACCTGCGGGCGACGCCCCGGCAACAGCAGGCACTCGGTCAGCCCCTGCCCGCCGTCCCCGACCGGGGTCAGCCTCAGTTCCAGCGGGTCGGTGGTCAGCCAGTGGGCCGGGACCTCCCACCCGGCCGGCCCGGCGGGCACCACCTCCGGCGGGGCGACGAGCGGGGAGAGGGGGTCTGCCCAGCGGAGGGGGACGACCCGCAGCAGGGGCAGCCCGGCCGGCGGGTCCCACTGGAGGCGGAGGCGGGTGCCCGCCGGCACCCGCGGCTGGAGCGGGTCGCCGGCGACGAACGTCACCCGCCGGGCGGGCGACCCGAACTCGTGCCAGCCCACCCCGGCCGCCCCGCCGTACCCGTCCGGCAGGCGGAACAGGAAGCGGGTGAGGCCCCGCGGCATCTCGGCGACGGTGACCCCGTCGGGTTCGGTGGTGAACCGGATGCGGCGGGCGGGCGGCGCGGCGTCGGCCCACACCTCGACCAACTGCGGGTGCGCCCGGAACCGGTCCAGCCGCAGGGTCACCCCCTCCGCGGCGGGGGCGGGCCGGCCGTCGGGGTCGGGCCGGGGCGGCCGCCGCCACAGGTTCTGGATGCCGGACAACAGGCGAGCCATCGCTTCGGGCCTTTGACGGTGGGGGTGGGAGGTGGCCTACACTTTCAGGCCGCGCCACGGCTCGCCGCACGCCGGGCAGACGGTCGGGGACTTCTGCACGCACTCGACACCGCACACGGCGCACACGGGCAGCTCGACCTGGGCCCTCTGCTGGGCCTTGCGGGCACGGTACTTCTTCCACTTCTTCCACAGGTACCGCTGGACGGCGAACAGGATGGCCACCACCTCCAGGCCGGCGACCACGATCGGCACCACGATCGGCGTGCCGACCGCGTACAGGCCGTAGGGGATGCCGACCAGCATGGCGGCCAGGGCGACCATCAGGACGACCACCAGCACGGTGTACATGACGATCCGGCCCACCTGCCCGAGGTAGTGGGAGATGCGGCGGACGAACTCGCGGACGACCTCGTACGTCCACTTGGGCAGCCGTTGGAAGAAGAACAGGAAGAAGCCGGCGAACAGGCTGCCCAGGAAGCCGAGGGTGCGCTTCAGCCGCAGCTCCAACTGGTCGAGGACCGATTTCGCTTCGTCCACCGGGCGGGCGGGCGGGGAGCCGTCGTCGTCCGGCGTGGGGTCGGGTTGCGGGGGCATGAGGTCTCCAGCGGGGGCGTCCGGCGGGTTCGTTACCACTATTACGCCGGGGCGGCGGGCGATTCCCCGACGACCGGCGGGTAGCCGAACCGCCGCAGGGCGGCGGCCAGCGTCGGCTCGCGGACCGCCAGGGCGGCGGGCGGCAGTGCGGTCAGGTAGGCGTCGTCGTACCGCAGGCCGGGGGTCGGCCGCATCCGCATCCGGTTGCCGCACAGGTTGTGCTGGCGGCGGTCCCAGAAGCGGAGCATGGCCGGCTCGACCCCCAAACCGAGCGGGGCGAGGACGTCGGAGAGGACTTGGGTCGGGGAGGCGACCAGGTCTTCGTACCGCACCGTGCGGGTGTCCGGGTCGTCGGCCGCGCGGGCGGTCAGTTCGGCCCAACTCCGCAGGGCCGCGTCGTACCCGTGCCACGGCGGCGGGTGCGGGGCGCCGGCGTCGGCCAACCGCTGGTAGCTGTACGCCACCCCGCGGCCGTCCCGCACCAGGTGAATCGCGCGGGCGACGACCCCCGCCCGCCGCAGGGCGGCCAGTCGCCGCAGGTCTTTCGAGCTGTCGCACACGAACCGCTTGCCCGTCACCGCGGCCACCGCCCCCAGCAGGTCGGCGGTGCGGGCGGCGAACCCGTCGCCGTCGCGGGCGGGCACCGGCCCGTCCCCGATCCGCCGGCGGACGGCCGCCCAGAACGGACACCGCGACACGTGCACCCCGCAGGTGCAACCCCGCTCCGCCCACGGCATCGGGCCGTCGGCCGGCCCGAAGTAGTCGTCGTAAGTGGCCAGCTCGCCGAGGCTCTGGACCTCCGGGTGCCCGCCGAGCATCAGGTCGAGCAGGGTGCTGCCGCTGTGGCCCGCGCCGACGACGTACAGCACGGCCGGTCGGCTGGTGGTCATTCGCCCCCCCCACCCGCCACGGCGAACCGGCCGTGGAAAGTATAACAGAGGTCCGGGTGATGACCACCCGCCGATGAGCCGTCGTGAATCAGGTCTTCGGTCGCGGCGATGTAGCACTCGCCCGGCCGCACCCGCACCCGCACCACCGGGTAGTCCGGGAACCGGCGGAGGAAGTCGCGGGCCAGACGGTTCGGGGTCACCGCGGCCGGGTCCGCCCCCAGGTCGGTCATCACCTGCCGGAGCGGGCGGTTGACCACCAGCAGCCAGCGGTCGGCCCGCCCCACGTTGGCGCACGCCCGCCACGGCGAACGGTGGCGGGCGGCGACGGCCGCGTCGAACCAACTGTCCACGTGCAGGCCGATCCGCCGCCGGGTCTCCGGGTGGACCGTCACCGTCCACAGGCCGGCCGCCGACTCGGCCAGCCCGGTCCGCCGCACCCGCCCCCGGCAGCCGAGGGCCCCGCGGTTGGCGGCGAGCAGTTCGGCGGCCAGCCGGTCCACCGCCGCGGCGTACTCCCGGCCCCGCGGCGGGCGGGTGGCCTCGTGCAGCCGCCGCAGGCCGGCGACCGCGCGGGCGTTCAGACGGACCACCCGCACGTGCTCGCCCGGCTCGTCCGGGTCGGCCCACACCGGCTCGTCCGCCCGCGGGCGACGGAACGGGCCGGCCGGCACCCACGCCTCGGCCGCGTACGCCGGGCCGCCGTCCGCCGTCCGACCGGCCGGCCGGACCCCGCGGCTGAGCGTCACCCGGTGCGGCGTCCGCCGCCCCGCGGGGGCGACGGCCACCCGCACCAGCCCGGTGGCGAACGCGGGTGTGGTCACGACGCCCCCGCCGCCGCCAGGTGCTCCTCGTGCGCCTCCATCAGCAGGTCGGCGAGGGTTCGCACCGTGTACCGGCAGTAGGTGGTCTCGGTCGAATCGACCCGCCCGTTCTCGGTCAGCTTGTTGGACGGCGCGCCGCCCCCGCACATGCCGAAGTGCGGGCACTCCCGCCGGCACGCCTCCACCCCGGCCTCCACCTGGCGGAACAGCGCCAGCGCCCGCACGTCGCGGCGGACTGCGGCGATGCGGTCGGTGTGCACGTTCCCCAGCCGGAACCCGCCGTCCGCCACGCCCGGGGTCTCCAGCAGCTCCGGCGAGAAGGTGCTGAAGTCGCCGTCGGCGGCCACGTTGACGATGGCGAGCGGCTGGGCCTGGGTGTTCACCCCGAGGTCGCCGTCCGCCCGCAGCAGGTTGGCGAACTCGTCGAACTCCCGCACCGCCAGGCGGCCGTCCGCCCGGCACAGGTCGAACATCCGCCGCATGAACCGGCGGTACCGCTCGACCCCGGCCGGGTGGTGGAACGAGCTGGTGCGGTTCACCCCCTCCGCCTCGTCGATGTTGAACCCCACCTGCCGCACCCCGGCGTCGCGGAAGAAGGCGTACACCTCGTCGGCGTGGTCGAGGGCGGCGGTGGTCAGCACGGCGATCACGTTGAACTCGATGTCGTGCTCCTGGAGCAGCCGCAGCCCCCGCATGACGGCCGCGTGCGTCGCCCCGCCCGACCGCGTCACCCGCTGGGCGTCGTGCAGGAAGGCCGGCCCGTCCAGGCTCAGCCCGATGCTCACGTCGTGCCGGCGGAACAGCTCGCAGTGGGCGGCGGTGAGGAGGGTACCGTTCGTCTGGATCGACTGGCGGACGGTGAGCGCGTCCGTCCCGAACTCGGCCACCGCCGGGATCGCCTGGCGGTAGAAGTCGAGGGGGACGGTGAGCGGCTCGCCGGCGTGCCACACCACCGACAGGCGGTCGCCGAGCAGCCCGCTCTCCCGCAGGTTGCGGACCGCGGCGACGGCCGTCGCGGGGGTCATCACCTTGCTGCTGTCCCGGTTCGGCAGGTAACAGTACCGGCAGTCCAGGTTGCAGAACGTGGTCGGCTGAAGGATCAGCAACCGGGTGTGGCGTGCGTAGGCGGGCATGGGGTGGCTCGGGAGGGCGGCCGGGACAAGCCCGGCCGCGGGGGGGTTACTGGATCTGGCGGAACTGCCCCCACTGGGTCCAGTCGCTGAACGAGCGGGCGGGCGACTCGTCCGCCTTCGGGGTCGCCTGGTGCGGCGCGGGTGCGGTCGGCCGGTCGGCCGACTTCACCTGCTCGCGGAGCCGGGCGAGCCGCTCGGCGGGGGTCAAGACACGGGTCACGTCAGTCCTCCGTGGGGTGGAGACTCCGAGGGGGCGGAACAGTTCCGCTTCGGGCCTCGGAAGGTGGGTACGCCGCCGGGCCGGGCGTTTTCCCGACGGCGAGGAGCAGGTCCTGGTCGCCCCGGTCGGCGTTGCCGGGGCGGACGTCGGACCATTCCGTTCGGAAACCGGCCGACCGCAGTTCGGCCAGGATGTGGTCGGCGGGCAGCAGACACACTTCGGCCACCCCGTCCGCCCCGCGGATGGTTCGCGTCTCGCGGTCGAACACCCGGCGGAACCGGGGCGGGACGGGTTCGTTGCACATGGTCAACAGCAGGAACGCCCCGCCGGGGCGGAGGCGGGCGGCGGCCTGCCGGAGTGCGGTCGCCCGGTCGGGGCCGATGAGGGCGTGCAGGCACAGGCCGTCGAGCACCACGTCGAACAGTTCGGGGGCGAGGGCGTCCAGGCGGGTGGCGCTGAGGACCCGATACCGCGGCGAGCGGGCGGCGGGGGATTGCTCCGCGGCCCAGGCGACGGCGGTCGGGGACATATCCACGCCGAGCAGGTCGAACCCGCACCCGGCCAGCCGGCGGCTGATGTTCCCCGCCCCGCACCCGAGTTCGAGCACCCGCCCGCCGGTCAGACCCGCCCGCGCGAGCAGCAGGCGGACCAGGTCGAACACCTCGTCGTCGCCGGCCGCCGTCAGCCAGCCGCTGCCGCCGGCCGACCGCCGCTCGCGGTACTGGTGCTCGTAGTGGGCGAAGTTGGCGGGGGTCATGGCGGCCCCGGCGGCGGGTCCACCGCCCCGCGCCAGCGGGCCGGGCAGTCGGGGTGTTCGATCGGGGGCGGCCAGTCGGCCGGGACGGGCGGGGCCGGGCGGAGGGGCGGGTTGTGCCAGCGGGTCATCTCGGCGGTGGTGGTGGTGGCCCGCCCGTCCCACCCCAGGTGTTCGACCAGCGACCAGGGCGGCCGCAGGCACAGCCCGCCGTGCAGCAGGTGGTGGTACCACCAGCCGACCGCCCACAGGTTTTTCGGCCCTGCCTCGGCGGCCATCTTGGGCATGTCGGTGCCGTACCGGGCGGTGTCCAGTCCGGCCCGCTCGCACCGGGCGTACACCTCGGCCGGCGGCACGTCCATCCCCGCCCACGCCCGCGGCCAGGTGCCCCAGCACCAGCACTCCCCCTTGCCGTCGAAGTACGGGCGGTCGCCCACCCCCGGCGGGGTGACCAGCGGGTGCGTCCACCCGGTCACGCTCATCACCCGCCGGTCGTCCCGGTAGTGGTCCAGCGCCGCGGACAGGTAGCGGAGGGTGCCCGGCACGCACACCAGGTCGTCCTCGAACACGATCACCGAGTCGTGTTCGGCGAGGACGGCCGTCACCCCCGCCCGCACCGACCGCCCCAGGCCGAGGTTGTCGTCGCGGGCGGTCAGCCGGACCGGGCACCAGTCGACGCCGGCGACCACCCGCCGGACGGCCTCGACGCCGGCGGCGTCGGCCGGTGACCGCGGGCCGTCGCAGAACACGTGCAGCTCCGCCGGCCGCTCCGCCCGCAGGCAGTCGAGCAGGCGGGCGAGCAAGTCAGGGCGGTTGTACGCGAAGATCGCGACAGGGGTCATAAGGAAGTGCGGTGGTGGTTGAGGATTCCACCACCGCGGTGCGAACTTGTCAAACGAATTCCCGTGCGGCTAGCCGCCCACGTTCCCCACCCGCAAGAGGACGCGGTGCAGCAGTTGGTCCAGGCGGGGGGTGTCCGGCAGTCGGGTGTGGGTGTGCCCGAAGTGGACCGCCCGGCCGGACGAGCCGTGGCGGACGGCCTCGGCGAGCGCGACCATCACCCGCCCCCGCAGGCGGCCGGCGGCCCACCGCCCGAACGCCTCCAGCACCAGGCCGGTCTGATACGCGGCCAGCCCGCTCGGGTGGTACAACCCGGTCCCCTGCTGCGGGTCGCCGGCGAGCAGGGTGACCAGTTCCGGGTCGTCCGTGCCGAACAGGCCGGCCGCCGTCATCGCCGCCTGACGGACGTCGTCCACCCCGGTCACCGCCTCGGCGAACACCCCCGCCGTCTCCCGGTCGAACCGCCCGAGGCGGCCGAGCAGCATGGCCGCCGCCGACCGCCCGACCCGCGACGGGTGCCGCCGCGGGACGGTCAGCAGTTGCCGGCGGAGGGCCTCGCGGTTGGGCAACTGGGCGAACGCCCGCTGCTCGATGGCCGACACGCGGGCGGTCGCCAGCAGCAGTTCGACCACCAGGTGGTGGAACGGCGACAAGGGGGTCGGGGCGGCCAGCTCGACGAAGAGCCACTCACCCAGCAGCCGCACCACGTCGGGGCGGTCCCGCACCCAGCGGGCGGTGTCCGCGGTCGGGGCCAGGTACTTGTCCGGCTCGATCGACCAGTACAGGTGGTTGGCCGCCAGGTGACAGAACCAGTGGAGTAGGTCGACCGCCGGGGTGTCGGGGGTGGCCCACTTCGGCAGGGTGTGCCCGACCCCGCCCGAGGGCACCGGCGGGCGGGCGACGAGCAGGGCGTTCAGGCGGTGCTGGTGACGGTCGGCGTGCCGCCGGCGGGTGGCCGCGAGCGAGCGGTCGTCCGCCCCGGCCGCCTCGGCGGCCGCCCACACGATCCCGTCCGCCCCCCCCGTCATCACCGGCAGGTCGGGCAGGTCCTCCGGGCCGAGCCGGTCGAGTACGGCCGCCACCTCCGCCCACTGGTCGGCCGTCACCCGCTGCTTGGACACCAGGGCCATGAGGCTCCGCAGGACGCACCCGCGGACGCCCACCGGGCCGACCGCCAGGGCGTCCCGCAGGACCGCCCACACCGCCGGGGTGACCGCCTCGGTGTGCGCCAGGCAGTAGGCCGCCACCTCCGCGCGAACCGGGTCCGAGCGGACGGCGTTTACCCACCCGGCGACGGCGGCGGGGTCGTCACACAACACGTCCTGGAAGTGCCAGGCCAGCCGGTTGGACACGTCCGGCTCGCTCGCCCGGGTGTCCAGCCGCTCGCGGGCGATGGCTTCGACCACCTGCCGGCTGAGCACCGACAGCCGCCGGGTCGGCTCCGGGGGGGCGCCGGTCGGGTGGTGGACGACGTGGGCGGCCCGCGTGCGGGTCAGGTCGTCGGCCGAGCGGAGCAGTTCGAACACGCCCGGCAGCAGGTCGGCCGACAGCCCCTGGCTTTCGGCCAGGAGGAGGGCGGCCGCCCGGCGGAGCGGCCCCGGCGGGCGGGTCAACCAACTGGCGATGACCGGCACCGCCTCCGGGTCGGGGGACTGGAGCATGGGGACGAGCGGCTCCCACCGGGCCAACTCGGCGGGGGTAGCGGCGTCGAGCACCTCCGCCGCCACCCGGTGCAAGGTCAGCCCTTCCACCCGCCCCAAGTGGGCCAAGGTGGCGGCCACGTCGGGCAGGTCCGGGTTCCGCAGGTTCGCCCACAGCACCGCCTGGTTGAAGAACCGCTGCTGCGGGCAAACGTCGCGGATGGCGGCCGCCACCGCCAGCACCGACCAGCCGACGCTCGCCCGCCGGTCGACCGCCCGGACGAGCGGGAGGGCGGCGACCAGCGGCACCAGGATGGCGTCGTCGGCGGCCGCCTGAATGGGGTCGGACGGCATCGCCCGGATGAACCGGTACAGCCGCTCGAGCACCTTCGGGTGGGCGAACAACTGGGGGTGCAGCAGGCGGATGGCGTGCGAGCGGGGGTACCCGTGCGGCAGCCGCATGACCGTGCGGACGGCCTGGCCGAGCAGCCGCTCCCGCCAGCGGGGCGGGTGGTGGGCGGACAGGCGGGCCAGCCCGCGGGCGCGGTCGTCCGGGTCGCGGATGGCTCGCACCGCCCGCCGCGCCTCGGCGAGCAGCCCGCCGCGGTCCCGCGGGCCTCCCGCCCGCCACCGCCACGCACCACCGGCCTCGCCCGGCTCGGTCACCCGCAGCAGCCGCTCGAACACCTCCGCCCGGCGGAACGGGTCGGCCACCCGCCGCGCGTCCGCCAGGACGGCCGCCCGCAGGGCGAGGGCGTCGTTCGGGAACAGGGGCACCAGGCGGACCCGCGCCCGCGCGCGGTGGTACGGGTCGGTCAGCGCGTCGGCCCGCCGGCGGGCCTCGGCCGCCAGGTCGGGGTGTCCGACCAGGTCGGGGGCGAGCGGCCGCAGGGCGTACTCCCGGTCCGACCGCTCGCCGGTGTCGCGGGCGATCACCGCCAGCAGTTCGGGCAGCAGTTGCGGGTTGCGGGCGGCCAGCGGCCGGCACACGTCGGCCAGCGCCCACCCGCGGGTCATGGACAGTTCGCCGGGGATGTTCTCCAGGGCGGTCAGGACGAACTCGGGCAGGTCGTCCGGGTCGATCCGCCGCGGGGGGAGCTGTTCGACCGGCCACGAGTGGATCCGCACCGACGCCTGCCGGTGGCGGGCGAGTGGGGCGCGGGCGATGGCCCGGCAGAAGGCGGCAGGGGACACCTTCAGTTGGGTGGCCGTGTCCAGCCACACCGCCGCCTCGTACACCGCGTCGTCCGGCACCACCCCCAGGAACCGGCTGGTACACTGCTCGGCCAGCGCCCACGCCGTGTCGCCGTCCCCGCCGCACAGGTCGAGCACGCTCACCGCCAGCGGGTTGCCGGGCACCGTCACCGCCAGGGCGGCGTCGGCGATCGCCTCCCACCCCTCCGGGGTGTCCGTCCGCCGCTCCCGCCGGAGGGCGGCCAGGGCCGGCACGATCTGGCCGGTCGCCCGCAGGACCGGGTCCCGCAGCGCCAGCTCGGCCCGCTCCAGCCGCCGCTGCACGTGAGGGAGTCGCAACGCCGCCAGCAGCTTCGGCGTCACCTGCCACAGGACGAGCAGGGCGAGGGCGGCGTCCGCCTGCTCGTCCGGGGTGCCGTCGTCCACCCGCGCCGCCAACTGCGGCACCAGTTCGTCCGGCGGGTGCCCCGCCCGCAGCCCGCCCAGCAGCAGGTCGGTCAGCGGGGAGTCGGACACGACGAACCGCGGGTTGAACTGGGGCGGCCGCTCCCAGGTGGCCTTCCACACGCTCAGCGCGGTGTCCAGGTGGACGGCGATCCGGTACACCGGGTCGTCCGCCCCCCAGTGCTCGGTCAGCCAGGGGAGGAACTGGCGGCGGACGGTGTCGTGCAGTTGCAGGTAGTTCGAGTACTGGTAGTACTCCCGCTTGCGGTCGGGGGTGCGGAAGTCGCCCAGCCCGCCGTACACGGCGACCACCAGCCGGAACCAGTCCGGGTGGGAGGCGACCCGCCCCCGCACCGCCGGGTCGGCCTCCACCGCCGCCCGGAACGGCAGGTCGGCCGTCGGCAGGAACACCCGCGACTGGTGCTGCGTCACCTCCTCGTACTGCCGCATCGCCTGCTCGTGCGCGGCCACCCGCTCGCGGTGGGATTGGAGGACGGCGGCGTGCTGCCGCTCGTGGGCGGCGAGGTCGTCGGTCAGCCGGGTCAACTCCGCCCGGAACTGCGGCACCAACTCCGGCCGCTGCTCGTTGTCCGCCGCCCGCCCGGCGGCGGCGTGCTGCTGCCGCAGCTTCTCCCACTGCTGGAACTCGGTCGGCGGGTACGGGCGGAGGGGCGGGGGCGGGCAGGTGGCCATCTCCCGCAGGGCGGCGTGCACCGGCCAGTCCCACTCCGCCTGGTCCCACCGGCGGGCGGCCAGCAGGGCGGCCCCCACGTCCGGGGTGAACCACCCCACCCGCCGCACCAGGGTGGCGGCGACCGGGGCGGCGTCCGGGTCGTCCAGGGCGGACAGGATGGCCCGCTCGGTCGCCTCCCGCTCCAGGTGCCAGAGGGACCGCCCGTGCGCGTCGTCCCCCTTCACCGCCCGCTCGATCAGCTCGCCCAGCCGGGCCAGCGGGTGGGACGGCTGTTGGGTGCCGGCGTAGGCGAACAGCAGCCGCTGCAGGAGCAGCATGGGCAGGGCGGGCGGGCGGGGGGCGGGCAGGTCGGGCAGGGCGGCCACCAACTTGAGCGCCCCGCGGGGGAGCAGGTCGGCCACCGCCGTGTCTTCCGAGATGACCCGTTCGGCCAACGGGGTGAGCAGGTGCGGGTGGTCCATCCCCACCACCCCGAAGGCCATCAGCAGCGGCTCGTGCCACTCGGCCGAGTCGAGCCGCGTCTGCAACTGCTCGAACACCGCTTCCAGGGTGGCCCCGGACGCCAGGTGGCGGGCGGCCAGGTACTCCTGGAACAGGCGGTGGATGAACCCGTACACGTTCACGGACTTCGGCACCAGCAGGCCGGTCGCCTCCCCCAGCACCCCCATCAGCGCGTCCACCCCGTCGTTCACGTCCGGCGGCGTGTCGAGGGTGCCGGCCAGCCCGCGGTCGTCGCACGCCAGCCGGACGAGCAACTGCCGCAAGTCCTCCCCCGACATCATCCCGTTCGGGCAGTCGGTGTGGTACACGAACGCCACCCGCTCCAGGTAGCGGCGCAACTGGTGCCGGCTGAACGGGCGGGCGGCCGGCGGGGTGCGGGCCTCCCACACCCGCAGGAACTCCTCCACCGCCAGGTGGAACAACTGCACCTTCGTCCCCGGCAGTTGCCCCCCGTGGCGGTGGAACACGGCCGCCAGCACCCCGCACAAGAGCGGGTTGCCGGAGATGGCGGCCAGTTCGGGGCGGGCCGCGGAGGCCAGTTGGGCGAGCAGGGCGTCGGTCTGCTCCGGCGGGCCGCCGCACTCGCCCAGCCACACCCGCACGAAGTGGCGGACGGCGGCCGGCTGCATCCGCTCGACCGTCACCTGCCCGACCAGCGGCCCTTGCAGGTACGCCTGGTGGTACCCGGTCGGGCGGCTGGTCACCACCAGGTGGTTGCCGCCGGGGTGGACGTGGTCGCGGATGAACAGTTGGACCGCGTCGCGGACGGCCAAACGCTCGTCCACGTCCGGCACCTCGTCCAGCCCGTCCAGGATGACCAGCGCCCGCTGGTCGGCGACCGCCCGGCGGAGCAGGGCGTTCAGGTGCTCCGGGCGGATGGGGGTGCCGTCCGGGCCGGTCGGGCCGGCGTCGGGGGCGTCCGGCGACGGCCAGCCCAGGTAGTCGATCAGGTGACCGACCGGTTGCCGCCCGGCCCGCCGGCGGCGGAGGTGGTCGGCGAAGTCGTACGCCCGCACCAGCACCGGCACCCAGCTCCGCTCGCCGAACGCCACCTCGTCGGTCGAGGTCGGGTCGGCGTCCGGGTCGAGCTGCCACCGCCGCACGGCGAGCGGCCGGCCCTCTTCGCAGCACGCCGCCGCCTGGCGGGCCAGCCAGCGGGCCACCGTCGTCTTGCCCCCGCCCGGCTCGCCCAGCACCACCAGCACCGGGGACAGGCGGAACACCTCGTGCAGCAGCTTCGTCCGCTCCCCCCGCGGCCGCTCGCGGACCTCCAGGGTGAGCGTCAGCGGGACGGCCGCCACCTGCCCGGCGACCGACCCGCCGCGACCGGCCTGCAGCTCCAACGTCAGTTGCCGCTCCTGGTCGGTGGTGGTGTCCACCAGCAGCGGGGTGTACACCCGGTCGAGTTCCACCACCCGGTTGAGGACGGGCAGCCGCAGGGTGCGGTTGCACTCCCGCACCCACGCCAGGTACCGGGCGGTGGTGTCGTCCTGCAACTCGACCAGCACCGCCCGCAGCGCCCGCCAGAAGTCGTCGGCCGTCTGGTAGCGGTCGGCGGGGGCCGGGGCGGTGGCCGTCCGCACCACCCGCACGCACGCCTCCGGCACGTCCGGGGCGAACGCCCGCGGGTCGTGCGCGGGGGCGGGCATCCGCCGCCCGGTGAGCAGGTGGAAGTAGCTGGCCCCGAGGGCGTACACGTCGGACCGCACGTCGGCGTAGGTGGCCTGCTCGGGGGCGGCGTACCCGACGGTACCGGGGGGCGGGGTGTCGCACCGGCGGTCGGGGCCGACCGCGACGGCCGCGTCGAAGTCGCTCAGTTTGGCCTGCCCGGTCACGCTCAGCAGGATGTTGTGCGGCTTCAGGTCCAGGTGCAGGACGAACGAGTCGTGGGCGGCGATCAGCCCGTAGCAGGCGTCGGCGGCGATGCGGGTGGCCGCCACCCACGGGTGCGTCAGGCTGGCCCGCGCGGCCATCGCCCACTCGTACGCGTTGCCCCCGTCCATCCACTCCAGGGCCAGGTAGTGACTCCCCTGGTGCACCCCCTGCCCGTACACCTGCACCACCGCCCCGCCGTGCGGGTGCGCGTGCAGCCGCGACAGGTGCCGCCCCTCGCGGCCGAGCCGCTCGACCATCGACCCGGACCGGTCGTAGAACTTGAGCGCCACCAGCCGGCCGAGGAACTCGTGGCGGGCCTGGTACACCTTGCCCCGCCCGGTCGGGGTGGAACCGCCGAGCGGCTGGAGGATGCGGTAGTCGCCGAAGACGCTGTCGCGGGGCAGGTTCATGCGTCCCCCGCCGGGTCCGCGGCCAGCCACTCCGCCAGCGCCCCCCACTCCACCCGCTCGACGGTCGCCGCGATCCGCTCGCGGGTGAGCGCCGCGAACGCCTCGTCCAGCGTGCCGAACCGCCCGCCGTCGGCCGCCGCCCGCGGCTCCCACCCGTCCCGCACGCAGCACCGCTTCAGCCGCCCGCGGACGAACAGGCGGAAACTCGGCTGGTAGCGGTACTCGTCCGGGTCGTCCGCCCGGCGGCGGAGGTAGCAGGCGGCGAACGCCCGCGCCCACACGTCCGCCGCCGACGGGTCCGGGTGGTCGGCCCGGAAGCGGAGGTCGTCCACCCAGTCGAGCAACTCCTGGAAGCTGGGCGGGGGTGCCGGGTCGTCGTCGGGGGCGAGCTCGTGGAACAGGTGGCGGACCAGCCGGGTGCCGGCGTCGGCCTCGGACTCGCCGGGCGGCGGCCGCAGGTCGAGGTCGCCGGTGAGCAGGTCGAACAGGGCCGCACGCACCCGCTCGCGGAGTTCCGCCACCTCGTAGGCCGGCCCGCCGGCCTGTGCGGTGATCCGGCCGGGTGAGGGGGTGGCGACGGCCACCGCCTCGGCGGCCAGTTGCCGCTGCCGGGGGGGAACGCCCGCCCCGCCGCGGGCCTGCTCGGCCGCCGCGTCGGCACGAGCCAGATCGTCGCCCAGTCCGGCGTGGGCGGCGTGCCGGCGGACGTACTCGCACACCCGCGGGTCCAGCCGTCCGGCCGCCCACGCCCGCCAGAACCCGGCCGCCCCGCCGGGGTAGACGTCCACCACCGCGCGGACGATGTCTTCGGTCGTCACGCGATACCTCCGGCGGGTTGGGGGGCGGCGAGTCGGGCGAGCAACCCGCCGGTGTCGGCGTCGGCCTGTTCCCGACCCCGGCCGGTCACCCGGCTCACCCACCAGTTGAAATCCCGGTCGGGCAGGTCGGCGGTCAGTTCCGTCACCCGCCGGCGGGACACCGCCCGCCCGCCGACGGTCCGCTCGGCGACGACGCAGGCCGTCACCGCCAGCATCACCCCGGCCTCGTCGTCCCAGGGGCGACCGTTCGGGCAGACCCCCGGCAGGTGAGCGGCCAGGGCGGCGCGGGAGGCGGGCGGGATGTTGTTCAGCCAGGTGCCGGCGTCCAGCGCCTGGACGAACGGCCGCAGCGGGGGCCGCCCCACCCGCTCGGCGTACCGCCGGCAGGCCGCCAGCACCGCCAGCCCGCCCCACCGCCAGCTCAGCCAGAGCAGGTTGCGGACGGCCCCCCGCACCCGCTCGTCCGCCGACCCGGCGAGCGCCCAGCCCCGCGTCTGCAGGTCGGCCAGGATCGGCACCGACCCGGCCGGCGGGGTCTGCTTCGCCTCGGCCCGCTCCTGCCGCGCCAGCAGTTCTTCGATCAGCGGGGTCAGCGCGTCCAGCACCGCCCTCCCGTCCCCCGCCGGCAGGCTCCGGACGAAATCCCTGTGGTGGCCGTACCCGGCGTACAGTTCGGACAGCCGCCCGCCCACCCGCTCGGGGTCGGGCGTCGCCCCGGCCCGGGCGGCCCACTGCTCCCCCAGCAGCCGCGCCTCGCGGGCGATTTGGGACTCCGTCGGCGACGACACCCCGCGGCCGGCCAGCGACTCCTCGGCCGCCAGGCGGAGCAGTTCGAGCGTCACCTCCACCCCCTCCTCGACGACCGCCGCCAGCCAGTCCCCGCCGGTCATCACCGACTCCCGCTGTTCGCGCGGGGCGGTGGCCGCCGACTCGCCCGTCAGTTCGCCCATCCGGCCGGACTCGGCGGCGTCCGCCCGCTCGTCACTCGCCGCCGTCTCCAAGATGCGGCGGAACCACGGGCCGAACGGGTACCGCGGGTCGTACGTGCCGGCCCCGTGGAGGGCGCGGGCGAAGGCGTCGGCGAGCACGTCGCGGATGCGGGCGTCGTCGCCCCGGTAGCGGCCGTACAGGAAGTGCCAGGAGGCGCGGGCGCACGGCGTCCACTCCCGTCCGGGCTGCAAGCTGGACTGGTGCAGCCGCACCTGGTCGTAGACGCCGGCGATGCGGGCCGCCCGTTCGGCCAGACACCCGCCCGGCCGGCAGGCGGCCGGCAGGTCGTGCGGCGCGACCGCGGCGGGCAGTTGATCCCGTCGGGCCAGATCTTCCAGCCCGCGGCGGAGGAAGAAGTCCGGGGTGTACCTTTCGGGCGGGCGAAACAGGTCGGGGTGGGCGGCCGTGAGGTCCGCCCGGACGGCCACCAACTCGGCCGACGCCGGCTCGGTCAACCAGACTTCCAGCACGGCAACCGCTTCGTCCGGCGACATGCCCACCCCCCGTGGTCGTTCCGACGGTCCCCTGTGGGAGACAGAATACACTTCCGCCGGCGACGACTCAATCGCCCACCACCAATGCCGGACCGTACCGCGGGTTCGGGTCGGCCAGCCCGGCGAACAAAGCGTCCGACAGGTAATCGACCCGCCCGGCGCGGACGGCCGCGTGCCCCGGCCGGAGGATCATCTGGTCGGTCGGCGGGAGGGCGAGCAGCTCGCCGCTCGGGCAGTCGAGGACCTCGGCGGCGGCGCGGGCCGCCCACCCGTTCGTCAGGCCGAACACCTGCACCACCCCGGAGTTGTTCAACACCGTCTCCCAGTCGGACGGGTACAGGTGGCGGAGCTGGCTCAGGTCCTGCCAGAAGGTCCACGCCTGCACCCCGTACCCGCGGAGGAGGGTGAGCGCCACCCGCAGGTGCGGGAGCGGCCCCAGTTGGGCCACCTCGTCGAGCAGCAGGAGGGTGCGGCGGGCGGGCAGGTGCGACCGCCGCATGAGGGCGGCCAGCAGGGTGCCCAGCCACAGCCGCAGCACCGCCCGGTGGCTGTCCAGTTTGTCCGGCGGGAACACCAGGTAGACGTCGAGCGGGTCGCCCCGGACCCAGGCGGACAGGTCGAAGGAGGTCGCCGACAGGGCCGCCCGCACCCCCTCGCTGCCCAGGCACTTGACCACCGCCTGGGCGGACGACCGCACGCTCGGCCGGCAGCGGTCCGCCTCGTGCTGCAGGTACCCGGCCAGCTCCTGCCGGGCCAGCCGGTTGGCGAACCGGTGGGAGTCCAGTTGCACCGCGACGGCGTAGTCCACGTCGTCCGCGTGCAGCAGGTCGAGGGCCGTCCCCAGGTGCCGGCGGGTCGGATCGGCGTGCTCCCAGGCGAGGCCGATCAGCCCGGTCAGCAGCCCCTTCGCGGTCAGCTCCCAGAACGGGTCGCGGCTGAGCAGCGGCCGGCCGCCGCACAGCAGTTCGGCCAGCCACTCGGCGTTCTGGTCGGCGTCGCCGGCCAGCCCGAACAGGTCCATCGGGTTCAGCCGGTCGCCCTCCCCGCCGAGCACCCGGAACGGGTCGAGAGCGACCACCCGGTGCCCCATCCGCCGCCGCGCGCGGGCGGTCACCTGGTAGTTCTCCCCCTTCAGGTCGACGACCAGCACCGGGCCGGGGTGGGTGAGTAGGGCGGGGATGATGCCGCTCCGCGCCTTGCCGGCCCCGGTCGGGGCGACGGTCAGCAGGTGGCCCTCGCCGGCGTGGCGGAGCAACTGGCGGGCGGTGTCGCCGGCGGCCTGGGCGGGCGGGGCGAACCCAATTGTCCGCCGGGCGGGGTTGGGAGCCGCCCAGCCGATGGGCAACCCCGCGGGATGAGCAACGGGCACGGCGTGTCTCGGAACGGGCGGTCTGATCCGGGAGATACGCCGGGCGGGCGGGCACTTTCCCGAGGGGCCGGCCGGGGCGGGTCGCGGGGAACCGTCCGGGGCAGGGGGGTAGATTGTGGCGTGACCCACCCCCCGCCGCGGCGGGACAAACCTAGGAGACGTCCGATGACCCCGACGACCGATTCGCTGGTGATCGAAACCCAACTGGTGAACATCCCGAACGTGGGCGCGATGTTCCGCCGCGTCCACCGCACGCCCGGCGGGGAGGAGTTGATGGTGGAATACATGGAGGTGTACGACGCCGGCTCGATCCCCCTCCCGGACGGTCGGGCGGAGGAGGCGGTGTGCGGGATGGCGGCGTCCTGACCTGCCGGCCGGCGGTCGCCCTCACCACCCGCGTGTGTTCCTCGCACCCGGCGGTCGTCCGCCGGGTCGCTCCGTTTTCTCCGCCCGGTTCATTTCGCTTGCACGGCCGGGGGAGTCGGCCGACAATCGTCGCCCCCGCACCGGAGTTCACACCGATGACTCCCTCCCGCATCGGCCGGCTGTTCGCCCTCACCGCACTCGTGCTGGCCGCCACGCAGGCCCACACCGCCGACCCGCCGGCCGAGTCCATCCGCGACCTGAAGCTGAAGGACTGGGAGCCGCGGTCGATGATGGTGACGAAGGTGTCCGTCCGCGAGAAGCCGCTGTACCCGGTGATCGACGTTCACAACCACCTGGGCGGGGGGAAGGCCCGGCTGACCGACGAGGTGGTGAGGAAGTACCTGACCGAGATGGACGAGGCGGGCGTGAAGACGGTGGTGAACCTGGACGGCGGGTGGGGCGACCGGTTGAAGGAAACGCTGACCGCACTCGATGAAGCTCACCCCGGCCGGTTCCTCACGTTCGCCCTGGTGAGCTTCGAGGGGATCGACGACGAAGGCTGGAGCAAGCGCGAAGCCGAACGGTTGGAAGAGGGCTTCAAGGCCGGGGCGAAGGGGCTGAAGTTCCACAAGAGCTTCGGCCTGACCCACCGCTACAAGGACGGCAAGCTGGTGACGGTGGACGACGCGAAGCTCGACCCCATCTGGGAAGCGTGCGCCAAGCACGGCCGGCCGGTGGTCATCCACATCGCCGACCCAGCCGCCTTCTTCACCCCGCTGGACCGCTTCAACGAGCGGTGGCACGAGCTGAACCAGAACCCCGGCTGGCTGTTCCACGGCGACAAGTTCCCGAAGCGGCAAGACCTGCTCGACCAGCTTCACCGGGTGATCGCTAAGCACCCAAAGACGACGTTCATCAACACCCACTTCGGGAACAACGCCGAAGACCTGGCGAGTGTGGCCGACAAGCTCGACAAGTACCCGAACATGTACGTGGACATCGACGCTCGCATTTCGGAACTCGGCCGCCAGCCGTTCGCCACCCACAAGTTCTTCCTGAAGTATCAGGACCGCATCCTGTTCGGCACCGACACCACCCCGAAGAGGGACGCGTTCCGCATCTACTACCGCTTCCTCGAAACCGAGGACGAGTACTTCGACTGCTCGGCGTCGCACCACCGCCAGGGGTTCTGGAACATCTACGGCATCAACCTGCCGTCGGAGGTGCTGGACAAGGTGTACCGCAAGAACGCCGAGCGCATTCTGTTCGGGCTGAAGACCGACGAGGAGAAGATGCTGCTGACGCCCCGGGAGATGGCGGTGAAGGCGACGGACGACTTCGACGTGACCGGCGACGGGAGTAACGCGGCGTGGGCGAAGGCCGAATGGGTGCCGCTGCGGAAGCGGACGGCGAAGGGGGCCGAGTACGAGACGAAGGTGAAGATGCTGTACTCGAAGAAGGGCGTGTACGTGCTGATGGACGCCACTGACACCGTGCTGTCGGCGAAGATCACCGCCGACTTCGAGAACCTGTGGCTGGAGGACGTGTTCGAGGTGTTCCTGTGGCCGGACGAGCGCGATCCGGTGTACTTCGAATACGAGATCAGTCCGCTGGGGTACGAACTGCCGATCATCATCCCGAACCTGGACGGCAAGATCATGGGCTGGCGGCCGTGGCACTACGACGGCGGGCGGAAGGTGAAGAAGGCGACGAGCGCGGTCGGCGGGGAGGTGAAGTCCGGGGCGGCGGTGAAGGGGTGGAAGGCGGAGGTGTTCATCCCGTATGAGTTGCTCGCCCCGATGCGGAACACCCCGCCGAAACCGGGCACCCGCTGGCGGGCCAACTTCTACCGCATGGACTACGACGGCGGGAAGACGACGAGCTGGGACTGGGCACCCGTCGGCGACAGCTTCCACGAACACAAGAAGTTCGGCACCCTGGTGTTCGAGTGACGTGGCATTGGCTGGGAGCGCGGGCGTCCCGCCCGCCCTGGTTGTGAAACTCCGGGATCATGGCGAAGAAACGGGGTGGTTGCCCCACTCGCTCTGATCCCGGATCGGATTCCGGGGGCGGGCGGGACGCCCGCGCTCCCAGCCAAGACGGGTGCCGCTCGGCTCGCGGCACCTACCACCGAGACCCGGAATGACGCCCGACCCACCGCCCGCCGACGCCCCGCTCGCCCGCGGGCTCGGCTTCTGGCAGGCCAGCGCGGTCAACATCACCCAGATCGTCGGGGCGGGGGTGTTCGCCACCGTCCCGCTCATCCTCGGCGTGTTGCCGGGCCCGGCGGGGCTGCTGGCGTGGCTGGTGGCCGGGTTGCTCATCCTGTGTGACGGCATGGTGTGGGCCGAACTCGGCGCCGCGATGCCCTCCGCCGGCGGATCCTTCCACTTCCTGCGCGAGGCGTTCGGCCGTACCAAGTGGGGCCGGCTGATGAGCTTCCTGTTCGTGTGGCAGTTGCTCATCAGCGGGCCGCTGGAAATCGGCTCCGGGCTGGTGGCGGCGGCGCAGTTCTCCACGGCGGTCAGCCCGGAGTTCAAGGCGTTCGACGAGCAGCACACCCTGAAGTGGGAGCTGGAGATCGCCGCCGACAAGAAGGTGGGGGTGATCTTCGGCCCGTCGCGACTGGTCGGCCTCGCGCTCGGCGTGTTGGTGGTCGCCCTGCTCTACCGCCGGGTGACGACCCTCGGGCACATCAGCATGGTGTTCCTGGTCGCGGTGATGGCGATCATCGCGTGGGTGCTGCTCGAAGGGGCAATCCGGTTCGACCCGGCGGTGGCGTTCGCCGCACCCGCCAACCCGGTGCCGCCCGAACAGTTCCCGTCCGCCCTCGGTGCGGGCATGGCGCTGGCGATCTACTCGTACCTCGGGTACTACAACGTCTGCTACCTGGGCGGTGAGGTGCGAAACCCGGCCCGCACCATCCCGCGCGCGATCCTCGTCAGCGCGCTCGTGGTGGTGATCCTGTACCCGCTGATCCAACTCGCCATCACCGGCGTCATCCCGCCGGACGAGGCCGCCAAGTCCACTGACAACCTGACGGCCGATTTCATGAACCGCATGCGTGGCCCGTGGGCGGCCACGCTGGTCACAATCTGTCTCGTGGGCAGCTGCTTCGCGTCGGTGTTTTCCGGCACGCTCGGCTACTCTCGGGTGCCGTATGCGGCGGCGAAGGAAGGGGAGTTCTTCGGCTGGTTCGCGGCGGTCCACCCGAAGCACCGCATCCCGCACCGCTCGCTGCTGCTCATCGGCGGGCTGGCCTTGGTGTGGAACTTCTTCAGCCTGCAAGCGGTCATCGACGCCCTCATCGCCACCCGCATCCTGGAGCAATTCGTCGCCCAGGTGTTCGCCGTGATCGTCATCCGCCGAGCGAAGCAGCCCCGCCCGTTGCCGTGGCGGATGTGGCTCTTCCCGCTGCCGTGCCTGGTGGCCCTGCTCGGATGGGTGTTCGTCTACGCCACCACCGGCCGGCTGTTCGTGCTGATGGGGGCCGGCACGCTGCTGATCGGGGCGGTCGTGTTCTTCATCCGGGCGAAGGTGCGACGGGAGTGGCCGTTCCGCTCCGGAAAGTAGTAGGCACACGCCGTGTGCCGTTCGGTGTGACGGCACACGGCGTGTGCCAACTACTTTGCCCATTCGGCCGGCAGGCCCTTCTTGGTCGCGGCCAGGATCTCCCGAATCGCCTTCCGGTCGGCGGCCGACAGGTGGGCGAACGCCTCGGACTTGTCCCGGCCGGTCAGCACCTCGTTCAGCCGCTTCCACACCACCGCCTTCACCTCCGCCGGCAGGTCGTCGAACGCCTTCGAGTAGATGAGGTAGCTGCACGGGTACTGGAACAGCCGCGTCTTCAGGTCGAACTGCCGCAGCGACCGCCCCTCGCCGTCGGCCGGCCCGCGCTTGGCGAACTGCTCGGCGAACCCGGACGTGCCTTTCACCTCGTCGTCCAGCTTCGTTTCCCCGGTGTACAGCAGCCCGCGGACGACGTCTTCCGCCGCCAGTTCGATCCGCCGGGTGTGGCTCGCCCAGCGGTGGTCCGCCTTGTCCACCTTGTCCGCCTTCAGCATTCCCATGTGCCGGATCGCCTCGTTGGCGGTGAGGGTGGCCCGCGACAGGCGGTTGTGCACGTCCGCCTGGTGTTCCAGCACCAGCAGGGCGACGATGTCACTGTGCGGGGTGAGGTACGCCTTCACCGGGATGCGGTCGGTCAGGTCGGTCACGTTCTGGTTGGGGGTGCGGTCGTCGGCGTCCGGGTTCTTGGTGTTGGCCACTACCCAGTTGCCGCGGTGCTGCACCTTGCCGTGCGTGCCGGTCACGTACCACCCGCCCCAGCGGTCGGTCAGCGGGGTGCCCGGCTCCACCAGGGTGCCGCCGGCCGAGCCGATCGCCTGCCCCGTGCGGTCCGTGAACACCGACCGCAGGATGTGCCCCGGCCGGTTCTGCGTGCGGCCCGAGTTGTGGCAGCGGAAGCACGAGTCGGTGTGCCGCAGGAACCCGGTCGGGGCGTCGGCCTTCTGGTCGAAGGTGTAGAACGCGGTGCCCAACTCCGGGTCGGGAGAGGACAGTTCGACCACCTCCCCGCCGGGCACGAACCCGACGTACACGTCGTCGCTGAAGTACAACGCCCGCGGCGTTTTCGGCGTGATCTTCTCGAACTGGAAGCTGGTCTTGGAGAACACCAGGACTTGCGACGACTCGGGCACGTCGAGTTCGGCCAGCATCGATTTCAGGTACCCCTGCCCTTCGACGTGCTTGAACGACACCTTGCCGTCCTCGATCTTCGCCTGCAACCGCAACACCGCGTTCGTCGGCTCGTCCGCCCGGCCGGCCAGCCCGCACGCGACCACACACGCCACCGCGACACCGAAGCGGGTCATGACACGCCCCACGGAGGAAGACGCCGGGCCGCCCGGCGGGTGGTCGGATGATACACCACAAGTTGTCGCGCGTCGAACGCCCCCGACTGTAGCATATCCCCCGCCTCTCCGATCCTGTCCCGCAGGGGGATTCCATGCTCCGACGACTCTCGCTCGGCGTGCTCGCTTGCGCCGCTTCGGTTCACGCGGCCGATCCGGCCGTCTCCGGCGATCGGGTGAAGGAGGCGGTCAAGTACCTGGCGAGCGACCAACTCGAAGGCCGGGGGCCGGGCGACACACGCGGGGAGGAACTGACCACCCGGTACCTGGCCGACGAGTTCAAGAAGGCCGGGCTGAAACCACTCGGCGAGAAGAGGAGCTACTTCCAGCCCGTCCCGCTGGTGAGCGTGGAGACCCTGAAGACGTCGACACTGAAGGCGGTGAAGGGCGACACCAGCATCGACCTGCCGATTGAAGACGGGTTCGCCGGCACGAACAAGACGCAGGCGGAGAAGGAGGAGTTCGACGCCGAGGCGGTGTTCGTCGGGCACGGCATCTCCGCCCCGGAGTTCGGCTGGGACGACTACAAGGGCGCGGACGTGAAGGGGAAGGTGGTGGTGCTGTTCACCAACGAGCCGCCGTCGGAGGACGACACGGTCTTCGGCGGCAAGGCGCTCACCTACTACGGCCGCTGGTCTTACAAGTACGAGGAGGCGACCCGCCGCGGGGCGAAGGCGGTACTCATCATCCACACGGCAGAGACGGCCGGCTACCCGTACTCGGTGGTGAAGGTGCTCGACGGCATGCAGATGAAGCGGGACCCGAAGGAGCCGGCGCTCGCCTTCGCCGGGTGGGTGTCGAGCAAGGCCGGGGAGCAACTGCTCGGGCAGGCGGGCAAGAGCGTGGACGGGGCACTGAAGGAGGCGAACACGAAGGGGTTCAAGCCGTACCCGCTCGGGTTCCATCTGAAGGGGAAGATCGACAGCGAGGTGAAGACGGTGGTCAGTAAGAACGTCGTCGGCATCGTCGAGGGGAGCGACCCGGAGTTGAAGGCGGAGGCGGTGGTGTTCACCGCCCACTGGGACCACCTGGGCGTGAAGAAAGGGGGCACCCTGGGCGACAACATCTATAACGGTGCCGCCGACAACGCCACCGGGTGCGGGCTGCTGCTGGAGTTGGCCCGCGCCTGGGGCAAGCTGCCGACCAAGCCGAAACGGTCGGCGGTGTTCCTGGCGGTGACGGCCGAGGAGAAGGGGTTGCTCGGCTCCAAGCATTACGCCGAGAACCCGCTCGTCCCGCTCGGCAAGACGGCCCTGAACCTGAACTTCGACATGATCCTGCCGCTGGGCGTGCCCGAGACGCTGGTGACCAACGGGGCCGAACGCACCACCGTGTGGGACACCGTGCAGGGGGTGGCGAAGAAGAACAAGGTGGCGATCCAGCCCGACCAGCGGGCGCACCTGGGCGTGTACTACCGCTCGGACCACTTCTCGTTCGCCCGCGCCGGGGTGCCGGCGTTCTCGATCGGCAACGGGTCGAAGATGCGGGGCCAGGCGGACGACTTCGTCGCCAAGGCGGCGAAAGAGTTCAACGACAAGGAGTACCACACCCCGGCCGACGAGCTGAAACCCGACTGGGACTTCTCCGGGTTCGAGGTGATCGGCCGGTTCGCGCTCGACGTGGCGATCGACGTGGCGAACGCGGCGAAACTGCCGACGTGGAAACCCGGCGACGAGTTCCTCCCCGCCCGCGTCAAGAGCGGGGTGAAGTGAGAACGCGAGCGGCGGTTGTGGCGGAACGGGAGCGGCAAACGTACTGTGTGTGAGGCGGGTGTCCCACCATCCCCAGGAGCGCGACCGTGCCACGCCGTTACTCAACCCCCGTCGTCCTGATCGCCCTCGCGGTCGCCGCCGGGTGCGGCCCGACCCCCGACGAGCGCTCGACCGGGGTGCCCGCCGTCGCCCCCGAGAACAGCGGGGCCGACCGCCCGGTGGCGGCGGTCGTCGCCCCGGACAAGCGGACGGACGGCCCCGGCTTCCCGGACCGCCTGTCGGCCGGACTCAACCGGGCCGTCCGCGGGGACGTCGAGGTGCGGGTGGACTCGGCCGACGTCGGCGAGCGGGTGGTCGTGTACGTGTCCGTCCGCACGCGGGGGGACAAGCCGGTGACCTTCACCGACTGGACGGACGCGAAGGCGGCGACCATGACCAACCCGGAAGGGAAAGCCTTCCCCCTCCTGCCGCCGACCACCGACGAGGCGAAGACCCCGCGAGCCGGGGGGCCGGGGCGGCCGGCCGCCAACCTGGAGAATGGGGCCGGGGAGGTGACACGGGCGAAGCCCCGCGTGACGGTCCTCCGGTTCGAACAGAAGGCGGTGACCGGCGAGCACGTGGACCTGGACCTGGACGGGGCGGCCGTCGGGTTCACCGACCCCATCCGCTTCCGCATCCCGCGCCAGATGCTGGCACCCCCGATGGGCCGGTGAGGCCGGCACCTTCACCCAACAGGTTCCGACCCATGACCTCCCCCGACCGCCGCGGCTTCCTGGCGTCCGCCGCCGCCCTCACCGCCGCCCCCCTGCTCGCCCAGGCGAAGGCCCCCGCCCGCCCGCTCGTCGCCTACGTCGGCACCTTCAGCTCGCCGCTCAAGGACACCTTGCCGACGCAGGTGGACCTGCCGCCGGGCAACGGCCGCGGCATCCACATCTTCACGACGCACCGCGAGTCCGGCGAACTGACCGCCGCCGGCGTGGTGGAACTGGGCACCAGCCCGAGTCACCTGGTGGCGAACGCCGCCGGCACGCGGTTGTATTCGGCCAACGAGACCGACCGCGTCGGCAAGGAGAAGCCGCCGGAGGGGAGCGTCAGCAGCTTCAGCATCGACCCGGCGACAGGCGGGTTGAAGCTGCTGAACACGGTCCGCTCCGGTGGGGCCGGGCCGACGTTCGTGAGCATGCACCCGACTGGCAAGTGGCTGTTCGTGGCCAACTACTTCGGCGGGTCGGTGGCGGTGCTGCCGG
>CAYMHO010000024.1:0-41751 GCA_964390195.1 uncultured Fimbriiglobus sp. | reverse complement strand
TCGCCGTCCTGGAACACCATCAGCGCGGCGGGCTTGTCGGCCTTGTACTGAGCCGGCACGTAGACCGACCAGTCGCGGGTGGTGTTCGGGAAGACCTTCGACTCGAACGCGGGCATCGCCACCACCGTCCCCTTCGGCACGTCGTCCTTCGCGACGGCGTCCGGGTGCGGCTTCCATTCCGGCTTGGTTTCGGTGTGCGGCAGTTTCGTGCCCTCCGCCTTCTCGTCCCACAGCCACCGCAGCGCGTCCGGCAGCATCTCGCCGCCCCACTTGCCGCTGTGCCCGCCGTCGGTCATTTCGAGCTTGTACTTGTACCCCGCGAACTGAAGGGCCGTCGCGAGGTCCTGGTTGCTCAGCGGCCAGTTGCCGTGCAGGTTGTTCAGGTCGTTCCTGCCGTCTTGCAGGTAGACCTTGATCGCCTTCGGCTTGTCCTTGGTCTTCCGCACAAGGCCCGGGTACGCCCAGCCCCCGCGGATGTTGGTGAAGCTGCCGATGTGGCTCAACACCAGGCCGAACTGCTCCGGCTTCTCCCACGCGACGGTGAACGCGCAGATGCCGCCCGACGAGATGCCGCACACGGCCCGCCTGGCCGGATCCTTCGACACGTTGAGCCCCTTGAGCGCCACCGGCAGGAACTCGTCGACGAGGAAGGTGGCGTACCGGCTGTCCGGCGTGTCGTACTCGAACGACCGGTTGCTGCGGTCTTGGGCGCCGGGCATGGTGGCCGGCACCGTCCCGGGGTTGACGAACACGGCGATCGTGACGGGCATCGCCTTTTTGTGGATGAGGTTGTCGAACACTACGGGCACCCGGAACCCGCCCTTGGGGTTCGCGTACCCGCTGCCGTCCATGAACACCATCAGCGCGGCCGGCTCGTCGGGCTTGTACTGGGCCGGAATGTAGACGCTGTAGTCGCGCTTCGTCCCCGGGTAGAGTTTGCTGTCGGCGAACTGGCCCGAGGTCACCTTCCCCTGAGGTACGTCGGGCTGAACGACCCGGTCGGGGTGGTCCTCGGCCCGTGCCCAGGGCGGCGAGACGACCAGCAGGAGGGCGAACGCGATCGAACTGCGGGTGAGGGGGCTCATCAGCGGACTCCCGGGGTGGGGTGTCGGGCCGCTCGCCAGACGTTGGGCTTGCTTTAGCAGGTTTGCGACACGCAGCCACAGGTTTGGCGTGACGGCCGGAGGACGATGGTGAGCCTCGGTCCGACACACTTGCTCAGGTACTTCGCATGTCGATGTCGGCCGGTACTGGCGGGCCGCGCTGGTGATGTTCTTCAACAACGGGGTGGACACCGGCATCGTCTGGCCGTCGCTCCCAGCCCACGAGCCGATCCTGGGGTGGCACGTGTCGTGGGGGATGCAGTCACCGGACCGGGAGGTGAAGGAACAGTCCCGGTGGGGCTGGCTGTTCGACCGCCGGGTGAAGACGGGCAAGACGTTCTGCCGGCCGATGAACCGCGCCGTCCACGCCCACCTCCAGAGCGTCCTGCCGGCCGACCGGCGGCCGGACGAGCCGGTTTTCCTTGGCGGCGGGGAGCGGCCGAACGCGAGATTTCAGGAGTCGTGCGAACTCGCTGGGATCGGGCCACGGACGAACGTCGAAACCGGTTGAACGGAGCTGTGGGAACTGAAGGACCTGCGGAAGACGTGCGCGACGTACTACGACGCTCACGTCTCCGAGTCGTCGGTCGAGATCCTCGGACACTCGGGCAGCGGGATCGCCTACCGGTACTATGCCCACCGTGTACCGCTCGCATTCCGGCGATCATGACCCTCCCGCAGCCGGCCGCGTTGACCGCGTTGGTCCGCGGGTTCGACGGGATGTGCCCGTGCTGCCGCCGCCGGTTGGTCGAGTTCGCGTAACAGTGCGCGAAGTGACCGAAGCGCGCAACGCCAACAGGCGAGTCGCCCTCAGCGTGCCGGACCGACGCACTTTGGTCGGGAACCGGAGGGCATCCGGAAGGCCGTGGGGATCCGCACCCCTCGGCAACTTGGTGAGAGCTATCCCCTGTCGCGGTGTGTATGCTCGGGCCATGAGCGAGGTCACCCGCATCCTGTCCGCCATCGTGTCGGGCGACCCCGGTGCCGCTGAGCGACTCCTCCCGCTCGTCTACGACGAGCTGCGGAGGCTCGCCGCGGCGCGGATGGCCGACGAGAAGCCGGGCCACACCCTCCAACCCACGGCCCTCGTCCACGAGGCCTACCTCCGCCTGGTCGGCGGCGGTGAGCGGGCGTGGGACTCCCGCGGGCACTTCTTCGCCGCCGCCGCCGAGGCCATGCACCGCATCGTGGTGGAAGCCGCCCGCCGCAAGAGCCGGCTCAAGCACGGCGGCGGGTTGGAGCGGGTCGAGGTCGAACTCGCCGACCTGCCAACCCGCCTGCCGGCCGAAGATTTGGTCGCCCTCGACGACGCACTCGTCCGGCTCGAACAGATCGACCCCGTCAAGGCCCGGCTGGTCACCCTCCGGTACTTCGCGGGGATGACCATCGAGCAAGCGGCGGAAGCCCTCGACATCTCCCGCGTCACCGCCCACCGGTACTGGACGTTCGCACGCGCCTGGCTGCACGGGCAGATGTGCGGCGACTCGGCCGACTGACAATTCCCGAAATAATCCGATCCGGGGTGGAGCGCGCCGCGCCCGACCGTCGCATTGACTGTCGGCGGGGCCGCGTGGAGGGAGCATCCCATGACGGTCGAAGAACTCTTCCTGGCGGCCGTGGAGCGCGCACCGGACGAACGGGTCGCATACCTGGACGTCGCCTGCGCCGCGGACGCCAGCCTGCGGGCGCAGGTGGAAGCCCTCCTGCGGTCCCACGTGCAGGCCGGCAGCGTGCTGGAACAGCCGCTGTTCCGGACTGCTCCGGGGGGCGACGACACGCGGCACAGGCCGCACCCCGGGGGCGACGACCTGCCGACCGGCGACGCCGGCGGACAGGTGATCGCAGGGTACAAACTGCTCGAACGGATCGGCGAAGGCGGGATGGGGTCGGTCTGGATGGCCCAGCAGACCGAGCCGGTGAAGCGGTTGGTCGCGGTCAAGCTGATCAAGTCCGGGCTGGACTCGAAGCAGGTGGCCGCGCGGTTCGAGGCGGAGCGGCAGGCGCTGGCCCTCATGGACCACCCGAACATCGCCCGCGTGCTCGACGCCGGCACCACCTCCGCAGGGCGACCGTACATCGTCATGGATCTGGTGCGGGGGGTGCCGATCACCCGGTACTGCGACGAGCACCGGCTGACCACCCTGCAGAGGCTGGAGTTGTTCGTGCCGGTGTGCCGGGCGGTCCAGCACGCCCACCAGAAAGGGGTCATCCACCGCGACCTGAAGCCGCCGAAGATGCTGGTGGCGTGTTACGACGGCCGGCCGGTGCCGAAGGTGATCGACTTCGGCGTGGCCAAGGCGGCCGGCCTGCCGCTGACCGACAAGACCCTGGTGACCGGGTTCGGGGCGATCGTCGGCACACTGGAGTACATGGCGCCCGAGCAGGCGGAGGTGAACCAACTGGATGTCGACACCCGGAGCGACATCTACTCGCTGGGCATCCTGCTGTACGAACTGCTGACCGGCGGCCCGCCGTTCACCCGGATGGGCGTCGGTGCGGGCGGGTGGCTGGAGACGCTGCGGCTGATCCGCGAGCAGGAACCCACACGGCCGAGCACCAAACTCGCCGCGGCGGACGGCCTGCTGGCACTGGCGGCCAGCCGCGGGACCGAACCGAGGAAGCTGTCGCGGCTGGTGCGGGGCGAACTCGACTGGATCGTGATGAAGGCCCTGGAGAAGGATCGGAACCGGCGGTACGAGACGGCCGACGCGTTCGCCGCCGACGTGCAGCGGCACTTGACCGACGACCCCGTCCTGGCCTGCCCGCCGTCGGCCACCTACCGCCTGAGCAAGTTCGTGCGGCGGAACAAGGGGGCCGTTCTGGCGGGGGCGGCCATCACCCTGCTGCTGACGGGAGGAGTCGTCGGGACGGCGGTCGGGTTGGTGCGGGCCGAACAGCGGGCCGAGGGCGAGCGGCGGGCCAAGGACACGGCCGAGAAGCGGCTGGCCCAGATCGAGAAGGGGATCGACATCCTCGGCTTGATGTTCGACGACCTCGACCCGCTCGCCGAGGAGAAGGAAGGGCGGCCGCTGCGGGCGATCCTGGGCGACCGGCTGGACCAGGCCGCCGCCGCGCTCGACGGGGAGGCGGTCGGCGACCCCCTCGTCGTCGCCAAACTGCAAGAGCGTCTGGGCCAGACGTACCTGGGGTTGGGCCACCCCGACCGGGCGGAGGCGCTGTTCACCAAGGCCGTCGCCACCCGCCAGGCGGAATTGGGGGCGGACCACCCCCTCACCCTCGCCAGCCGCCACAACCAGGCGCTGGCCTTCGAGGCCGGCGGGAAGCGAGTAGAAGCGGTCCGACAGTTCGAGCGGGTGCACGCCGCTCGGGTCAGGGTTCTCGGTGCCGACCACCCGGAGACTCTCGGCACGCTGCACGAGTTGGTGTCAGGGTACCGGCGGTCCGGCCACCCGGCCCGCGCGATCCCACTCCTGGAAGCGGTGCGGGACGGGCGCTCGCGCCAACTCGGGGAGGGTCACGAGTACACCCTCGCCACGCTCCTGGTGCTGGGCGGAGCCTACTCGAACGTTCGCAGGCACCCCGAGGCCGTCGCCCTGGTCGAGCGGGTACTGGACGCCCAGGTGAGAAAGCACGGGGACGCTCACCCCCGCGCCGTCGACGCGCTGGTCCAACTGGCCCAGGTGTACCAAGCCGGGTACATGATGCGGCAAGCGCTGGCCCTGTACGAGCAGGCCGAGCGTACCATCGTGCCGAAACTCGGGGACCACCACCCGCTTTCGCTCCGCATCCTGCACGGCCTTGGCGTCATGTACCGGGCGTATCGGAAGACCCCCCAGGCGATCGTCGTGGTGGAGAAGGTGCGGGAGCGGCGAACGATGGTTCAGGGGAGTCACCACCCGGCCACCATTACGACGCAGGCGGAATTGGCGTTGGCGTACCTGGATGGGAAACAGCCTGACCGCGCACTGCCTCTTTTCCAAGAGGCCGCCCTGGGTGTCGAGAAAATCGAGTTCGCACACGACTACTCCGCACGGATCGTCCACAACATGGCCAGGTGCCTCGAACAGTTGGAGCAGTACGAGAAGGCCGAAGACTGGCGACGGAAGTGGGTCAAGGTGGCGAGGGTGAAATTCGGACCCGATTCCCTTGAGTACGCCCAGGCGAATGGGCTGATGGGCCTGGGTACGAACCTGCTCAAGCAGCAGAAGTACATCGACGCGGAACCGGTGCTGCGAGAGAGCCTGACCCTCCTCCAACACATGGAGCCGGATGCCTTCGAGACCTTCCAGGCCCAGTCGCGGCTCGGCGGGGCACTGCTGGGTCAGAAGAAGTACGCCGAGGCCGAACGGCATCTCGTGGACGGCTATCAGGGGCTGAAAGAACGTGAGAAGGGTCGAGGGACCAAATCCTACGGCCCGACACCCGAGCAGGAGATGTCCGAGGCCATCGAACGGTTGCTGCAGTTCTACGACGCCACGAAGCGGCCGGCCGAGGCGGCGAAGTGGCGCAAGGAGTTGGAAGCCCGAAAGAAGGCTGTGGAACAACCCGTGACGCCAACGGACAAGTGATCGCCCGGCATTCCGGGTGAGTTATCAACGGCCGCGACTGACCAATAGCGGCCGGTGGGGTCCTTACCGCCAAGCAAGCCCCCCACCGGCCCGGCACCGCCCCGGCGTACGGTCTGCGCGCCGGGAACGATGTCACTTTCACTCTACCGCAGACCAACAGTGAAAGGGAGTGTTTCCATGAACACCACCACAGCCCCGCGGCGCACCTGGTCTCGCCTGCAAGTGGAACACCTGGAGGACCGCCTGACGCCGGCCGCCGACATGGTCATCCAGTGGAACGACGTCCTGCGCGACGCGGTCCGCACGGCCGGGACGTCGGCGATCGCCGCCTCCCGAATCATGGCCGTCACGCAGGTGGCGGTGTACGACTCCGTCAACGCGCTGGCCCGCACCCATGAAGTCTACCTGGTCGATGCCCTGGCCCACCCGCGGGCGTCGTGGGAAGCGGCCGTCGCGGCGGCGGCGCACCGGGCGCTGACCACGTTCTACCCGGGCCAGGCGGCCGGGGTCAACGGGTTGGACGCCAAGCTGACCGCCTCGCTCGCCACCATCCCGGACGGCAAGGCCGAGGACGACGGTGTGGCACTGGGGCGATCCGTGGCCGACCAGATTCTGGCCCTCCGCCAGAACGACGGGTCGGGCGTCGTGCTGCCGCCGTACCTGGGGGGGACCGGACCCGGCCAGTGGCGGCCGACCCCGCCCGCCAACGCGCCCGGGGCGGTGCCGCAGTGGGGGGACGTCACGCCGTTCGCCATGACGAGCAACGACCAGTTCCGGCCGGCCGCGCCGCCGACGCTCGACAGTGCCGCGTACACGGCCGCCTTCAACGAGGTGAAGGAACTCGGGTCCGCCACCAGCGTCACCCGCACGGCCGACCAGACGGACATCGCCCGGTACTGGGCCAACGGTGCCGGCACCGCGACCATGCCCGGCCACATGAACCTCCTGGCCCAAACCATCGCCGGGCAGCGGGGTAACACGCTGGAGGAGAACGCCCGGTTGCTCGCCGCGCTCAACGTCGCCATGGCCGACGCCGTCATCAGTTGCTGGGACACCAAGTACGAGTTCAGCTACTGGCGGCCGATCACCGGTATCCGCGAGGCGGCGGGCGACGGCAACCCGGACACCGCGGCCGACGCCGCCTGGACGCCGCTTCTGGGCACGCCCAACTTCCCGGCGTACACCTCGGGCCACAGCACCGTCAGCGGTGCGGCGACGGCGGTCCTGGCCGACTTCTTCGGCACCGACAACGTCTCCTTCACACTCCCGTCGCAGAGCCCCGCGTTCGCCGCCCGCTCCTACACCAGCCTTTCCCAGATGGCGTCCGAGTCGGCCGCCAGCCGGCTCTACGGCGGCATCCACTGGACCTTCGACAACAACGTCGGCCTGACCGCCGGCACCGCGGTGGGCGAGTTCGTCGTGGACAACTTCCTGCGGCCCGTTGAGAGAGGGCCGGCGGCCGGCGTCGTCAACGGCGAGCTGATCGTGGTCGGGAGTGTCGCCGCCGACTTCCTGCACGTCGGCCAGGTGAATGGGGAACTGGTGGTGTGGGCGAACGGGGTGCAACTCGGCACGTTCGCGGCGGACGTGACCGGCATCGTGGCGGACGCCGGCGGTGGCGACGACCACATCCTGATCGCGTCGCAGATCCTGACCGCGACCGAGTTGTACGGCGGGGCGGGGAACGACCTGATCCGCGGCGGGGGTGGCGACGACCGCATCTACGGGGAGGACGGGAACGATCACCTGTTCGGCGGCCACGGGAACGACTCCCTGTTCGGCGGGGCGGGCGACGACTGGCTCTTCGGTGGCCCCGGCATCGACTTCCTCGACGGCGGCGACGGCGATAACCACCTAGTTGGGTGACCACCAGTTCCTGATCACATCGACGAGCGGCTGGCGGGGGACTTCCGATTCGGCAAGCCCCCGCTACCACCCCGGCGCCCAGTCTGCGCGCCGATTGGGCCGTCGTCATACTCCCGCAGACCAAGACAGGAGACGCCCATGACCTTCCGCACCAGGCTCCAAGACCTCCGCGACCGTCTTGCCCCCGGCGGGCACCGGCGAGGGACCCGTACCGCGACCGCCCGGCTCCGGCTCGAGAGCCTGACCGACCGCATCACACCCAGCTTCGGCTACGGGGGCCAGTTCTCACTCCCCAACGGGGACGTGGCGACGGCCGACTTCAACGACGACGGCAACCTGGATCTGGTGTCTGCCAACCCCCTCCAGGTGCTCCTCGGCGAAGGCCAGGGTGGGGCCAACCCCCCGAGCGACTTCGCCTACGGGGGCGTGTTCGTACGCGGCGATTTCACCGGCGACGGCATCCCCGACGAGGTCTCCGCCACACTCTCCTGGGGCGTGTACCTGTGGCCTGGGATCGGCGGGGGGGCATACGGAAACCCGGTCCTCACGGACATCACGCCCGCCAACTGCCTGGCGGCGGCCGACTTCAACGGTGACGGCCGACTCGACGTTGTCTCGGTTACTGCGACGATGGACTTCGGTGGCCAGGGGAGCGCGTGGCTGGGCCGGGTAGACGGAACCTTCACCCTGTCTGGCGACTACTTCGGCCTCGGTCTGGAAGTCCCCCAGGCGATCGCGACTGGCGACTTCAGCGGGGACGGCCGTCCGGACGTGGCGATCCAGGGCCTCGGCTACGACGGTCTCGACGCAGTGACGGTCCTGTTCAACGCCGCCGACTGGACCCCACCGCCCCCGCCGCCGCCGGCCCCGTCAATCTCGATCGGCGACCGGACCGTCACCGAGGGTCACGCCGGCAGCGTCGCGGCCACGTTCACCGTCACCCTGTCTGCGTCCAGTACCAGTGTGATCACCGTCGCCTACGGGACCGCCAACGGCACCGCCACCGCCGGCACCGACTACCAAAGTGTCAGTGGCACGCTGACCTTCGCCCCAGGCCAGACCAGCAAGACCATCACCGTACTGATCTCCGGCGACCGGCTCGGCGAGCCGAACGAGACCTTCGTCGTCAACCTGAGCGCCCCGTACAACGCGACCATCGCGGACGCACAGGGGGTCGGAACCATCGTGGACGACGAGCCGCGGGTCAGCATCGGCGACGTGAGCAAGAAGGAGGGCAACGGCAAGACGACGGCCTTCACGTTCACGGCCACCCTGTCGACCGCCAACGATCAACCGGTGACGATCCGGTACGCCACCGCCGACGGGACCGCGACGACTGGCGACGGCGACTACGTCGCCAAGACCGGCACGATCACCTTCGCCCCCGGCGAGACTTCTAAGACCATCACGATTACGGTCAACTGCGACCGCAAGCAGGAGTCGAACGAGACCTTCTACATCGACCTCTTCGACGACAGCGGCAACTCGCTGTTCACCAAGAGCCGCGGCACCGGCACCATCCTCAATGACGACTGACCGCGTCTATTGAAGGCGGCCTGTGTGGACCTTACCGCCGAGCGAGGCCGCCGGGCCGAACTGCCCGGCACTCGCACACGCGGGTCGACGACTTGACCGGGGCGGTCGAAAAGCGACCTTCACTGGTGCAGACGACTGCCGGATCCGGGGGTGAACCGCTTGCACCAACTCCCCGCGCCGGATCGCATTCGGTTGCACAGATGTGCGAGACCGACGAAAGCAATGTTCCGGAAGTGGGGTCTTCGAAACCCTGGAAATGGAGCGACCCGGCGCTGATTCGCGTCGGGTCGCATCGAGTTTCATCAGGGTGGCTAACGGGACTTGAACCCGCGACCTCCGGAGTCACAGTCCGGCGCTCTAACCAACTGAGCTATAGCCACCGCAATTCGCCCCACCCTATGTTAACCCCGCCCGGCGTGCTGGCAAGGTGGCCCGAGGTCGATATGCCCGTTCGGATCGTCACGGTCGAGTCCCAGCCGTTCGCCGAGAACTCCTACGTCGTGTGGGCGGAAGGGCGTTCCGATGCGTTCGTCATCGACCCCGGGTTCGAACCGGACCTGATCGTCGGGGTGTTGGAGGCGAACGGCCTCGCCCTGGCCGCCGTCGTCTGCACGCACGGGCACGTCGATCACATCGCCGGGAACGCCGACCTGAAAGGCCGCTTCCCCGACGCCCCGATCCTCATCGGCCGCGGCGACGCCCCCATGCTCACCGACCCCGCGCTCAACCTGAGCGGCAACTGGGGGTTCCGGATCGTCAGCCCGCCGGCCGACCGACTGCTCGACCACGGCGAACGCGTCACCGTCGCCGGCATCGACATGGAGGTGCGGGAGGTCCCGGGCCACTCGCCGGGGCACGTGGTGTTCGTGCTGGACGGGGAGAGTCCGCCGGTGGTGCTCGGCGGGGACGTGCTGTTCAACGGGAGTGTCGGGCGGACGGACTTCCCCGGCGGCAGCTTCGCGGTGCTGCGGGAGGGGATTCACGCGAAGCTGTTCGACCTGCCGGACGCGACGAGGGTGTTCCCCGGCCACGGCCCGCCGACGACGGTCGGGCAGGAGAAGCGGACGAACCCGTTCGTGGGGGTGGGTAGATAGTGCATATTTGAACAGTTCAAGGCGCGGGACGGCGCACCGGTGTGCGAAAACGCCCGCCGGCCAGGGGGTGGTGGGGGGGAAGTGGTGAGACTGAGACGAGTTCGCTCCCCCGCCCACACCCGTTACCACCCGAACCAGCCTTTCTTCTTCTTCGGCGGGTCGGCCGGCGGGGGCATCGACTCGGCCCCCGCCCGCAGGGCGGTGAGCACCTCGTCGGCGGTGGCGTAGCGGTGGGCCTTTGCCTTCGCCTGCAGTTTGGTCACCACCTTGTCGAACCACTCGGGCACGTCCGGGCGGACGGTGCGGAGCGGCGGCGGGTCCACGTCGGCCACTTTCTTCATCACCGCCACGGTGCTGTTGGCCGAGAACGGGTGCTTGCCGGTGGCCAGCACGTGCAGCACCGTACCCAGGCTGAACAGGTCCGTCCGCAGGTCCAGTTCCTCCCCGTACACCTGCTCCGGGGACATGTACAGCGGGGTGCCGACGATGCTCCCGCTGACCGACAGTGAGGCGTCCTTGTCCGACCGGGCGAGGCCGAAATCGACTAGCCGGTAACGGCTGTCGTTCCCCTTCAGCACGTTGGCCGGTTTCAGGTCGCGGTGGATGATGCCGCGGGCGTGGGCGGCCCCGAGGCCGGCGGCGATCTGCCCGGCGGCGGACAACAGATCCGCCACGGGCAGTTTGCCCTGCTTCTCCAGCACGTCCTCCAGTGAGCACCCGTCGATGTACTCCATCGCCAGGTAGAGCAGCCCGTCGATCTCGCGAACGGCGTAGATCTGCACCACGTTCTCGTGCCGCACGGCGGCCACGCTTTTCGCCTCGCGGGCGAACCGCTGGCGGCTGGCCGGGTCGCGGGCCACCTCCGGGTCCATCAGCTTGACCGCCACCGGGCGGTCCAGGCCGGGGTCGTGCCCCAGGTACACCACCCCCATCGCCCCGCGGCCGAGCACCTTCTTCAACTGATACCCGTCCAGGTGGCACCCGCCGTCCGGGAAGCGGGAGAGGAACTCCGGGCGGAAAGGCGGGCCGGCGAGCGGCGACGCCCCCGGCGGCAGGGGGAGCGGGGTGTCGACCCCGCGAGAGGTCTGGGCGGCGCTCGCCCCGCCGTCGGCCATCGTCGCCGACCCCGACCCGGACGACGACCCGGTGCGGGTGAGTTCGATCAGCGCCGTGCACCCGCGGGTGAGGGTGCCCAGGTACTCCGGGCTGTTGCCCACGTCCAGGTCGAGCAACTCGGCGAACGCCCGCACCTTCGGCACCAGCCCCTCCAGGAAGGCGACCAGTTCGGACCGGGTGAGGCGGAACTTGGCCTCGGCGGTGGCCAGCACGGCCGCCAGCGCCTCCGGGTGCTGGGCGACGGTGTCCAGTTGGGTGAGCGACTCGGTGAACGCCAGCAGTTCGGCCCGGTCGGCGATCGTCTTGGTCGGGTTGACCAGCACGCCCGGGTGGTGGTGCCCGCGGATCGGCTCGACCAGCAGGGCCGGCAGCTTCCACTCGGCCAACAGCTCGCCCGACACGTCCGCGTGGTCCACCCCGAACACCGCCCGCTCCTGGGCGCACACGTCGGACGGCAGCCGCCCGCGAGCACCGGCCGCGAACTCGGCGTACTCGGTCGGGAACGACTGGCGGAGGAGCAGCCCGCCGATGTCCCGCAGCAGCCCGCACACCAGGTCGTCTTCGGGCATCGGCCGCCGCAGGCGGGCGGCCAGCTCGCGGGCCATGATCGCCCCGCTCACCGAGTTCACCCAGTAGTCCCGCAGGTCCTTGGCCGGCACCCGCCCGCTCTGCATGGCCGGCAACGACAGGGCGAGCACCAGCGACCGCACGGTGTTCAGCCCGAGCAGCAGCACCGCCCGCTCGACCGAGGTGATCGGCGACGACAGGGCGTACACGCACGAGTTGATCACCTTCAGCAGTTGCCCGCAGATGGCCGGGTCGTGGGCGAGCAGGTTGACGATCTCCTTCACCTCGCAGTCCGGGTTGCTGGTCGCCCGTACGATCTGCATGGCGACGGCCGGCGGGGTGGGGAGCGGGCCGGCCCGGAGGATTCGGGCGAGGGCCACTTCACGGGCGGAACTTTTGCCCGGCGGGGTCAGGATGGCGGTGGCGTTAGGCACGGAGTGGTGTCTACGGTGGGCGACGGGATGCCGTACCATGCGACCGTTTCAGGTGGAGTCAACTTCGATCCGGGCATTCTGCTCTGGCCCCAAATCGCCCGCTCGGGTCTAATCCGCCGGCCGAAAACCTGCGCCGACGGGCGAACGGCGGGACGCGAGTTCGGCAGGTGTGCCACACACCGGCCGCCCGTTGGCACGCCGTTCGCCGGCAACCGGAGCCTCTCATGCGGTGGGTGGTGGGCATCGACGAAGCCGGGTACGGGCCGAACCTCGGCCCGCTGGTGCAAGCCGCCGCGGCGGTCCGATTGCCGGACGACGACCCGGCCGGGTGGGACACCCTGCGAGCGGCCGTCCGCCGGGCCGGGCGGGGGGGCAAAGACCCGCGACTGGTGGTGGACGACTCGAAGCGGGTGTACCTGGGGGTGAACGCGCTGGAGAAGCTGGAGCGGAGCGTGCGGGGGCTGTTCGCCCTGCACGACCGGACCGCCGGCGACCTGTTCGGCAAACTGGCCCTCGGCTGGTGCGGCGACGAACTGGCCGGCGAGGGGTGGTTCGACCCCACCGCGGCGTCCCCCATCGCCACCACCGCCGACGCCATCGGCAAGCACGTCGCCCACTTCGCCGAACACTGCCCGGCCGGCGTGTCGATCCCGTTGCCGCACGCCGTGCTGACTCCGGCACCCCGCTTTAACAAGGTGGTGGAAGCGAGCGGCACGAAGGCCACGCTGCTGGCGCACGGGCTGATCGATCTGCTCCGGGTGACGCTGTCCACCCTGCCCGGCGACGAGAGCGTGATGGTGATGTGCGACAAGCAGGGCGGGCGGAACTTCTACGCCCCTCTGTTGCAAGAGGCGTTCCCGGCGGCCGAGGTGCTGCCACAACTCGAATCGAACGGCGAGAGCCGCTACCACATCGACGGCCTGGGGCGGGTGGTGACGGTCACGTTCAAGCCGAGAGCCGATGGGGACAGCATCGCGGTGGCGGCCGCGAGCATGGTGTGCAAGTACCTGCGGGAGGTGTGCATGGCCCAGTTCAACGCCTTCTGGGCGAGGCACGTTCCGGGGATCAAGGAGACGGCCGGCTACCCGGTGGACGCGAAGCGGTTCTTCGACGACATCCGCCCGGCGATGGACCGGCTGGGCATCCCGGAGGCGGCCGTCTGGCGGGTGAAGTGAGGCGGTCGAAGGCGTGGGCCGATGGGGCATGGTTTCGTTCCGCCTCCCCCCACCCATCCGCGAAACCATGTCCGGAACGCGAAAGATCCCATGCCTGCCAAGCACTTACGGCGATTCCGCCCCGCCGCCGCCGCGAACAAAACCGCACGCACCTCCCGCCGAGTCGCCTGTCGCGTCGGCCGGTCGCCCGCTACAATTCGCCCGGTTCACCCTCGGGGATTTTCCGTGTTCCGCGTCGGGTCCGGGCACGACACCCACCGCCTCGCCGACGGCTACCCGCTGATTCTGGGTGGCGTGAAGATCGACTACCCGCAGGGGTTGGTCGGCCACTCCGACGCCGACGCCGTGTTGCATGCCGTCACCGACGCACTGCTCGGCGCCGTCGGGTTAGGCGACATCGGCGACGCCTTCCCCGACACCGACCCGCAGTGGAAGGGGGCCGACAGCCGCATCTTCCTGCGGGCGGCGCTCGATCGCGTGAACCGCCTGGGCTGGCGGGTTGTCAACCTGGATGTCACCATCTTTGCCCAGCGGCCGAAGCTCGGCCCGGTGAAAGCGGAGATGAAAGCGAACCTGGCGGGACTGCTCGGCGTGCCGGCCGACTGCGTGAACGTGAAGGCGAAGACCGGCGAGAGTGTCGGGCACATCGGCCGCGGCGAGGCGATCGGCTGCCACGCGGTGGTGCTGGTTGAGAGACCTCGCCCCCCGGCCCCCTCTCCGAGTGGAGAGGGGGTGTTCAAGACATGAACGCGGTGGGTTACTTCGCCGAAGTTCTGGAACATTCGCAGGTTGAACACCCCCTCTCCCCCGGGAGAGGGGGTCGGGGGGTGAGGTCTCAGAACCCATGGACACCGCCCGTATCGTCGCCGAGATCCTGAAGGGCTACGCCATGTCGCCGTGGGGGTTCCACGGGGTGACGCACTGGGCGCGGGTGTTGGAGAACGGGTTGAGGTTGGCCGAGCGAACCGGCGCCGACCGCGACGTGGTGACGCTGTTCGCGCTGTTCCACGACTCGCGGCGGGTGGACGACGGCGACGACTACGGGCACGGCGGGCGTGGGGCGGAACTGGCGGCGGAGCTGCGGGGCGTGGTGTTCGACCTGCCCGACCCGCAGTTCGAGTGGCTGTACCGGGCGTGTCAGTTGCACACCGGCGGGCAGACCGACGACAGCGTCACGGTGCTCACCTGCTGGGACGCCGACCGCCTCGACCTCGGCCGCGTGGGCATCATGCCGAACCCGAAGTACCTGTGTACCGAGGCGGGCCGAGACTTCGTCACGATCGACTGGGCGCACACCCGCGCCGTGGCCGAACACCGGCCGTCGATCGTGGACACCTGGAACATCCCCCCGCGGGGGTGGTGACGGGTTAGCCGCGAGACGAAGGCGAGCGCTCGCCTTCGTCTCGCGGCTAACCGAGTGTGGTTTCGGCTAAGGACCAAGGACCAAGGACTCGCGCCCATGTCGCTCCAAGTGTACTCCACCCTGTCCCGCAAGAAGGAGCCGTTCCACAAGCAGCCCGGCGAGCGGGTGACGATGTACGTGTGCGGGCCGACGGTGTACAAGCCGTCGCACATCGGGCACATGGTCGGGCCGGTCATCTTCGACGTGGTGAAACGCTACCTCACGCACCTCGGGTTCGAGGTGAACTGGGTGGTGAACATCACCGACGTGGACGACAAGCTGATCGCCCGGGCGAAGGAGTTGGGCACCACCGTGCCGGCCCTCGCGGAGAAGATGACCGCCGACTACCGCGACTGCCTGGCGAAGCTGAACGTCTCCGGCATCGACCAGTTCCCGAAGGCGACCGAGCACATCCCCGGCATGATCGCCATGATGGAGCGGCTGATCGCCAGCGGGCACGCTTACGCCGCCGGCGGGGACGTGTACTTCGACGTGAGTTCGGACGCCGACTACGGCAAGCTGTGCAACCGCGACGCGGCACAGCTGGAGGCCGGCGCCGAACCGGGCGGGAAGAAGCGGAACCCCGGCGACTTCGCGCTGTGGAAAGGGGCCAAGCCGGACGAGCCGCCGGAAGTGCAGTACGACTCGCCGTGGGGCAAGGGGCGGCCCGGTTGGCACATCGAGTGCAGTGTCATGAGCCAGGCACTGCTCGGCGACACGCTCGACATTCACGGCGGCGGCCTGGACCTGAAGTTCCCCCACCACGAGAACGAACTGGCCCAGAGCGAGAGCGACACCGGCCACGTGTTCGCCCACCTGTGGATGCACAACGGGCTGCTCAGCCTGCGGGACAAGGAGGGCAAGCTGACCAAGATGGCGGGCTCCATCGGCAACGTGCTAAACGTGACCGACGCCCTCCAGCACATGGGCGGGGACGCCCTGCGGTTCTTCTTCCTGAGCACCCACTACCGCAGCCCGATCGACCTGGGCGTGTGGGACTGGAACAACCCGGACACCCCGCTGCCCGACGGCATGGTGGCGACCAAACGGGCCTACGACACGTTCGTGCGGTTCGCCGAGCGGGTGGAGCGGGTGCTGGGCGAGCGGTTCGCCGAACTGTCCCACCCGTTCGACCCGAACTCGACGCGGGTGAACGTGGACACCAAGACGCTCCGCCGCTTCCACGACTTCATGGCCGACGACTTCAACACCGGCGGGGCGGTCGGGGTGATGTTCGAACTGGTCAGCCGTCTGAACAAGCTGGCCGACGAGAAGGCCCTGGAGGACCGGGCGAACGCCCCGGTGGCGGCGGTGTCCGAGTTCCGCGCCGGCGTGCTCATGCTGAAGGAGTTCGCCGACATCCTCGGGCTGACGTTCGCCCCGACCGACGCCAAACTGGGCGGGGACGATAAGCTGGTCGGTGGGCTGATGCAGTTGCTGCTCGACCTGCGGGCGAACCTGCGGGCCGCGGCCAAAGAGGCGGCCAAGGACAACCCGCTGAAGAAGGCCCTGTTCGACCAGACTGACCTGATCCGCCAGCGGCTCGCCGACCTCAAAGTGACGCTCGAAGACCGCCCGACCGGCACCACCTGGCGGGTGGGGTGAGCGGTCCGCCCTGAGTGGATACGTCGGTCGGATGCCGTTTGTGTGGGTCAGCCCCACCCCCGCCGTGGGAACTGCGTTCCCTCGGCGACCCCTCCCCAACGGGGAGGGGCGGGTGTTGTCGGTATTCACCGCTCAAGCGGACCGACTCGCCACGCCCACCCCTCCCCGTTGGGGAGGGGTCGCTGCGATGCGAAGCAATCGCAGCGGGGGTGGGGTCTTACAACCCAACACTGTCTCGCCTTCCACCCCTAGCCGGGTTACAATCCGCCGCATGGCCAACGCTGCCCCCACCGTCACCGGAGTGCTCGAACTCACCCCCCGCGGGTTCGGCTTCCTCCGCGACCCCGCCCGCCACTACGCCGTCCGCCCGCAAGACCCGTACGTGTCGCCGGACCAGATCCGCCAGTTCAAACTGAAGGCCGGCACCCTGATGAGCGGCCCCGTCGGCCCACCCGCCCGCGGGCAGAACGGCCCGCGGCTCGCCGCCGTCGAGGCCATCGAGGGGGTGCCGACCGCCGACTACAAGACCCGCGCGTGGGACGAACTGACCGCCGTCGACCCGACCAAGTGGCTGAATTTGGAGACCGGCGAGCTGCCGCTCACCACCCGGGTGATGGACCTGTTCACCCCCATCGGGAAAGGGCAACGCGGGCTGATCGTCGCCCCGCCCCGTACCGGCAAGACCGTCCTCCTGTCGCACATCGCCGCCGCCATCGCCCAGAACCACCCGGACACGCACCTGATGATGCTGCTGGTGGACGAGCGGCCGGAGGAGGTGACGGAGATGCGGCGGAGCGTGAAGGGGGAGGTGATCGCGTCGAGCAACGACCAGGACACGAGCGTTCACGTGCGGACGGCCGAGTTGGTGGTGGAGCGGGCGAAGCGGATGACCGAACAGGGCCGCGACGTGCTGGTGCTGCTCGACAGCCTGACCCGACTGGCCCGCGCGTACAACAAGCACGCCGGGAACAGCGGGCGGACGATGAGCGGCGGGGTGGACAGCCGGGCGCTGGAGGTGCCGAAGCGGCTGTTCGGCTCCGCCCGCGCGTTCGAGGAGGGCGGCACGCTCACCATCATCGGTACCGCGCTCATCGAGACCGGCAGCCGCATGGACGACGTCATCTTCCAGGAGTTCAAGGGCACCGGGAACATGGAGCTGGTGCTCGACCGCCGGCTGGCCGACAAGCGGATCTTCCCGGCCATCGACCTGTTGCAGAGCGGCACGCGGAAGGAGGAGAAGCTGTTCCCACCGGACATGCTGGAGCGGATCAACCTGCTCCGCCGCAGCATGCTCCAGGTGAAGAAGGCGGACGAGGCGATGGAACAACTCATCAACAAGCTCGGCAAGGCGAAGAGCAACGCCGAGTTCCTCGACATGGTCGGCAAGTTCGTGAAGTAGCCCCACAGGGTGGGTCGCTCTCTCCGAGAGCGACATCCGGCCCCGACACTCGGAGAGAGTCGGCCACCCGAACAGAGCACCTCCCATGCACCCGGACGAGTCCGCCCTGCTCGCGGCCGTGTGCGCCGCCCCGGACGACGACCTGCCGCGGCTGGTGTACGCCGACTGGTGCGACGAGAACGGCCGGCCCGAACGCGGCGAGTTCATCCGCTCGCAAATCGAGTTGGCGAAGTTGAAAAAGGATAGCGCTCGCCGGCGGAAGCTGGCGTTCCGTTGCCGCGAGTTGATCGACACGTCCGAAGGCGAACTGCACCACCTGCCGGACAGCCTTCCACCCGAACCGTGGGCGTTCCACCGCGGGTTCGTCGAACGGTTGGAGGTCGAGGGGATGCACCTGGACGAGGACGCGGCCGCCTTCCGCACGCACCCGATCCGCCGGCTGTACTCGGTCAACTACTGCGAAATCGCCGACCTGAAACACATCCCGGCCGACAACCACCTGCTCCGCCTCGACCTGACCGGCAGCACGTTCGGCACTGACGACGTTACACAACTCGCCCGGATGAAGCGGTTCCCGCGCCTGACCGAACTCGGGCTGATGTGCTGCGAACTCGACGACGAGGCGGCACGGGTGTTGTGCGACCGCCCGTTCTTTCAGCGGTTGAACGTTCTGCGGGTCGGCGGCAACCCGTTCACCGACGACGGCCGGCAGCTCTTGCGGGATCACTTCGGCAAACGCGTGTCGTTCACCTGCGGCCGCGACCCGGACCACCTGTACGCCATCCGTGACGAGGACTTCAACGTCGGGTTCGGCAAGGACCACACGCAACTGTTGATGCGGACGGGCGGGAAATCGTGTCGCCTCGCCGTGTTCGATCACGCCGGCGAACTCGTCCAACTGGTCACCCGCAAGCACCGCGGGCGGGACTCGTTAGCGGAGGAGTGGCTCAAGCAACTCGGCCACGAGCCGGCGACGATCCGCGTGAAGCGGTTCAAGTTCAAGGACGGCGTCGGGATCGAGGAGTTCGCGCCGGGGTGGATCGAGGTGCTGGACGACCCGGACAGCGACGAGCGCGAGACCGCCCAGTCGTGGCTGACCGACTGGCTGAACGACGGCAAATTCCGCTGGAACTGGAGGGGTGACGACTGGTGGCTGAACCGCGACGGCGAAGTGACCGACACCTGACATCACCAACCAACCCCCGACCCCGAAGGGGGCGATTCCACCAGCCCAGGTCGGAGCGAGCGGAGCGAGCGGAGGCCTGGGTGCGACGGCGAAATGGCCACCGCCCTGAAAGGGCGGGTTCACGAGTGAACCCGCCCTTTCAGGGCGGTGGGTTTGGTGGCCCGTGTTCCCAGGCCTCACGGCCTGGGCTGACAGAACCCGGCCCTTCAGGCCGGAGGCGGTGTCACCACCGGGCGTCGAGCCGCGGGTGCGCCTTGGCCCCGCGGGAGTCGAGCCAGAAACGGGCGGCCGTGGCGATCACCGCCACCGCGTGCAGCGTCAGCAGCAGGTTCACCCACAGCGTCTGCTGCACCTGGTAGGCGTTGGCCGTCTGCCCGGCGCGGATGGCCAGGTCCCGCTTGTCGGCGGCGGTCGGGCTGTCGGCCACCTTCAGGTTGTAGTCGTACCACGCGAAGTTGTGGACGGACCGCTGCAGGCTGAACCCGCCGAACGCCTGGAACCAGAGGATGAGGAAGGCGAGCACGGCCAGCCCACCGAGCGCCGCCAGCCGCCACTTCCACAGCGGCGGGAGGAAGGTCAGCTTGGCCGTCGGCGCGAACGTGGCCGGGTCGCGGACCACCCGTTCGGCGGCGAACAGCACCACAAGCGCCAGCAGCACCAGCAGGTACAGCAGCACCAGCCAGTCGCTCCGCAGGACGGCCGCCTTGTACCGGTCGTCGTCGCTTGTCCCGGCCAGCCCCTTCTCCAGGTTCTTCCACTCGGTCGTCTGCGGGGCGTTCGGGTCGCCCACGCTGGCGAACACCGCCCCCCACCCGTTCTGAGCCATCACCGAATGCCCGCCCAGCTTCATCTCCGCCCACGGGAAGAAGGTGAGCACGAACGCCAGCAGGATGCACCCGGCCGGCACCCAGTCGAGCCACCGCGGGTCGAGGCCGAACCCGAACCCGTGGGTGAGGCTGCCGGCGGGCGGGGGCGGCGGCGGCAGGGTGGGATCGGTCTTCAACCCCGGCGGGGCGGACGGGTCGGCGGACATCGGCGAGGCTCCGGGCTTCGGACCGGGAGAGGGGGTCGGGGGGACGGGAGGAAGGGGGGGCGGCGGCGGGGCGGCGGACAGCCCACCGCCCTCGGCCACCCCCGGGGCGTACTTGGCAGGGACGGCGATTACCTTCCCGCAGTTCGGGCAGGGGGTGTCCTTGCCGGCGGCGGTGTCCGGCAGTTCGACCGTCTTGTAACAGCTCAGGCAAATCTGCCGGATCACGGGCGACCTCGTGAGGGGAGTGCCGGAGGTACGTTACGAAAAGTGGGCGAAAAACGGAACGGCGAAATGACCACCGGCTCTGGGGGGACGGGGCGAACTGAGTCGGGTGTGCCGGATTGACGGGTCACGCCGGGTGAAAGTGGTCTGCTCGCTCCGCGAGCGGAGCACGTCACGCCGGGTTCAGGCCGATGCCGGGGGTCGGCTCGGGTGTCGCCTCGGCCGTCGCCAGGGCGGTGGTGACGATCCCCTCGAGCAACTCCAGGTACTCCAGGAAGCGGCGGCGGCCGGCGGCGGTCAGCCGAACGGTGGTGAGCGGGCGGCGGCCGTTCATCCCCTTGTGGATCTCCACCAGCCCGTGCTTCTCCAGCATGGTCAGGTGGCGGCTCAGGTTGCCGTCGGTGAGCGACCACATTTGCTTGAGTTCGGTGAACGTCAGCCCGGTGTGGCGGGAGAGGAGCGACGTGAGGATGCCCAGCCGGTGCGGCTCGTGGACGGACAAATCGAGGCCGTCGAAGGCGGCGCGGCGGTCGGCGGGGGGCGACGGGTCAGGCGGGGTCATTCGGGTGTCGCTCCAGGTTCCAGTACAGCACGGCGGCGGTCAGCAGTTGGCCGACGCCGAACGGCAGCCCCATGACCAGCGGGGAGAGGGCGTGCGGGCCGTCGGCCAGGGCCATGTTCATCACCCCGGCCAGCAGGTACAGCACGCCGACCGCCGCGATCGCCCGCGGCAGCAGGCGGAACGAGGCGAACACCCCGAGGCTGAAGAACACCTGCCACAAGCCGGGCAGCAGGGGGGCATGCTGCGGGGCGTACCGCACGAGCGCCACGGTGGTCACGGCCCCGGCGACTAGGCACGGGGCGAACTGGCCGACCGCCAGCCAGGTGAGTTCCTTCGTCAGCCGGTCGGCGGTGCGGCGGTGCCGCAGCCAGATGCCCGACCCGGCCACCGCCCCCGCCACCACCGCCGTCGTCAGCCACAGCCACAGCCAGCCGTCCGCCTGGGCGACCGGGTTGGGCACCAGCAGCGGTTGCACCACCGCCGCCGTCACGGCGATCAGTCCGGTGATCGCCACCGGCCCCGCGCGGTACCCGCGGAAGCGTTCGGCCGCGGCCACGCGGGAGCGGATCTCGGCGATCTGCGAGAGGGCGTCGCGTAGCTCCACCGGCCGGCGTCCTCGGGGGATACGGGGAAGGTATCAGCGGCGGGCGAAAGTCACAAGAGTAGCCGCGAGCCGGAGGCGAGCGCGCGAACGGTCGGACGCGCTCGCCTCCGGCTCGCGGCTACAATGGCGGGCATGGACGAATACCTCTGCCTGACCCTGTTGGCCCACCCCGGCGAGACCGAACCGGCGTTCAAGCTGCGGCTGGTCGAGTTCTGGACGCACATGCTCCGCACCCGCCCGGACGACTACGAGGGGGTGTACGCGGAGGCGAAGGCGTTCGACGACGAGGGCGGGCGGACGTGCCGGCGGTACATGGTGGAGGCGGGGGCGATCGACGCGGTCACGGCCGAACTGCGGGCGAAGGGGGTGGAGTTCGCCGCCGTGGACACCGACGACACCTACAGCAAGGCCGAGGCGTCGTCGTCGGAGTGGTTCCAGATTCCCCACGATTGAAGCAGGACTAACCACAGAGGCACAGAGACACAGAGAAGACAAGAGAGTTTTGTTCTGAACACTCTCTGATGTCTTCTCTGTGTCTCTGTGCCTCTGTGGTTAGCTCTTCTGTCCGTGCCTACGCCCCCTTCTGGATGTCGAACCCCTTGCGGTACTCGCGGAAGAGCATGGCGTTGGCCTTGGCCTTGTCACCGCCGTCGGCCACGTCCACGATCTTCTCCGCCTTCGGGTCGAGGGTGATCTTCGCCCCGACCATGCCGACGGCGTCCTTCAACTCCACCTTGTTGTCCTTGATGTGGTCCTTCATGCGGCCGAACGCCTCGGCCGCCTTCTTGTTCCCGTCGAAGCAGGAGATGGCCTCGCCCATGTTCATCGCCTGCCCGAGGCGGTAGCTGATGTTCCCCAGGTGGCAGATGGCGGCGCTGGCGTGGCCCTCCTCGGCCGGGCAGTTCAGCTTGGCCGCGTCGTTCGCCCGCACCGCGTCGACGAAGTTGCGGTAGTGGTGCTGGTCGCCGCCGCCGCCGAACTTGGCCAGTTCCTTCCCGTCCTTGTCGTACGCCGCCCCGCCGGCGTAGCTCGGGCACACCAGGTAGCCGTTCTCGCAGAACCAGATGTTCCCCACCTTGGCCCCCATGATGTCCTTCGTGTCCAGCCCGCGGGTCTCGAACATGAGCGGGCCGGCGTCGTACTCGAACAGGCACAGTTGGGTGTTCGGGGTCTCCCCGTCGTCCACGTACCCGAACCGCCCGCCGACGCTCACCGCCCACTTCGGCAGCCCCTTCGCCCCCAGCCCCCACCGGGCCTTGTCCGCCTCGTGAACCCCCTGGTTGCCGAAGTCGCCGTTGCCGTACTCCCACGTCCAGTGCCAGTCGTAGTGCACCTTCGACCGGGTGACCGGCAGCTTGGCCGCCGGCCCGCACCACAGGTCGTAGTCCATCGTCTTCGGCGGGTCGGTCGGCCCCTTCACCTTGCCGATGCTCTTCCGCGGCTTGTAGCAGGTGCCGTAGGCCAGTTGCACCTTGCCGAGTTTGCCCTCGTGCAGGAACTTGATCGCCTCCCGCATGCCGGGGTTGCTGCGGCTCTGGGTGCCCACCTGGCACACCTTCTTGGTGCTCGCCATCGTGTCGGCCATGATGCGGCCTTCGTGCACGTTGTGCGTGGCCGGCTTCTCGCAGTACACGCTCTTGCCGGCCTTCATCGCCCACACGGCCATCGTCGCGTGCCAGTGGTTCGGGGTGGCGACGCTGATGATGTCGATACTCTTGTCTTCGAGCAGCTTGCGGAAGTCCTGCACGAACTTCGGCTCGGCCCCCTGCGCGTCCTTGACCGCCTTCATGCCCTTGCCGATCACCCCCTCGTCGGCGTCGCACAGGGCGACGATCTCGCAGTTCACCGCCTTGTCGGTGAACCCGCCGATGTGCGACATGCCGCGGCCGTTCACCCCCACCACCGCCACCTTCAGCCGGTCGTTGGCGTTCCCCTTCTTGGTCGGTTCGTCGGCCGCCCGCAGGGACGGGAAGCCGATGGCGGCGGAGGCGGCACCCAGGATGGCGGTGCGGTTCATGAACTCGCGGCGGGAGAACACGCTCATACGGACCTCGGAGATGAGGGGGGAGAGAAGCGCCTGGCGAGGGCGAGTGAAACGGAGTGTAAACGGGCGGGCCGGCGGATGCAATGGGCAGGGTGAGTTGCGGGTGTGGGCCACGGTCGAAGGGTCACAGGTGTTCGTTCTGGTCCGGGGTGTACCGGGCGAGTACCTTCTCCGCCACCAGGTCGAAGCTGTGGCAGCCGTCGTCCATCGCGTGCCGCTGCTTCTCGTCCAACGTCGTCGTGTGGGCGATCACTTTGCCCAGGTTGCTCACCCGGTAGATATACCAGTCGCGGGCTTTCACCCCCGTACGGTACTCGGCCGTCGCCTTCACCAGTCGGGTCCGCCAATACGGTTTCACGTCGGCCACCCGTGCCACCCGCCGCACCCGCTTGGCCCGCTTGGGCGCCAGCAGGTCGGTACAGATGTTGAAACCGGCGGCGCAGGTGGTCAGAGTGTCGGGGGCGCGCTTCTCGCCGTCGGTGTGAAAGGCGAACACCACGTTCCCGCCGAACTGGACCACTTTGGTCAGCACGACGACGTAGAAGTGCCGGCCGTCCTGCTCGACTTCGAGCACGTCGCCGACCTGTTGCTGAATCATGGTACCGTTCCCGCACGGCGGCTGGTCACCGGCTGTGCTATTGTGATTTGTATGTCGGCGCTCTTGTTCCCTACTGCTGATGCGATACGGCTGGCTCTGACGGCCGGGGTGATCCCGCCAGCGGTCGCCCGCGAACCGGTGGCCGCCGGGCCGGGTGACGGCGGGGAACTGTGGCTCGCCCCCGCCCGCCCGCCGTCGGCCGAGGTGCTGGCCGCCCTCGCCCGCATCGGCGTCCGCCCGCACGCCCCGCCGCCGGGGTTCGTCCCCACCCCGTACCCCTGCTGGGCCGCCCCGCTCCCGCTGAGACCCGATCCCGCACCACCCGCCGGCCCGCTGCTGGTGCGTCTGCCCGTCGGTCGGCTGGCCGGGTTCGTCGCCGCGGCCCAGCGACTTCGCCCGCAGCCGGTTCGATTCCTGCCCGATCGCCCGTTCGCCCTCGTTCAACTGCCGCACCCGCCGGCCCACCTGCTGACCGCCCCCGACGTCACGGCCTACCAAGAGCCGGCCCCCGGCGTGTGGGTGCGGGTCGGGTGGCAGCACCCGCTGCCCTCCGCACTGAGCGTGCCCGACGGCCAGTTGGCGTTCGTCGATCCGCCGGGCGAATGGACCGTCATCCCGTGCCCGCCGTTCCTCGACTCCGCCGACACCTACCCGTTCGCGGTTCGCCCGCCCCTGGCTCACGACTCGGCCGACCCGTTCCCGCCGGTCCGCGTGCCGGTGAAGCTGCGGAAGCACCCGTCCGACGCGGCCGAGGTGCTGTGGGCGTTCGACGGTTCGCCGGCGGAGTTGGCCGACCTGTTGCGTTCGACCGACGAGCGGCTGCTGTCGAAGTTCACCTTCGCCCTGGTGGAGGCGGGCGGCACGCGCCGCCTGTGGGCGAAGGCGGTCGGCCGGGGGAAGGTGCCGGTGCTGCCGACGCCGTTCCGCGGGTTCGTGCCGCACCCGCTGCTGACCGGTGTGTTCCTGCCGGCCGGTCACTCACTCGCCCCGACACCCCGCCCGGATCGTCTCGCCGGGTTGCTGAACGCCGGCCCGACGCACCTCGCGTGTGTCGAGGCGGGGCGAGGATCTCCGGTCGTGCATCGCATCCCGCTGACGGCGTTCCGGCCGCTTGGTGAACTGTTGGAGTACACCACCCCGCGGGCGCGACAGCTCCCGGCCTGGCATGGCGAGGCCGGCGGGCTGGTGTTGATCGAAGTGCGGACGGCGGACGTCCTCGACCCGCCCGTCCCGCTGGTGCCGCTCGTTCCGCCCCCGCCCCTACCCGCGGTCCCGCCCGTCTCGGTCTCCTGGATCGCCCGCATCGCCGACCGCTTCCGGAGCGGCCGGCGGCCCGAGCGGACGAAGCCGGTGGCGAAGGCGGAGAAGAAGTCGAGTCGGCTGATCGCCCCGGCGGTCCGCACGTCGCCCGACCGCGACGCCCGCCGGCGGCAGTTGGAACAAGCGGTGGTGGAGTCGCCGTCACCCAGTCTCTGGGCCGAACTGGGGGCGGTGACGGCCGACACCGGCCGACCGGCCGATGCCGCCCTGTGCTGGGTGAACGCCGTGTGGGAGTGCGACCCGCCACCGCCCGAGTGGCTGGCCGAGTGGGTGCGGGCGGAGGCCCGCGGCAAGCCCGGCCCGCGGCTGGCCGCCGCCCTGGTGGCCGCCATCGGGTTCGGCCCCGACCCGCACCCGGACGCCGACCGCCTGCCCGAGTTGGTGCGGAAGGTGGACGCCCACGAGGGCGAACTGCCGGTGCGGGGGGTGTGGCTGGCCCGCCTGGCGGCGGCCCGCGCCGCCGGCGGCGACCCGCTCTCGCTCGCCCGATGCCGCGACCGGCTTCTCGCCCGGCTGGCCGACGAGGGGCCGTCGCTGGATTTGGACGCCCCAGGTTTCCTCCGCTTCCACGGGCACCCGGACGGCGACCGCTTCCGCGCCGCCCGCGAGTGGCTGCTGCACGCCCGCGAGCCGATCCACAAGTGGCTGCAGCGGCTGGCCACCGGGTTGCGGCTCGGGGCGGCCGGGTTCGACCCGCCGATGCGACCGACGGCGGCGTATGCCGACCTGATGATCGCCTGGGGCCTCTGTCGGCTGGGCGAAGGGACGAGGGCGGACGAACTGGCCGAGCGGGCGGCGCGGGTGCTCGAACAGGCCGGCGGGCACGGGGCGGACGCGGCCGTCCACCACACCCTGCTCGCCCGCTTCCAGGCCCGCATCCGCGACGCCCGCCACGGCCGCGGGCGGCCCCAGGCGTCCACTGACACCCCGCTGTCACTCGACGACCCGGACGCCACCTACGCCGTCGTCAAGTTGGCCGAGCGGTCCCGCATCCTCTCCCCGCACCCGGCCGGCAACCCGTACGGCGGGCAGGATCTCGCCCCGCTGTTGGGGAGTGACGACCTCGCCCGCCGGCTGTCGAAACTGGTCCGTGACCCGTCCGCCGACGCCGTCCCTTCGCTCCTCGCCGACACCGCCACCGACCCGACCGCCGCCACCCTGCCGCGGGTCGTCATGGTGTCGGCCGAACTGCCGGTGCCGTTCGCCCACCGCACCGCCGACAAGCTGATGCTGCTCCTGCCGCGGGCGGTCGAACTGCTCCCCGAAGCGGTGCGGCTCGTCTCCGACCCGTACACCGACCCGCACGCCTACCTGGAACGCCTGACCGCCCGGCTCGTTGCGGCCGCATGCCGGCTGGCCACCCGGTACGACCTGAACGGCGGGTTCGGGGCGTTCGTCCGCTTCCTGCTCGACGCCACGGCCGACGGGGACGCGGTGGTGAAGGGGGCGACGGCGGCCCACCTGCCGGAGCTGTTCGCCGCGCTGCGGAAGTTGGGGCTGACCGACCTGGCCGGTGAGCTGGCCGGGGCGTGGGCGGAGCGGCCGATCGGCTGGTTCGTGATGGGCCGGGACGACACCGGGTGGGCGAAGCTGGACGCCGCCCGCGAGCGGCTGTTCGTCGGCGGCATCCCGGACGACCGCGGCCGCACCGCCGCCGCCTTCGAGTACGTCGCCGCCCTCGCCCACGCCCCGCCGCGGCTGGCACTCGGCCGGCTGGAAGAGTTGTTCCAGCGGCTCGACCGCGTCGTCACGTCCGGGGGCACCGCCCGCTTCTTCGCCCTCACCCCGCTGGAGTTGATCGACCGGGCCATCACCGCCGTGGTGACGGAGGAGTTCAACCTCGGCCCGGCCGTCCGCCGCCGGTTGGACGACGACGAGTTCGCCCTCCGCCGCCGCATCGCCCGCGACCTGGACGCCGCCCTCGCCGCCGAGACCCGTGGGGTGTGACGCCGCCGCGCCTCACTTGCCCACCACCTGCGGGGTGTGGCCCATCTTCTTCAGCTCGTCCAGGATCAGTTCGAGCTGACCGGGTCGCACCAGCAGCGCCTTCTCGCTCAGCCGGCCGACGATCTGGTCGCCCAGCCGCTTGCGGGCGAGCAGTTCCTCGGCCAGCACGGCGTCTTCGGTCAGCACCAGGCACACCTTGCGGTGCAGCTTGGCGGACAGTCTGGCGGCGGGTTGCACGGGTCAACGTCCTTCGCCCCGGAGGGGCCGTCGGGTGGAACCCGGGGCGGCAGCCCTGGGTGAGGGGGACCGGTCACCCGCTCCCTGGCGGTCGCGGCTCGTGAAGATTCACCCCGCCTCCTTCTGGGCCGGCAGCACCTCCCGCTCGTCCAGGATCTCGTAGCTGTACCCCTGCTCGGTCAGGAACATCTGCCGGTGGTGGGCGAAGTCCAGCTCCCGCGTGTCCCGCGTGACCAGCGTGAAGAAGTGCGCGTCGCCTTCCCCGCTCGACTTCGGCCGAAGGATCCGCCCCAGCCGCTGGGCCTCCTCCTGCCGGCTGCCGAACGTGCCGCTCACCTGGATGAGCACGTTCGCGTCCGGCAGGTCGATGGCGAAGTTGCCCACCTTGCTCAGCACCAGGTGTCGCACCTCGCCCTTGCGGAACTGGTTGTACAGCGTCTCGCGTTCGCCGTTCGGGGTGCTGCCGGTGATCATCGGCAGGTCGAACCGGGCGCGGATCTGGCGGAGCTGGTCCAGGTACTGGCCGATGACGATCACCCGCTGGTCGTGGTAGCGGTCGAGCAGTTCGGCCACCACCGCCAGTTTGGCCGGGTTCTCGCTGGCGATGCGGTACTTGTGCCGCCAGTCGGCCACCGCGTAGGCCATGCGGGTGGCGTCGTCCGGCAGGGCCACCCGGATCTCGGTGCAACTGGCCGACGCGATCCACCCTTTCGTTTCCAGCTCCCGCCACGGCACGTCGTACTTCTTCGGCCCGATCAGGCTGAACACGTCCCCTTCCCGCCCGTCCTCGCGGATGAGGGTGGCGGTCAGGCCGAGCCGCCGCCGGGCCTGAATTTGGGCGGTCACGCGGAACACCGGGGCCGGCAGCAGGTGCACCTCGTCGTACACGATCAGCCCCCAGTCCCGCTGCTCGAACAGCTTGAAGTGCGGGTAGTTGGACGGGTCGGCGTCGTCGACCGCCGGCGACGTGTCCTCGGCCAGTTCGGACAGCGCCGCGTCCGGGTCGAAGTCGTCCGTCTCGTCGAGCTCTTCCGCCTCCTGCCGCTGCTTCTCCCCTTTCTTCTTCCGCTTCTTGCCGGGGCGGTACGTCACGATCTGGTACGTCGCCACCGTCACCGGGCCGATCTCCTTGATCTCGCCGGTGTACTCCTTCACCATGTCGTCGGTCAGGTCGGTCTTGTCCAGGATCTCCCGCACCCACTGCTTCACCGCCGTGATGCTGGTGGTCAGCACCAGGGTGTTCTTCTGGAGCATGGTCATGGCGGTGATGCCGACGATCGTCTTGCCCGCCCCGCACGGCAGCACGATCACCCCGCTCCCGCCCCGCACGTCGCCGCCGGCGTGGAACACGTCCGCCGACTCCCGCTGGTAGTCCCGTACGGTGAACGGCAGCCCGCTCCGCGCGACCGTCCGCAGCGCCATCGGCAGCCCGGCGCCGTCGGTGTACCCGGCCAAATCCTCCGCCGGATACCCAATCCCGATGAGCAACTGCTTCACGATCCCGCGGTGGCCGGGGTCGATGACGAACCCGTCGGGCAGCTTCTCCCCCAGGTACTCCTTCAGCTTCTTGTTGCGGGCCAGTTCCGCGAGCAGCGGGCCGTCGGGCGAGGTGAGGGCCAGCCGCTCGCCGTCCTCCATGCGGGTCAGCTTCACCCGGCCGTACCGGGAAACGGTTTCGGCCAAATCCGCCGGCAGGCTGTTCGGCACCGGGAACTTGGCGAACTGCCGCAGCACGTCCACCATCTCGTCGGCGGTCATGCCGGCGGCGGCGGCGTTCCACACGCTCAGGTTGGAGATGCGGTAGGTGTGGATGTGCTCGGGGCTTTTCTCCAGTTCGGCGAACGGGGCGAGGGCGTCGCGGGCGGCGGCGTACTTCGGGTTGTCCACCTCCACCAGCACGGAGCGGTCCGACTGCACGATGAGCGGGTTGGTCGGGTCGAACTGCGGGGCGGCCGGGGCGGGCGGTTTCGGTTTCGGCGGCATGGGATCCAATCAAGGGGGGCAAGAGGCGCACGGCACGCGACGAACGGATTATGCTACCGACACGCGGACGGCGACGGCAAGTCGAGGTGGCGGAGGGTGTGAACCGACCCCACCCCCGCCGGGGAACTGCGTTCCCACGGCGACCCCTCCCCAGCGGGGAGGGGCGGGGGTCGTCGGCTGCTCACTTCGCAATGGTGGAGACACCAGCCACGCCCACCCCTCCCCGCTGGGGAGGGGTCGCCGCGATGCGAAGCAATCGCGGCGGGGGTGGGGTCTGCCCGGGACACCGGCGGACTCACGTCGCGACGTTCGCCAGGTCCGTCCGGTCGCCGAGCAGCCCATTCACCATGCCGACATCCCGTTTGCCCAGCGGGTTGCCGGCGAGCAGCAGCTTGTTCAACTTCCCTTCCGCGACAGCACGGGCGAGCGCCACCGCCCCGCGCCCGGCGATCCGGTTCCCCCGCAGGTCGATCACCCGGAGCGTCTTCAGCATCCCGGACCGGCTGAGCATCTCGGCCCCGCTGTCGGTCAGGCGATTCCGACTCGCGTCCAGGTACGTCAGCTCCGGCGTCCGCCAGCCGCGGCAGAAGTCGGCCCATCCGCGGTCGCCGAACAGGTTACCGCCGAGCTTGAGGCCTTGCAGGCGTATCCACTCCTCCCCGCGGGCGAACGCCGCCAGCCCGTCGTCGGTCATCCCGCAGCGGGTCAGGTCGAGCCGCTTGAGAGTCGGCCGGAAGGAGATGCGGGAGAGCGCGGACCAAGACCAAAGTTCTGGCTCTCCTTCGTTCGGGTGCCTGGACGGCGTGGACCAGTACAACTCGAATTCTTGGAGCCGATCATCCAACGGGTATTCGGTGAGTGAAGTGATTGTTCGATTCGCCAAGCCGACTCGCAGAGAGTACAGCCGCCGGGCCATCGGTGAGCGGCACAGGTCAGCGACCACTTGCGAGCCGATCGCACGCCCGATGTCGAGGTGGCGCACTCCATCAGCGTGCGGAGAGCAGAAGAAGCCGGTCGATTGAAGTGACGTGGAATCGCCACGAATGCCGAGCGTTTGGATCGCTCGGAATCGCTCGGTGAGGTGTGAGTGCCAGAGCGGTTTCCCTGGCCCGAGCGTTGCGCGCAAGTGGGTAACTGGCTGATCCTTCAACGCACGGTCGAGCGAGGTGAGATCCTTATTCCCGTGGATGTGCAGTGTGACACTGCCGATGAACCCACGAGTGAAGTCGACTCCGGTCAGTAGAAACTTTCCGCCTTGCTCACTGATCTGCACACCAAACCGCCCGCCCACGGCCTTGCCTGGCTTCCATTCGGCCGGTTGACCAAAGGCGTCGCACGCGGGCTTGATCCACGCCGGCAGGTTCGCCTTCAGCGTGTCGGCACACTTGCGGAACAGGGTCTTGTACTCGTCGGTGCCGGGGCGGAGCTTGGCGAGTGCGACGTGGTCGCGGATGAACCCGGCGCGGGCCGGGTCGCCGTTCTCGTCGAGCCAATCCTCGAACACCAACCGCGGCAGGTCGTCGGCCGGGTTGGCGGCAATGGCGGCGATGAACGATTCGGCATCGGGCATGGAACTCGTCCTGGCGAGCGGCGGCCGTGAGGCCGCTGTTACTTCGGTGTGCGGGTGGGCCTCGGAACAGCCCGCTTACGCGGGCCGCTCGCCTCCATCACCCTCTGTTGCGGCGGGTCGCGGTCGCGGAAACGACGCCGGGCGCCACATCTGTTTCTCGAACTTCTCGCGGATCGCCCACTCCCGGCGGCTCGCCTCCCCGCTCTCCACCCGCAGGAACAGCACCAGGTCATCGCGGAAGGCGGTGCAGGCCAGCAACTCCTCGACCGCCCGTTCGTCCGCGTCCGCCGGGATGGTGATGTGGCACGTCTTCAGGTGCCGGAGCGGCTCCAGCTTGGCGAACCCGTCCGCCCCGACGAACTGCTTCACCAGCAAGTGCAGGATCGGCGTGCGGCCGAACAGGTCGTCGAAGTGGTCCACCACCCGCCGGTCGGCGTCCACGTTCACCCGCTCGATGAACCCTCGGTGGAATGGCATGTCCCACAGCACGCCGGGGATGACCGGCAGCTCCGCCCGCCAGCGGGCCTGGTGCTCGGCCCAGGTGTCGCGGAACTGCTGCCGGGCCACCTCGTTCAGCCCTTGTGCCTCGCGGTAGTGGCGGGCGAACTCCACCTGAGCGCGGATGAACACCGCCCGGTCGGGGTCGCCGTTCTCGTCGAACCAGTCGGCGTACACCAGCCGCGGCAGGTCGTCGTCCGGGGCGGACGCGACCGCACGCAGCAGGGCGTCGCGGTCGTCGGTCATGGGTGATCCCCGCGCTTGGCGAGCGGCCCGCGTGAGCGGGCTGTTTCGATTGGCGAAGAAACAGGGGGCTAACGCCCCCCGCTCGCCATCAGATTCTCAATCACCCCATCCGCCACGAACTTCCCTCGTCGCGTCAGCTTCACCGACACCCCGGTGTCATCCAGCAACCCCTGTGAAATCAGCGCCGTCAGCCGCTCGCCGAACAGGTCGTCGAACTCGAACCCCGTTTGCTCGCGGAAGCGGATCTTGTCCACCCCGTCGCACCGACGCAACTGGATCACGGCGGTTTCCACGGCTCGCTCCCCGCCTTCAAGCCGCTCGCTCTGGAACGTCGGGCTTTCCCCGCTCAGCACCTTGCGGATGTAGTCGTTGGTGTTCCGCACGTTCATCTCGCGGGCGCCGTTCACGTACCGGGCGGCCCCGACCCCGACCCCATGATACGCCTCGTTCGCCCAGTACCGCTCGTTGTGCCGGCACCGATGACCGGGACGCGCGAAGTTGCTGATCTCGTAGTGCTCGAACCCGGCGGCCGAAAGAACGTCGATGGCGGTTTCGTACATCGCCAGTTCATCGTCCTCGGTCACGGGGTTCACCTCCCCGCGGAACCGTTGCTTCCACAGCGGGGTGCCCTTCTCGTAGGTCAGGCCGTAGGTGGACAGGTGGTCGGTGCCGTATCGAAGGGCATCGTCCAGGTCCGCTTGCCAGTCGGCGAGGGTCGCCCCCGGTGCGGCGAAGATCAGGTCGAACGACAGGCTCGGGACGTGCTTGCGGACCGCCTCCACCGCCCGCGGGATGTGCTCGACGCGGTGCAGGCGGTCGAGCGATTTCAACAGGTGCGGGCGGAAGGACTGCACGCCGACGCTGACGCGGGTGACGCCGTGGGCGGCGAGCACCCGGCACTTGTCGTCGGTGATGCTCTCGGGCGTCGATTCGATGCTGAACTCGGCCCCGGCCGGCAGCGGCAGCCACTGACACAGCGTTGTCAGCAGTCGTTCGAGCTGAGCCGGCGACAGGTGCGTCGGCGTGCCCCCGCCGATGAACAGCGTCTCCATCGGCTGCGGGGCGCCGAGTGTCGCCAACTCCACCGCCAAGGCGTCGAGGTACAACTCGATCTGCTGGTCCTGCCCGACCGTCACGGCGAAGTCGCAGTACCCGCAGTGGTGCGCGCAGAACGGCACATGAACGTAGGCCGTGCGGGGGGTGAGCCAGGGGGGTGGGGTGTTCACGCGCTCGCCTTCGTCTCGCGGCTAACCTTTGGCGTCGGTCGTCGGCGTCGCCTGCGGGCGGGGGATCTCGCCGTTCGCGGCGATGACGGCGGCGGTCAGGTCGATGACCGGCTTGCTCTCGTCGTGCGGCGGGGGCGGGGTGTGTTCGGACCCCATCAGTTCGCCCCACGGTGCCCACCCCGGCACGTTCGCGCAAATGGCCTTGATGGCGGCCATCATGGGCATGGCCAGGAACAGCCCGGCCGTCCCCCACACCAGGTACCAGAACAGGCAGGCGACGAGGACGGTGGTGGCGTTCAGGTCCATGCTCCGGCCCATCACCCACGGGACGATGATGTACCCCTCGACGGTGACGATGGCGATGTAGAAGACGAGGATGCCCAGCCCGGCCAGCGGGCCGACGTTCACCAGGGCGTCGAGCGTCGGCATGACGCCGGCGACGATGGTGCCCAGGTACGGGATGTAGCACAGGATGACGGTGAGCAGCGCCCACAGGACGGGCTGCTTCATGCCGACGAAGTGGTACACCGCCCCGAGCACCACCCCCAGGCCGATGTTCACGATCGTCCGCCACACCAGGTAGCTGCGGACGCTCTCGGCCATCTCGCGGAAGGCCCGCGACACGCTCGCCTGGATGCCCAGCCCGGGGCCGAAGATGTTCCGCACCTTGTCCACCAGCATCTGCCCCTCGACCAGCAGGAACAGGAGGGTGAACAGCACCAGCACCGTCTCGGCCAGCAGGTGCATGCCGCTCCCGCCGAGGGAGAGCAGGTCGGCCGTGATCTGCTGCCCGCCCAGGTATTTGAGCAGCTCCTGGTACAGCTTGGCGTCGTCCACGTTCGGCGGCAGCACCTCGTTCACCCGCTCGAACGGGAGGGGGGTGTTCAGGAAGCTGTTCCGCAGGTCGCCGTACTTCTTCTGGATGTCCTCCCGGTTGTTCGGGTTGGGCAGGTCGTTCAGGATCTGGGGGATGCTCACCACCACCAGCGCGACCACCAGCACCACCACCAGGAGGAGCAGGCCGATGGCCGACGAGCAGGCGACGAACCACGGCAGCTTCAGCCGGCGGTGCAGCCATTTGGCCCACGGCCAGAGCATGGCGGCCAGCAGGCCGGCGATGACGAGCGGGACGAAGATACTCCGCCCGAAATACAGGGCCATGCTCGCCCCGAACGCGGCCAGCACGTTCAGCCCGTACCGCGTGGCGGTGGTCAGGTTCAGGTTCATGACGATAGTGTGAGGTGAAAACCGACCCGTTTCAAGCCGACGGAACCGGTAAGGCGGTGACCGGGTGGGCCTTGTGTCCACCCGGTCACCGCGTTCCCGGTTCCACTCACCCGTCCAGCCGCTCGCACGCCTGCAGGGTGTTGCTCAGCAGCATGGCGATGGTCATCGGCCCGACCCCGCCGGGCACCGGGGTGTACGCCGACGCCACCTCGGCCACCCGCTCGTCGGCGTCCCCGCACAGCTTGCCGTTCACCGTGTTGATGCCCACGTCGATCACCACCGCCCCCGGCTTGAGCATGTCCGGGGTGATCAGCCGCGGCACCCCGACGGCCGCCACCAGGATGTCCGCCCGGCGGGTGAGGGCGGCCAGGTCCGGGGCTTTGGTGTGCGCCACCGTCACGATGGCGTCCCCGCCGGCCGGGTTGTCGTGCGTCTTCTTCTGCATGAGCATCAGCGCCAGCGGCTTGCCGACGATGTTGCTCCGCCCGACGATCACCACCTCCTTGCCGGCCGTGGGAATCTGGTGGTGCTGAAGGACCTTCACGCACCCGTGCGGGGTGCACGGGTAGAACCGCGGGTGCCCGCTCGCCAGCCGGCCGACGTTCTCCGGGTGGAAGGTGTCCACGTCGACGTCCGGGTCGATGGCGTCGATGACCGCCTTCTCGTCGATCTGGTGCGGCAGGGGCAGTTGCACCAGCACCCCGTGCACCTCCGGGTTGGCGTTCAGCTCGGCGATCAGGTCGAGCAGGGTCCGCTGCGAGGTGTCGGCCGGCAGGTGGTGCAGCCAACTGCGGAGGCCGGCCTGCTCGCACGCCTTCCGCTTGTTCCGCACGTACACGTGGCTGGCCGGGTTGTCGCCGACCAGCACCACCGCCAGCCCCGGCGGGGCTTGCCCGCCGGCCACCCGGGCGGCCACCCGCTCGCCGATCTCGCGGCGGACCTCTTCGGCCAGAGCTTTCCCGTCCAGTCGTTTGGCAGTCATCTCGGTCTCGCGGCGGGGGCGGGCATCACCCCAACAATTCTACCAGCCGCGGGAGCGTCACACCGCTCGGGCCGTACAGGCCGATGTCCGCCTGGTCGCTGGCGGCGGTGCGGTCCAGGTTGCACTCGATGACCGTCGCCCCCGGGCTCTTCGCCCGCTTGGCGATCGGGATCAGGCTGGCCGCCGGGTACACCACCGCCGACGTGCCGACCACCAGGAACACGTCGCACTCCTGTGCCGCCAGCATCGCGCTCATCCACACGCCTTCGGGCAAGGACTCGTGGAACCAGACGATCGCCGGCCGCAGGTGCCCTCCGCAGAGGTCGCACAGCGGGCGGTTCCCCAAATCCTCCAGCCCGCGTTCCTCTTCCACCGCGCAGTTGGTGCAGCGGGTGCGGCGCAAGCTGCCGTGAACCTCGAGCACCGTCTGGCTGCCGGCCTGCTGGTGCAACCCGTCCACGTTCTGGGTGGCGATGGCGAACCCGTCGCCGTACCGCTTCTCCAGTTCCACCAGGGCGAAGTGGCCGGGGTTCGGTGACACCTTCGCCACGTTCACCCGCCGGCCGTTGTAGAACCGCCACACCAACTCCGGGTTCGCCTCGAACCCCGTCGGCGTGGCCACATCCTCGATGCGGTGCCCTTCCCACAGGCCGTCGGACGCGCGGAACGTCGGCACCCCGCTTTCGGCCGACACCCCGGCCCCGGTGAGCACGGCCACCTTGCTCGCGGACTTCAACACCGCCGCGGCGCGGGCCAGTTCGGCGTCCAGGTCGTAGGCGTCGGACATGGGGCGATCCTCCGAGGAAGGCATCACGGATTGTACACGTCGCTCGGTTACTTCGGTCCGCACCGGTGCGGTTGCTCGCCCATGAAAATCGTCATCCCCGGCGGGTCGGGGCAGGTGGGCACCCTGCTGGCGCGGGCGTTCACCGCCGACGGGCACGCCGTCACCGTCCTGAGTCGCAAGCCGAATAGGGTGGCCCGCTCTCTCCGAGAGCGGGTGTCAGATTCCGACTCTCGGAGAGAGCGGGCCACCCTGGCGTGGCGGGTGCTGCCGTGGGACGCGAAAACGGTCGGCGACTGGGCGAAGGAACTCGACGGTGCCGACGTGGTGGTGAACCTCGCCGGGCGGAGTGTGAACAGCCGGTACACCGCCGCCAACCGCCACGAGATCAAGCAGTCGCGCATCGACAGCACGCGGGCGGTGGGCAAGGCTATCGCGTCTGTTGCTCGCCCGCCGCGGGTGTGGCTCCAGGCCAGCACCGCGACGATCTACGCCCACCGCTACGACTCGCCGAACGACGAATTCACGGGTGTTCTCGGCGGCACCGAAGACGACACGCCGAGCACCTGGAGGTTCAGCATCGACGTGGCGAAGAGTTGGGAGGCGGCGGCCGAAGAGGTGCCGACCCCGCACACCCGGCGGGTGCTGGTGCGGGCGGCGATGACTATGACGCCCGACCGCGGCGGGGTGTTCGACGTGCTGCTCGGGCTGGTGCGAAAGGGCCTGGGCGGCCGGAACGGCGATGGCCGGCAGTTCGTGTCGTGGGTCCACGGCGACGACTTCGTGCGGGCGACGTATGCGATGATCGAAAACGCCGACCTGAGCGGGCCGGTGAACGTCTGCTCGCCGCACCCGCTGCCGAACGCCGAGTTCATGCGTGAACTGCGGCGCGCGGCGGGGGTGAAGGTGGGCCTGCCGGCGGCCGGGTGGATGATCGAGGTGGGGGCGTTTTTCCTGCGAACGGAGTCGGAGTTGATCCTGAAGAGCCGGCGGGTGGTGCCGGGCAAGCTGTTGAAGGCCGGGTTCGAGTTCCGCTTCCCGACGTGGGCGGAGGCGGCGGCCGATCTGGTGCGGCGTTGGGAGGATGTGTCGAGGCGAACCCTCAAGCAAAGGAGCCAACTACCCCCACCTCTCCCCGTTGGGGAGGGGTCGCCGGAGTGAGCGGAGCGAACCCGGCGGGTGAGGGGTTGTTCAGCAGTCCCGACCCCTCACCCGGTTCGCTCGCTCCGCTCGCTGAACCGACCTCTCCCCAGCGGGGAGGGGTGGGCGTGGTGAGTCCTCCGCCACCCTGCCCGGACGCCAAACCGATCTCACCGCCGTTGCCGCGGCCTGTCGTCCTCGTCGTCCGTTCGCTTCGTTTTCCGCGGTCGTTCATCATCCAACTTCTTCCGCCGTTTCGCCGCCAGCACCACTACCAGCACCACCGCCCCGGCGGCCAGCAGCAGTCCGCCGCACCCACCGCCCACCACCCACAACACCCAAGCCGACGCCCCCACTGCGCCCGTTGGCGCCGGCGGTTTCGGGGTCACCGACGGGTCGCCCTCGACGGCGATCGGCTCCGCCGACGGCTCGTGTCCGGCCGGCCAGTTCATCTTCAGTTCGCCACTGTCCAGAGTCCCCTGACCCGGCAGCCGCCACATCAGGCCGTTCGGCTGTCTGATCCCGGCCTCGGCCGAGGCGAACACGGACCCCGCGCCGGAACTCGCGCCCTTCCACACCTGCCGCGCGAAGAACTCCTGTCCGCTCGTGCTGTCGTCGTTGATCTCGTTCACCGCCGGCCACTGCCTGATCCGCATCTCCGTCCTCGACGGCGGGGCGGTCCACACCACCCGCCCGTCGCGGGTCACTTCGGTCCGCCGTTCGACGCTGAACTTCTTGATCGTCTCCTCGCGGCCCAGGTTCTCGGCCCCCTGCCACTTCATCTTCATCGACTCGCCCGGCACGGTGGTGAACGTCACCTTCACCACCGTGGGGGCAGCGGCGTCCTCGGTCAGCTTGGCCGAAGTGAGGGCGAGGCGGGCGGCGGTGCGGGCCTGGGCGTCCCACCCCGGCGGGGCGTCGGCCGGCGGTTCGATCACCAGCCGTACTTTCTCCCCCTTCTGGAAGATGGCATCGCCGGTGCGGTCGTAGTCGGCGACGAACCGGGTGAGTTGGTTGTCGGGGAGGCACACCCACGCCAGGTGCCTCGACGACCCCATAGACGACGAGTACCAGATGCGGCCGTCGGCCGGGCCGCCGCCCGCCACCACCGACCCGATGGCCGTCGCCTTGAGCCGCCACACCTCCCGCCGGTCGGTCAGGTCGAACAGCACCTCGCCGGCGAGCAGCCACCGCGACCCGAAGAACCGCAGCGGCGAGGTCTCGTCCAGGTGTGACGGGCTGAGGCTGGCCACCTGCACGCCGGTGGACAGGTCCCACACCCGCACCGTGCGGGACGCGGTGTACATCACCGCCACCCGTCGCCCGTCCCCGCCGAACGCTAGCCGGCAGTGGCCCCGCCCTCGCCCGCCGAGCGGCCCGCCCCCGCCCGTCAGGTTGCCCAGCGTGCCACCCGTCTCCACGTCCATCGCCCGCACCCCGCCGGGGTGAGCCACGAACAACACCTTGCCGTCGGGGGACAGCCCGCCGCCGTCGGCGTCCGGGAACGCCGCCGTCCACACCGCCTTCCCCTCCGGCAACTGCCACGCGGTGACACGGCCGGCCCCAACTGTTACCACCCGCGTGGTGCTCGCCACCGCCGCGTACTTCGGCGGGCCGTCGGCGAACGGCGGACTCCACCCGCCGAGCGAGCGGCCGTCGGCGGCGAGCAGTTCCAGCCGCGGCTTCTGGGTCGGGTCGGTGGGTGCGTCGCAAGTCAGGAAAGCTTCGGAGGTGGCCGCGTCGCCGAGGATGTACCGCCCGGCGGCCAGCTTGTGGGTGTGCGGGACGCCCATTTTGACCGGATCGATCACCTTGACCGTTCTCGCCCCCTTTCCCGGCGTGGGTTCGTCGCCGCACTCGACGAACACCATCCGGCCGTCGAGCGGGAGGGTGATGGCGGGCACGCCGATGTCGCCGAGCATCACCAGCCGGTGGTGAAGATCGTCGATCCGGGGCACCTTCCCCACCGTCAGCCCGGTCCACCCGGCGGCGGCGTCGGTCGGCACCTCCTTCGCCCCGCTCGGCGTTCCCGCACCGCCTGACCCGCCGAATGTGCGGATGGCGTGGTTCTGCCCGCGGTTGTCGAGGAGAATGACTTGCGAGGGTGACACGACCGTCCGGACTCCGCCGGGGAGTGCGTTCGGGAGCAACAGCGGCGTTTTCTTCCCGTCCTTCAGCACCTCCGCCCCGACCACCCACCCGCCGGCCAGCACGGGTTCGGGCGAGGTCTGCTGCCCCACCGCGTGTTCGGATTTGGTGCCGTCGGTCGTGCCCCACACGATCAGCGTGCCGGCCTCGGCGCCCGCCTTGCGAACGACCGCGGCCAGTTCCCGCCCGTCGGCCGAGAACGCGATCCCGACCGGCCCCGGCTGGCGGTTCACGCCGGGCGTCAGTTCGGGCAGTTCCAGCGTGGCCATTTTCTTGCCATCGGCCAGGTCGTACACGTTGATTGAATCCCCGCACCGCACCGCCAGGTGCTTTCCGCCGGGGCTGACGGCGAGCGGGCGGGCCGCCGGGAACTGCTCGTACGGCGACGGGTCGATCGGGTGGCGGGCCGTCTCCTTGCCGGTGGCGGTGTCGAACAGGGCGACGTACCGTTTGCCGGCGTTCACCCCGACCACCGCCAGTTGGGCGTCGGAACTGAACGCGATCAGCGACACCCCGCCGTCCACCGTGACCGCCGGCCGCTCCTTGCCGGTGGCGACTTCGAGCAGGCGGACGGTTTTCGCCCCCGAAGCGATGGCCGACAGCGTGCCTCCCGGCGACAGCAACTCGCGGCCGGTGCCGGCGAGGGGCGTGTACTTGGCGACCGCCTGGCCGGTGCGGAGGTCGAACACCTCGCGGCGGCGGTCGGGCCGCTGGACGACTACGAAAGGCCCGTTCTGCTCAGCGAACCCGACGACGACGGAGAACCGCTCGACGCGGACGTCGAGGTCGGGTTGCGGGGTCCACGGCTTGTCGGCCGGCGGGTCGGGCTTCAGATCCCAGGCGTGAGAAACGGCGGCGGACAGCAGCAGGGCGAGAATCGGTAGGCTACGCTTCATGGCTCGTCCCTGAGTGGGTGGGCGGGTATCGTAACTCCAGCTTGGTAGAGGAGTTAATGTCGGTGTTCGGCCGGGACATGATTCCACCCGCGGGGGATGGTGTTCGTGTGTGGGGGGAAGTGGTGAGACTGAGACTAATCCGCACCCACCCCGGATCAACCGTTGATTGTAGGAGCGGCCCATGCGGATCATCCCCGTCATCGACGTGCTCGCCGGGGTGGTGGTGCGGGCCGTCGGCGGCAAGCGGGCGGAGTACCGGCCGGTCCAGAGCAAATTGACGTTCAGCGCGAACCCGGTGGCGGTGGCGAAAGCGCTGGTGGCGGCGACCGGGGCGGAGGAGATTTACGTCGCCGATCTGGACGCCATCACCGGGCAGGGCGGCGGGACGGTGGCGGGCGAGTTGGCCGACGCTTTGCCCGAGGTCCGCGTCTGGATCGACCAGGGCGTGCGGGGCGAAGCGGACATCGCCCGACTGCCGCTGACCAAGCCGGGCACCTGGAAGACGTGGTTCCAACCGCAGCCGCGGGTGAACGTGGTGCCGGTGGTGGGGAGCGAAACGGTGGGCGGGCCGGCGGTGGTGGCGAGCGTGCGTGCGGCGGTCGGCAGCGGGTGCGTGTTCTCGGTGGACACCTACGACGGCGAACTGATCGGCGACTGGCGGGCGTGGGCCGGCTGGGGCGTGGCCGAACCGACCGACGTGGTGCCGCTGGCACGGGCGGTGGAAGTGCTTTTGGGGAATCGGGTGTTCATCCTGCTCGACTTAGCCCATGTGGGCAGCCGTGGCGGGCCAGGCACGGCGAAGGCGGTGGGGCGGTTGAAATCGGAGATGCCGGAGATCTGCCTGGTGAGCGGCGGCGGGGTGCGGACGAAGGAGGACGTGCAGCGGCTGAAGGACGCCGGCGCCGACGCCGTGCTGGTGGCCAGCGGGCTACACGACGGGACGCTCCGGCTTGGTTAGCCGCGAGCCATCGGCGAGCGCGCTCGGCGTTGCCTCGCGGTTAACCGTGTCCTGCTGCTCTTGCGTGATGGTCATGAACAAGTCTTCCAGGTTGCCGTCCCTCGCGGCCTGGGTTCGCAGGTCGGCCATCGTCCCGCACGCCAGCAGCTTGCCGCGGTCGATGATGCCGATGCGGTCGGCCAACTCCTGAGCAATGTCCAGGGTGTGCGTGGACAGGAACACCGTCATCCCCTCCGACGCCAACTTCCGTAACAGTACCTTCAACTCACGAATGCTCTTCGGGTCCAGCCCCACCGTCGGCTCGTCGGCGATCAGCAACTTCGGCTCGTGGACCAGTGCCGCCGCGAACACGGTCCGTTGCTTCATCCCGTGCGAGTACCGTTCGGTCAGGTCGTCGGCGAACTCGTCCAAGTGGAACCAGTCGATGACGCGGGCGATGTTCTCGGCCGCCCGCTTCGGCTCGATGCCGTACAGGTCGGCGGTGAACTGTAGGAACTCGCGGCCGGTCAGCTTC
>CAYMHO010000023.1:0-42296 GCA_964390195.1 uncultured Fimbriiglobus sp. | reverse complement strand
GAGCATCGAGAAGCTGTGCCACTTCGAGCAGGGGCTGGTCATCCTGGCCGGGGTGACCGGGTCGGGCAAGTCCACCACCATCGCGTCCATGCTGGAGTACATGAACCAGCGGGAGGCGCTGCACATCCTCACCATCGAGGACCCGATCGAGTTCGTGTTCACCGACAAGATGAGCATCGTCAACCAGCGGGAGGTGTACCTGGACGTGTCCGACTGGCACATCGCCCTGAAGCACGCGGTGCGGGAGGACCCTGACGTCATCCTGGTGGGCGAGATGCGGGACCAGGAGACGTTCGAGGCCGGGGTGCACGCGGCCGAAACGGGGCACGTGGTGTTCGGGACGATTCACGCCAGCACCGCCGCCAGCACCATCAGCCGCATCCTCGACCTGTTCCCGCCGGTGCAGCACCACGCCATCCGCCAGACGCTCGGGTTCAACCTGAAGGCGGTGGTCGCCCAGAAGCTGGTGCCGAGCATCAAGCCGGGGGTCAGCCGGGTGCCGACGAACGAGATCATGATCGTCAACCCGACCATCAAGGACCTGATCCTGAAGAGCAAGGACGACTCCCTCCTGCCGGCCATCCAGATGTGCTACCAGGAGGGGATGATCGACTTCAACGAGAACCTGCTGCAGTTGGTCGAGCGGGGCGACATCGACAAGCCGACGGCACTCGAGTTCTCCCCCAACCCCGAGCAACTGCGGATGGCGTTCAAGGGGATCAAGTTCAGCAAGCCGGGGATCCTGTGAGCGACTCCGGCGTGCCGCCAGACGAGCAACCCCCGACCGACCGGCGACCGACGGGCCGATGGTGGCTCGTGGTGCCGGTCGTCGGCATTTACGTCATCGACGTGGCGCTCACCCTGTCCGGACAACCGCCGGAGTACTGGGCCGGCGATTTCGCCGCCGTGAACGAGATCAACCCGGTCGGGCACGCGCTCCTCCGCCTCGGCCCGTGGCCGTTCCTCGGGACGGCCGCCGCGTGGCTGGTGGCGCTCGTCCTGTTGACTCTGTACTGGCGGCCCCGGCTGGCCGAGGTGGTGGTGAAGGTGTTGACCGTCGGGCACGCCGTCGGCGGGGCGTGCTGGGTGGCCCGGCACGGCGGGTGGTGGTTCGCCGCCGGAGTCGGGTTCCTGGTGGCCGCCGCGGTGTTCACCCTCTGGTGCTGGCGGCAGAAGGACGGCAAACCGTGACTGAAGCCCGTCGCGTGGGTGATCGCACATTTTCCGACCCGGATACCGCTCGTCCGCCGCACTCCCCTCACCCACGGCGGGAGAGCGAGAATTACCGTGCGAACCAAACATTCGAGGCTGGCACGAGGGTTGCCTCGACGCGAGATCAGTCCAGACCGACACCGCGCTCGACACCACGGGAAGCCGCTCATGCCCCGCCGCGTCCGCCCCCGCCTGACCCACCTCGAAGACCGCGCGGTGCCGGCGGTGTTCACCGTCACCACCCCCGCCGACGCCGGCCCGGGGTCACTCCGCGAAGCCATTGCCCGTGCCAACGACGAGGCCACCAACCCCGGCTTCGACTCGGTACAGTTCGCCCCCGACCTGTTCGGCCGGACGATCGCCCTGAGCACCGCCGCCGACACGTCGCTCGGTAGCTCGGCCTTGCTGATCACGTCGGAAGTGTTCATCGACGGCTTCACCGGTTACCCCGGCAGCGGGCCGGGAATCACCCTCGCCCGTGAACGCGGGGTGGCCGACCTGCGGCTGTTCTTCGTCGCCCCCGCTGGGAAGCTGACTCTCGACGGGCTGACCGTGGCGGGGGGACTCGCACAGGGCGACCAGGGCGCGGCCGGCTTCTCAGGCGGAGGCGGGGGAGCCGGGCTGGGGGGCGCGGTTTTCAACCGTGGGGCACTCACCGTGACCCGGAGCGTGTTCACCGACAACCAGGCGGTCGGCGGGGCAGGCGGTGCGGTGGACACCGGTTTCCGTTACGGGTGGACGCCCGGCGGCCCGGGGGGCGGCGCCAACGGCGGCGGGAGCGGTACGGCCGGCGGGTTCGGGGGCGGCGGCGGTGGCGGCGGACCGTCCGGGCAGTTCCCCATGCCGATCATCCGACTCGCCGGAGGTGCGGGCGGGTTCGGCGGGGGTGGGGGCGGGGGAGCACCGGCAGGCGCGGGCGGGTTCGGAGGGTCAGCCGGTGCCGTCAGCGGTGGCGGCGGGGCGGGCCTGGGCGGGGCGGTGTTCAACCACGGGGGGACGGTGGCCGTGTTGAACAGCACGTTCGCCAACAACACGGCCTTCGGCGGGGGTACTGCCCCGAACGCCGGAGCCGGGCTGGGCGGCGGGGTGTTTAACCTGAACGGCACCGTCACGGTCACCAACAGCACGTTCAGCGGCAACCTCGGCGGGGCGGTGTACGTGTTGGCACACGATGCCTCAGGTGGGGTGGGGAACGCCAGTCCCGCTTCCCTCCTGCTGGCCAACAGCATCCTGGCCAACTCCACCAACGGTCGCGACTTGGTCGTCAGTCAACTCCCCGGTTCGGGTGGAGCGACGGTCACGTTTGCCGCAACAAACCTGGTCGAAGCTTACACCAACACCACCGGTTCCGTTCCAATTCAGTGGTCATCGAGTGACCCGCAGTTGCTCCCGCTGGCTGACAACGGCGGGCCGACGTGGACGATGGGACTACAGGCAACGAGCCCGGCCCGCGACGCCGGCTGGTGGGTGTGGGCGCCAACCGGCGGAGACCAACGGGGGGGCGGATTCGCGCGGGCACTCGGCCGGGAGGTCGATTTAGGTGCGGTCGAAGGGCCTGCGATCCCCCGCCCGTTGGCCGTCACCCCGCACCTGCCGACCGGCGGCGATGCGACCGTGACGCTGCTCGACCCGAGCACCGGCCAACCGCTCCGCTCGTTCGTGCCGTTCCCGGGGTTCGGTGGCGCGGTTCACGTGTCCGTCGGGGACGTGAACGGTGACGGGTACGGCGACCTGGCCGTCGGGGCGGGGGCCGGTGGCGGCCCGCACGTGAAGTTGTTCGACGGGTTCACCGGGCGAGAGGTACTGAGTTTCTTCGCCTATGACCCGGCCTTCACCGGCGGTGTGAGCGTGGCGGCGGGCGGCGGGCGGGTCGTCACCGGGGCCGGCCCGGGAGGCGGGCCGCACGTCAAATCGTTCGACGCTCGAACCGGGGCGGAGGTGCTCAGCTTCTACGCCTTCGACCCGGCGTTCACCGGTGGGGTGAACGTGGCGGTCGGCGGTGGGCGGGTTGTCACCGGAGCCGGACCGGGCGGCGGCCCGCACGTGAAGGCGTTCGACGATCGAACTGGGGTCGAACTGCTCAGCTTCTTCGCCTACGACCCGGCGTTCGCTGGCGGAGTGAGCGTGGCGGACTACGGCCGGTTGGTGGTGGGGGCGGGGCCGGGCGGCGGGCCGCACGTCAAGGTGTTCAACGCCGGCACCGGGGCGGAGGTGGGCGGGTTCTACGCTTACAACCCGTCGTTCGCCGGCGGGGTGAACGTGGCGGTGGCCGGCGAGCGGATCGTCACCGGGGCGGGGCCGGGCGGGGGGCCGCACCTCAAGACGTTCGACTGGGCCTATGGCTGGGACGGCACCGCGTACAGGGAGCATGCCATCGAAAAACTGAGCCTGTACGCCTTTAACCCGGAGTTCCACCTTGGGGTGGACGTTGGCTGACCGCCACGCACCGGCATTGCAGACACCCTGTCGGGCGTGGGTAGAATTGGGCACCCACCCACGGGCTGACCGATGGACCTGTTCGACTCCGTCCGGGCCGACAACCGGACCGCCGCCCGCCCGCTCGCCGCCCGCATGCGGCCCCGCACGCTGGACGAGTACGTCGGGCAGGAACACTTCCTCGGCCCCGGCAAGCTGCTCCGGCGGATGCTCCAGGCCGACCGGTTGAACTCGCTCGTCTTCTACGGCCCGCCGGGGTGCGGGAAGACGGCTCTCGCCCACGTCATCGCCAACCAGACGAAGAGCCTGTTCCGCCCGATGAACGCGGTGAGCGCGGGCATCAAGGACGTGCGGGAGGTGCTGACGCAGGCCCGGCACGATCTGGAAGACCGCGGCCGGCGGACGATCCTGTTCCTCGACGAGATCCACCGCTTCAACCGCAGCCAGCAGGACGTGCTGCTGCCGGACGTGGAAGAGGGCGTCGTCATCCTCATCGGGGCGACGACGCAGAACCCGTTCTTCGCCATCAACACCCCGCTGTTGTCCCGCAGCCAGATTTTCACCTTCGAGTCGCTGACGCGGGAGCACATCGCCACCGTCATCCGGCGAGCGCTCGCGGACAAGGAACGCGGACTCGGTGACACCCCGGTGTCACTGACCGACGACGCAATGGCGTTCCTGTGTGAAGCGTGCGACGGGGATGCCCGACGGGCATTGACGGCACTGGAGATTGGGGTGAAGTCCCATCTGGCGAGCGGCCCGCGTGAGCGGGCTGGTGGTGATGCCGGAACCAGGGGGCTAACGCCCCCCGCTCGCCCAGACGCCCGCCACTCGCCGGTGGTGTTCGACCTCGCCCTCGCGCAAGACTCCATCCAGCGGAAAGTCCTCGACTTCGACCCGACCGGCGACACGCACTACGACCTCGCGTCGGCGTTCATCAAATCGCTCCGCGGGTCGGACCCGCAGGCCGGCGTCTACTGGCTCGCCCGGATGCTGGAGTCGGGCGAAGACCCGCGGTTCGTGGCCCGCCGGTTGGTCATCTTCGCGTCCGAAGACGTGGGCAACGCCGACCCGCAGGCCCTGCTCGTGGCCAACGCCGCCTGGGAAGCGGTGGAGCGGGTCGGCCTGCCCGAGTGCCAGCTCAACTTGTCACAGGCGGTGTGCTATTTGGCGACCGCCCCGAAGTCGAACGCGGCGACGGTGGCCATCGGCCTGGCGACGAAGGACGTGAAGGAAGGGCGGACCCTGCCGGTGCCGAAGCACCTGCGGGATTCGCACTACAAGGGGTCGAAGCAGTTCGGGCACGTCGGCTATCAGTACGCCCACGACGGCGACGGTGGGTGGGTGGACCAAGAGTACATCCCGTCGGACGCGGTGTACTACACCCCCACCGACCGCGGCTTCGAGGCGACCATCCGCGAGCGCATGGTCGAGATCGAACGCCGGCGGAAGGCGGGGCGGGGAAAGCCGACCGCGGAGGGCGGGGGATGACCGAAGAGGAATGGTCGAATCGTCTGCTCAACTCGCCCGACTGGGCGGTGGAATCGCTCTACTACAAGCGAACCATCCCTGACCGAAAGTTTCGGCTACTCAGTTGCGCATGCTGTCGGCTTCTCGTCGATTACCTCCCCACCCAATTGGCCGAACTACTTGTTGCCACCGAAGGTTACTGCGACGGCAGCGTCATCGAGAAAGAATTGCGCAGAAAGCATTCATCGTCACACCCGTTCGCGCTGGACGAGGAGGTCGTTTCGGCTGAACTCCTCGAAGCCGTTCGACAGGCAGCCGGTCCGCCTTACAGCTACGAGGAGTGGGATGAGATACATGAATCGGACAGCCGGCCTCCGACCTCAAACGTGATGACCTCGTTGAGCTTGGCTTCATACGAGATTGCCGGGACAGCATCCATCGAAGCGATGCGAGCGAAAGATGACGAATATCGCAGGCTCACCGAGGACATCTTCGGCAACCCGTTCCGCCCGGTCGTGTTCGATCCGCGGTGGCGTTCCGAGTCGGCCGTGGCGCTCGCCCGCACCGCCTACGACACCCGCGATTTCGCCCTCCTGCCCATCCTGGCCGACGCCCTCGAAGAAGCCGGCTGCGACCACGCCGACGTGTTGGCCCACTGCCGCGACCCGAACGGCGTGCATGTGCGGGGCTGCTGGGTGGTCGATGGGGTGTTGGGGAAGCAGTAGGTGCCGCGAGCCGAGCGGCACCCGTGGGCCGGTGGCACCCGACGACCACAGGCCGGCGGGTCCGGCTCGGCTCGCCGGACCTACCAAACGACAACGGCCGGGGTGAACCCGGCCGCTCTTGTGGGATCGCTCGCAGACCACTTCAACTGAACTCGCCTTCGGGGTCGCCGACGTTGCGGCCGTACCGGGCGAGGAGCATCTGCACCGCCTGGATCGTCTGCCACTCGTTGAACGCGATCTTCACTTCGGTGCCTTCCTCGTTCGCTTCGATGTTCTCGACGGCGGAGGTGAGGGCGCGGTGCAGGTAGTCGAACACTTCGGCTAGCCGGGCCGCCTGGGCGCCGGTCATCTTCTGCGGGAGCGGGGGCACCTCGTCGTCGCGGTACCGCCACTCGCCCGGTTGCGTCTCCAGCGGCTTCTTCAGCAGCACGTCCGACGCCCGCCCGGTGTTCACCGCCAGTTCGCCGGCCTGGATGGTCTGGATGCCGTTCTCGATGACCGGGGCGCTCCGCCCGCTGCGGCGGGCCTCGATCTCTTCCATCGTCCCGTACAGCAGCAGGGTCCGCCCGATGGACACCTGGTCGCCGGCCCGCAGGCGGCGGATCTGCACCGTCGCCCCGTTCACCCGCGTGCCGTTGGTGCTGTCCAGGTCGGTCAGGATGACGTCGCCGTCTTCGGTCTGGATCTTGGCGTGGTAGCGGCTCACCCGCTCGTCGTTCAGTCGCACCGCGTTCCCTTCCTCGCGGCCGATCGTCACCGGTACGGGCAGGTGACGGTACACCCGCCCCTTGTCGACGCCTTCCAGGACGAGAAAAGTGACGGAGCGCATGAGACTCTTCCCGCAGAAGGAGGTGCCGCCGGGGGCGCAGCGGGCACGACGCTGACTTTCCTAGAACACAACGCTCGGGGCGAGCGGAAAACCGCCCGGCTTTCTTCCCCCAGCGTAGTCGATTCCCGCGTCGGGCGGAAATATTTACCCCGGCCGAGTGAACGCGGCCGCCAGTTCGGCCACCACCCCCGGATTGCGGGGGTCGATTGGCGTACAGTGTTGCAGGTTTCGGAACCACGTCAACTGCCGTTTGGCGAATTGACGGGTCCGCAGGCGGATGGCTTCGGCCACGCTTTCGGATACCGCAACCCCCGCCGGCTGAGACAACAGTTCGCGGTACCCCAGGGCGGCCGCCGCCTCCTTGCTGAGCGGTCGGGGCAGCCGGCGGAGGCGGTCGATTTCGTCGATCCATCCCGCGGCGAGCATGGCGGTCACGCGGGCGTCGATGCGACGGTTCAGTTCGTCCCGCGGCCAATCCAGGTACACGCATGCAATCTGTAGGCCGACGTCTGGCGGCGAGTCCCACGTTTGTTGCAGTTCGCTGATCGGCCGACCGGTGCTTTCGTACACCTCCAGCGCCCGCACAACCCGCCGCACGTCGTTCGGGTGCAGGCGGGCGGCGGCGGTCGGGTCCACCTCGGCCAGCCGGCGGTGGAACGCCTCGTTGCCCACCCGCCCGGCCGCGGCTTCCAGCCTCTGCCGGACGGCCGGGTCGACCGGCGGGGCGTCTAACAGTCCGCAGCGGAGTGCTTTCAAATAGAAGGGCGTTCCGCCGACGAAAAGCGGACACCGATTCCGCTCGCGAATCCGCCGGCACGCCTCGGCCGCCCGTTCCAGCCACCACGCCACGCTGCCGGACTCCCACGGGTCGAGCACGTCGAGCAGGTGGTGCGGCACGCGGGCCTGCTCGGCGGCGGTCGGCTTGGCGGTGCCGACGTCCATGCCCCGGTACAGGGTCATGGAGTCCATGCACACGATCTCGGCGTTCAGCCGCTCGGCCACCTCCAGGGCGAGGGCCGACTTGCCGGAGCCGGTCGGGCCGGTCAGGATGCTGGCGTCGGCGAAGTCGGCCGGGGTGGGGAGCATGAAAGTCGCCGCCCGCTCCGCGGGCGGAACCAGACCGCCCGCGGAGCGGGCGGCGACTAGGGGATCCAATACACCCGGAAGGTGCCGACCACCGCGACGGGCGTTTGCGATCGCAGCCACGCCAGCACGGCGAGGGTTCCGGGGCGGCGGTCCGGGCAGGCGGTGAAGAACGACTCGCCGACCGCGAAGTACCCGCCGGCCGTCCGCCGCCGCACCTCGCCCGCCGACGGGTTCGGCAGTTGGTTCACCTGCACCAGTTCGAACGGCGGGAGCAGGCACGCCGGGTCTGTTCCATAGTACCAGAGGCGGAGCGGGATTGGCCCCCCTCTCCCCTCGTGGGAGAGGGGTTGGGGGAGAGGGGAGCCGTGCTCCCACCACCCCCGCAACTCCGGCAACCCCTGGCCCCAGTCGTGGTTGGAATCGGTCAACACCTCAGCCGCGTGCTCTCGCCCGCCCCAAAGGTCATTCGAATAACGCAACCCGTGCGGCCAACATTTCCCGGAAATGAACACCGTCAGGGCGACCAGCAGCAAACGAGCCGCGACCGCGAGGGAGCGGGTGGGGGAGACCGCTCCCTCGCGGTCGCGGCTCGTCAACGCCACCACCGCCGCCACGTTCAGCATGGCCACCAGCGGGAACACCAGCCGCACGCCGATCTGCACCCGACAACTCATGCTGAAGATCAGGTACGCCACGGCGATCAGCCCGGCCGGGTTCAGCCACCGTCGCGGCCGCAGTACCAGCAGCACCGCGGTGAGCAGCAGCAGCGGCTCGGGCAGTTTCGCGCTCAGCACCACCGGGAAGTAGTACCACACCGCCCGCGGGTGCCACTCGCCGAGGGCGTAGCTGCCGTGCCCGCGGGCGTTGTGCTTCACCTGCTGAACCAGCCCCTCGCCGGCGTTCGGGAAGATCCGCAGGTGGTCGGCCGTCCATCGGATCGCGTTCCCGGCGGTGTCGTCCGGTAGGGTGTTCGCCCAGCGGATGAACGACGGTTCCGTCGCCCAGTCGGTGCCGCAGACGAGGAAAAGGGTGACGGCGGCGACGAGGATCTGGTTAGCCGCGACCCGAAGGGGAGCGAGCCCCACCAAGAGCCAAGCCAGCGGCACGAACGTGATGGCCGACGCCTTGCACGCCACCGCCAGCCCGGCCGCCACCCCCGGCACCAGCACCCGCTTCCACCACGGCCCGCCCCGCCCGGCCGCGAAGTGGTACACCGCCGCCAGTACCCCGGCCGTCAGGGCGATGTCGGTGGTCGCCAGACTGGCGTGGGCCAGGAGGTTCGGTTCGCACGCCAGCAGGGCCGCCACCCACCGCCCGGCCCCCGGCCCGCCCCACAGGTTCCCCAGCCGCCCGCCGTACAGCAGCAGCAGCCACCAGAACACCAGGTTCGCCGCCCGCGCTACGGGAAGCACGGTGTGCAGCTCGCTCACCGGGTCGAACGGCTTCCCCCGCACTTGTTCCCACACCCACACCGGCAGCGTCTGCACGTCCACCGGCAGGGGCAGGGTGCCGGCTCGCATCAGCGGCTGATGACTGCCCGTCCGCCAGAAGTGCAGCCCCTTCGCCACATAGAACGGTTCGTCGAACGTCGGCCCCAGGTGGCGGGCGGCGGTCACGCAGTACGCCGACGACAGCACGCCGACCGCGAGCAGCCACAGCCAGTCGTGTCGGGTCATGGGCGGTCCGTGCCGAACGGGGGACGGAGGTGTATCACAACTGCTTGTCGGGCGTGAACCCCGACTGTCCGGGCGGGCGGGGGGCGTGAGCCCTCTGGTTCATCAACACCAGCCCGCTCGCCCAAACCGCCGAGAGGTTCCCCTTGCCCCCTGCCAGCGTCGAACTGCTCACCCCCGACCTGCCCCGCGGTCGGTTCCGCGTCGCCGTGTTCGACTTCGACGGCACCGTCTCGCTCCTCCGCGAGGGGTGGGCGCGGATCATGGCCGACATGGGGGTGGAACTGCTCGACGACCCCCAGGCGTTCGCCGCCCTCGAACTCGAAATGCTGCTGCTCAGCGGCAAGCCGTCCGTCTTCCAGATGGAGCGGCTGCGGGAGTTGGCCGCCGGGCGGGGGCGGCCGTCGCCCACCGCCGCCGAGTTGCTGGCCGAGTTCGACCGCCGGCTGGCCGCCCTGACCGACAGCCGTCGCACCGCCCTGGCCGACGGCACCGACCCGCCCGAGGCGTGGGCCGTCCCCGGCACGCACGAACTGCTGACCAACCTGCGGGACCGCGGCATCCTGCTGGTGCTCGCCAGCGGCACGCCCGTCCAGGCGGTGCGGGCGGAGAGCGAGTTGCTCAAACTCTCGCCGTTCTTCGAGGACCGCGTGTTCGCCCCCGACGGCTCGTCCGGCGACTTCAGCAAGCAGGCGGTGTTCGCCGGGCTGGGGGCGAGCGGGCCGGAGTTAATCGGGTTCGGCGACGGGTACGCGGAGACGGTGGAGGTGAAGCGTGTCGGCGGGGTGGCGGTCGGGCTGGCGACGGTGGAGGCCGGCCGCGGCGGGCTGAACCCGGTGAAACGGCGGATGCTCATCGACCTGGGGGCGGACGTCATCGCCCCGCACTACGACCCGGCCGCCGAACTGGCCGACTGGCTGTTCACCACCGACGGTGAATGAAGTCGAGCACTTGCGCCAAGGAGGGTGTGTCAAAGAGGTATCGTCCCCACCCCTGCCGTCCTCGCTTCGCGGGACGGCGTCCCCTCCCCAGCGGGGAGGGGTGGGTGTTGGGGGCGTCTCCACTCAGGCGACGGAACCGGCTACGCCACACCCCTCCCCGCTGGGGAGGGGACGCCGAGGGAACGCGGTTCCCCGGCGGGGGTGGGGATGTCTTCAAGGAACGACACCCTCCTGGCGGTTGCCGTTGCGTTCGCCATCGGATGCCATTACCCTCCTCCCGTCGCAACGGACTGCGGGAGCGGCGCCCCGATGACCATCACGGACGTGCCCGTCGGACTGGCCCCCCGCGTGCAGGTGGCCCCCGCCCCGCCCGCCGTCCGCCCGTTCCCGTGGCCGGCTGCGGCCCTCGCCGCCGCCCTCGTAGTCGGGGTGATGTTCCGGCTGACGGCGTTCGCCTCCGACCGCCCGTTGTGGATCGACGAGGCGATGATCGCCCTCAATTTGACCGACCGCGACGTCGGCCAGTTGTTCGAGCCGCTCGACCGCCACCAGTCCGCTCCCGTCGCTTTCCTCCTCGCCGGCAAACTGTGCGTCACCCTGTTCGGCCCGACGGACCACGCCCTGCGGCTGCCCGCCCTCGCCGGCTCGCTCCTCGGGCTGGCCGCGTTCGCCGTGGCGGCCGTTCGGCTGCTTCCCGTGTGGACGGCCCGGCTGGCGGTGCTCCTGTTCGCCGTCTCGCCGACGGTGGTCAGTTACGCCGCCGAGGTGAAGCAGTACTCCACCGACGCGGCGGTCGCCGCCGGCCTGCTCGCCCTGTCGGCCCCGCTGCTGCGAGCACCCACCCGCCGGCGGCTGATCGCGCTGGCATTCGGCGGGGCGGCGGCGGTGTGGGCGAGCCACTCGGCGGTGTTCGTGCTGGCGGCGGTCGGGGTGGCGGTGTTCGTGCGGAGTCTGCGTCGCAAGGAGCACCGCGTCGCCGTGGTGCTGGTGGGGTGTGCGTGGGCAGCCAGCTTCGCCGCGGTGTACCAGTTGAACGTGCGGTTCGGAGTGAACAACGGCTTCCTGACCGACTTCTGGGCGGATCAGTTCCTGCCGCTGTCGCTGTCGGCCGGGCCGTGGGTGGTGGAGCACATCGCCGGCTTCTTCGACTCGGCCGGCGGGTTCGGCGGGCCGATGCTGAACGCCGGCGGGCTGGCGGCGGTGCTGGCGGCGGTCGGCGCGGTGGCGATGTGGGAGCGGCAGCGGGAGGAGGTGTTGACGCTGCTCGGCGTGTTTGTGGCGGTGCTGCTGGCGTCGGCCCTGCACAAGTACCCGTTCGTCGGCCGGCTGTTGCTGTTCCTTGTGCCGGTGGGGGTGCTGCTGGTGGCGGCCGGCGCGGGGGCGGTGGTCGGGGCCGTGTGGCGGCGGTCGAAGGTGGGGGCGGTGGTGATCGCGGCCGCCGTCGCGTTCGCACCGGCGGCCGAATCGGTTCGCCAGTTCCGCCACCCGGACCGCCACGAGGACTTGCCCGCCGCGATCCGGTTTGTGAAAGGGCGGTGGCAGCCGGGCGACCGGCTGTACGTGTACAACGGCCGTGGCGACCAGGGGGCCGGGCCGGCGTTCGCCTTCTACTCCCGCACCGACCCGTTCCCGCCCGAGGCGGTCACGCTCGGCGGGTCGCACCGGGCCGACGTGCGGGGTTACTCGGCCGAGGTGAACAAACTGGCCGCCAGCCCCGGCCGGGTGTGGGTGCTGTTCAGCCACCAGCACGCCGACGAGGAGGCGACCATCCGGGCGTACCTCGACGCCGTCGCCGACCGCGGCGACCAGTTCCGGGACCCCGCCACCGGCCGCGGGCCGCGGGCGGCGGCCGTTCTGTACACCGTCCGCTGACCGATCTGCTGTGGCCGGCCACTGTGAGGCCGGTCGGGCCCGCCACACACTGGGCGGCGCCAGTCAGAGGCCCCATAGGCGTTCGGCGTGGCTGGGCCCACGTCCGCGGGCACGACGAGGCCCGCCAGCAGTTGCTCGCCGCGTACCACCGCGGGCGGCTCGGCCACGCCTATTTGTTCGTCGGCCCGGAGGGGGTGGGGAAGAAGCGGTTCGCCGTCGAGTTCGCCAAGGCGGTGGTGTGCGAAGCTCCGCCCGCCGAGTTCACCGCGTGCGATCACTGCCCGGCGTGCGCCCAGGTGATGGCCGAGACGCACCCCGACTTCGCCGTGTTCACCCGCCCCGACGACAAGCAAGAGTTCGTGGTGGAGGTGGCCCAACAGGTGGTGGCGAACCTGGCCCTGCGGCCGGCGCGGGGGCGGGGGCGGGTGTGCCTGATCGACGAGGCCGACCTGCTGAACGAGGAGTCGGCCAACTGCCTGCTGAAGTCGCTGGAGGAACCGCCGCCGGGGTCGGTGCTCATCCTGCTCGCCACGTCCACCGACACGCAGTTGCCGACGATTCTGTCGCGGTGCCAGGTGGTGCGGTTCAAGCCGCTGTCGTCGGCCGATTTGAAGCTGGTGCTGATCGAGCAGGGGGTGACGGACCCGGCGGATTTGGAACGATTGGTACGGCTGAGCGGCGGGTGCGTCGGGCGGGCGCTCGCCCTGAGCGATAAGGCCGTCGCCGACTTCCGCCACGCGTTGTTCAACCAGTTCACCACCGCCAAACCGGACAGCTTCGCCCTGGCGAAGTTCATCAACGAGTTCGTGGCCGATGCCGGCAAGGAGAGCGGGCCGAAGCGGGAGCGGGCGTCGGCGGTGGTGCGAATGCTGCTGGACCTGTTGCAATCATCGCTACGGGTGGCGCTCGGCGGGGCGGCCGACGGCGAGCGGGTGGAGCGGGACGCGGTGCGGCACTGGGCGGCGGTCGGGGCGGAGCGGATCGCCGACGCGATGGAGGCGGCGGCCGAGGCCGACCGCCTGATCGACCGCCGGGTGCAACTGGAGGTGCTGATCGAACAACTCGCGGATCGTCTGTGCCGGCGGTGAAAGTGGCCGCACGCTTTGTGGTCTGCTCGCCACCGCCGCCGGTCGCCGCCGCCGCGATCTGGTCCTGGATCTCCGGCGTCACTTGGCGGGTGCCCTTGCACTTCGGGTACTTCGCACAGCTCAGGAAGAACTTCCCGCCGCCGAACCGCGACTTCCGCAGCGTCATCGCCCCGGCGCACTCCGGGCAGATCTCCTTCACCGTGACGTTCGGCACGTCCGACGGCTGCTGCTGTTTCGCCTCCGGCGGCGGCAGGATGTCCTTCAGCTTCTCCCGCAGCTCGGCGTTGATCGACTTCGCGTTGCGGCACTTCGGGTAGCCGGTGCAGGCGAGGAACGGCCCGCGGAAGCTCTTCTTGATGACCATCGGGCTGTTGCACTTCTCGCACACCACGCCGGTGTCCGCCGGCTTCACCGGGTGGCCCTGCTCGTCCGCGTCGGCGGTGAACTTGCACCCCTTCGCGTCGGGGCACTGCACATACCGGTTGCCCGTCTTGCTGAACTTGAGCAGGAGCTTCTCCTTGCCGCACTGCGGGCAGGTGGCGGGCGACGGCAGGGTGCTCACCACCGGTTTGCCGTCCGCCCCCAGGTTCATGATGGTCGGGCAGTCGGGCGCACCCTCGCAGGTGAAGAAGGTGCCGAACCGCCCGTCCTTCTTCACCATGAACTTGCCGCACGCCGGGCAGGCGATGTCCGTCACCTCCGGCCCCATGCTCTCCTTGCCGTCCTCACCCCGCTTGTACGGGCACGGGTTCTCCTCGTCCTTCCACCCGCTGCAGCCGATGAACTGGTTGCCCGTCTTGCGGCTGAACATGGCCAGCAGCGGCCGCCCGCACTTCGGGCACGCCTCGCCGATCTCGATGCCCTTTTGCGACGGCATGTCCGTGTCGGCTTTGGCGAGCAGCTTCTGGAACGGGTCCCAGAACTCGTTCAGCACGCCCTCGTAGGTGTGCTCGCCGGTCTGGATGCCGTCCAACTCCTCCTCGAAGTGCCGGGTGAACTTCAGGTCCATGACGGTCTGGAAGTGCTCGGCCAGCAGCCGCGTGACCGTCTTGCCCACGGCCGTCGGGTGGAACCGGCGGTCCCGCTGCACCACGTACCCGCGGTCCTGGATGGTTTCGAGCGTGCTGCTGTACGTGCTCGGCCGGCCGATGCCCTCCTTCTCCATCGCCTTCACCAGACTCGCCTCGTTGTACCGCGGCGGCGGCTGGGTGAAGTGCTGGGTGGCGAACTGGTCGAGCCGGTCGAGCGTCTGCTTCTCCTGCACCGGCGGGAGGAGCACGTCCTCGCTCTTGGCCGGGGCCATCACCCGCCGGTACCCGTCGAACTTCTCGATCCGCCCGGTGGCACGGAACAGCCCCTTGCCGGCGGTCACTTCCACGGTCGTCACGGCGAACACCGCCGGGGCCATCTGGCACGCCACGAAGCGGTTGTAGATGAGCGTGTACACCCGCAGTTCGTCCCCGCTCAGGCCCAGGCTCTCCGCCCGCTGCGGGGTCATGGTCACGTCCGTCGGGCGGACACACTCGTGCGCCTCCTGGGCGCTCTTCCCGCTGGCGTAGAAGTTCGGCTTCTCCGGGCAGTACCGCTCGCCGAACGTCTCGGCGATGTACCCCCGCACGGCGGTCACCGCGTCCGGCGAAATCCGCGTGCTGTCCGTCCGCATGTAGGTGATGAGCGCCACCGCCCCCACCTCGCGGAGGGTGATGCCCTGGTACAGTTGCTGCGCCGACGCCATCGTCCGCTTGGTGTTGAACCGCAGCCGCAGCGCCGCCTGCTGCTGAAGGCTGGACGTGATGAACGGCGGCTGCGGCCGCTCGTTGCGGTCCTTCTGTTCCACCTTGGACACGACGAACGGCACCGACTTCAACTCGGCGACGACGGCGTCGATGACGGCCTCGCTGTCGAGTTTCGGGTCGCCCCCGTTCCACTTGGCCAGTTCGGCCAGGAACGTCCCCTTCGGCGCCGGCGGGACGCGCTTGGTGTCCTTCGGCGCGCTCGTCTTCGCCTCGCGGCTAACCGCTTCGCCTTCGTCGCCCTCGTAACTCGCCGCTTCGGTGTCTTCGAGTTCTTCGCCCTCCGCTCCCTTGCGGTCGCGGCTCGTCTTTTCTTCCGCCTCCTGGTCCCCGGCTGCCGGCCCCTTTTTGGCCATGATCTTCGCCAGCTCCGGCCTCACCGTCCACTTGATGCCGCTGTCCTGCGGGGCGAGCAGGGCGGTCAGCTTCCAGTACTCCTCCTGCTTGAACGCCTCGATCTCGGCCTCGCGGTCTACCACCAACTTCACCACCACCGACTGCACCCGCCCGGCGCTCAGCCCCTGGGCCACCTTGCGGCCGAGCAGGTTCGAGAGCGGGAAGCCGACGACCCGGTCCATCGCCCGCCGGGCCTCTTGCGACTTCACCCGGTCCATGTCGATCTGCCCGACGTCCTTCATCGCCTGGTCGATCGCCTTCTTGGTGATCTCGTTGAACCGGATGCGGAACGTCCGCGCCGGGTCCAGGTGCAACTGATCCGCGATGTGCCAGGCGATGCTCTCGCCCTCGCGGTCCGGGTCGGCCGCCAGGTAGATCTTGTTCGCCCCGCGGGCCGCCTCGGCCAGTTCGTCCAGAATCTGCTGCTGGCTCCGCCGCTTGCCGCGGCCCTTCGCGTTCTTCGCCTTGCTCCCGGCGTCCACCAGGTACCGCATCTTCCAGCCCTTGCTGATCTGGATGCCGGACACCTCCTCCTTCACCGTCTTGTCCTTGCCGGTGGCCAGGTCGCGGACGTGGCCGAAGCTGGCCATCACCTTGAACCCGCGGCCCAGGTACTTGCTGATCGCCTTCACCTTGCCGGCCGACTCGATGATGACCAGGTCGTACCCGCCGCGGGGCGCGGCCGGCGCGGGGGTGTCGTCCGGGGCCGGCTTCTTGCGGGCGGACGTGGCCTTGCTCACGGCCGTGCTGGTGGCCTTCTTCTTGGGGGCGGGCGGCGTGGCGGCGGCGTCGGTGGCTGGCTTCTTGCGTGCGGGCACGGTCGGCGAGACCTCAGGCGGTACTGTGGCGGGCAATCATACGGGGCGGGCAAGGGGCGTCCGATTTTCGCCGCGACCGTGGGAGCCGGCGAGGTCAGCCGCTCGCACGCCCGCGGCAAAGAATGGTGGCGTTGTTACCACCCGACGAATCCGTACAATCCGTTACTCCGGGCGGTCGAGCGATCCAACACGATTAGTACGGTTGGTGTCGAACTGTCAAGCCCCGTGCCCCCAACGGGCGGCGGCATCCCGGCCGGAACGTGAGACCTGAACATGGCTTACAACCCGTTCGATTTCTTCCGCCGCAACCAGAAACTGTTCTTCGCCGGGCTGACCGTCCTGGTGATGTTCATGTTCGTGCTGTCCTTCGGCCAGGGGGACTTCTTCCAGCAGGCGACCCACTGGATCGGCCAGTGGCAGACGCACGGGGAAGTGGTGGCGGTGATCGACGGGAGCAGCATCAAGACGTCGCAACTGGGCGACGTGTCCACCACCCGCGGGCTGGCCAACGGGTACATGATCAGCGTCGCCGGCAAGTCGCTCGAGGCGGCCCGCCGGACGGCCGACACCGAGGCGAAGGGGGCCACCCCGGACCTCGCCCAGCAACTGGAGTTCGTCGTCAACCGCGTCGACCAGCGGCTGTTCACCCGCCTGACCGGGGACGACCTGGCGGCCGCCCGCCAGGAGATGGGGGTGGTCGCCGCCCGCCTGGCGGACATGGCCAAGAACTCGCCGCGGTCGGAGGACAAGCGGCGGGTGGAGGCGGCCCAGAAGTACGCCGAGGCGGCGATGGGCGAGCTGGCCCGGCGGGCGTCCGGCGACCGCGGGGAGGGGGGCATCTACTTCGCCAACCAGCCGAACCGCACCGACCGCGACCGGCTGGAGTTCATGCTGTGGAAGAAGAAGGCGGACAAGCTGGGCATCCGGTACACCCGCGAGGACGTGGAGAAGCTGGTGGCCGGCGAGTTCCCGTCGCAGACGGCGGCCGACCTGAAGGCGATGGCCGACCAGGCGGCCGCCGGCCGGCGGGCGACCGAACTGTACGACGCGCTGGCGGACGAGTTCCGGGTGCGGGCCGCCCAGACGGCGGTGCTCGGGGTGGGGGCGGTGCGGGACCCGTCCGGGCGGGTGGCCGGCAGCACGCACGAGCGGTACCAGCACTTCGTCCAGGACACCACCGCCACCAAGTACACCTTCCTGACCATCCCGGTGGAGGCGTACCTGAGCCAGGTGCAGGGGGATCCGACCGAGGCCGAGCTGACCAAGATCTTCAACGACTACGCCAACTCCGACCCGGACCCGTCCAGCCCCCGCCCCGGCCTCCGCGAGCCGCGGAAGGTGGGCGTGCAGTGGGTGGAGGTGACCGGGGACGAGCCGTACTACAAGGCCCTGGCCGACGTGCGGCGGACGGCCGCCCCGCAGTTCCTCGGGCTGATCGGCGGGCCGGCCGCCACCAACCCGACGCTCAAGGGGTTCACCTACGACGACTACCTGAAGGAGCAGCAGGGGATCGCCGCCACCCGCCAGGAGGCGACCGCCAACCCCGGCCGTCCGGCCCTCACCTTCGCCGCCGGGATGAAGGTGGACGGCATGCGGGCGCTGGCCGGCGGGTCGCTCGGCGAGGCGTACAGCGACGCCCTCACCGCCCAGGGCGGGGCCAACCTGAACCCGCCCATGCCCGCCCGCGGGGACAAACTGCTCGACGTGGAGGTGGCCCAGCCCGACCTGGTCGCCGCCTTCGCCGGGCTGACCGCCTCGTCTCTGGCCACCAACGGGGTGCCGTTCGCCACCCCCACCGTGGCCGTCACCGAGGCCGCCTACCGCCGCTCGCGGGAGCAGCGGGTGCTGACCGGCATCCGCGGGTTCTTCCTCCCCACCCTGGAGGGGCCGATCGCCCTGGGCGACGCGGTGGCCGCCTCGGCCGCCATGACCGCCGCCCCCGCCCCGCTCCCGCCGGCCGTCGTCCAGCCGCTGCTCGACCGCCGCACGTCCGACCAACTGCGGACGGTGGTGGCCACCGACGACGTGCAGGCCCTCCGCAAGAAGTTGACCGACATCATGACCCAGAAGCCGGACGTGCCGAAGGGGGCGAGCAAGGACGCCGAGGAGAAGCTGAAGCGGGAGCAACAGACGAAGAACACGAAGGAGGCGGAGAAGTACGTGGCCGAGTGGATCAAGGTGCGGGGGCTGAAGGCCGGGGCGACGGCCGAACCGCGGACCGTCCTGGCCCTGGCCGACGACCCCGGCATGGCCCCGCTGCTGGCCAAGGACAAGGGCCTGCTCGGCCCGAACGGCCAGCCGAAGAACGTCCGCGCCCAGGCGGCCTTCGGGCAGGCGTTCGTGAACGAGGCGGAGATCGCCGGGGTGGACCAGTCGGGCGGCGGGTTCGAGATCATCTTCGGCCTGAAGCCGACGGCCGGCCTGTACCAGGTGGCGGTGTACGACCCGAGCCAGCGGAAGAACGAGCGGCGGAACTACGCCCTGTTCTCCCGCGGCACCCCCCAGGTGACCGGCGACGGCCCGCTGACGCTCGTCTGGCGGACGGCCGAGGTGGACGCCGTCCGCCCGCTCTCCCTGTCCGCCGACAAGGCGGTCCGCGAGCAGTGCCGCAAGATCTGGAAGACGAACAAGGCCCGCGACCTGGCCCGCAAGGCGGCCGACGTGGCCGCCCAGACCATCCAGAAGGCGAAGGGGACGACCGGCCAGCAGGTGAACCAGGTGGCGGCCGACGCCCGCGCCGCCCTGGCCGCCCCGTTCGCCGCCGACGCGGCCACGGCGGCCAAGTTCCAGGTGTACGCCGACGCCCCGGAGTTCTCGACCGCCAGCCTGCCGCTGGTGCCGGGCGGGGTGGGCAACCCGCCGACGGTCGGCCGGTTCAACCCGCTGCACTCGGCCGTGGTGTACGAGACGGACAAGCTGCGGGACGAACTGCTCGCCCACAAGGACGATCCCGTCGGCAGCACGTTCGCCTTCTTCGACCAGCCGCAGACCACCCTGTACCTGACGGTCGTGTCCGGGCGGGGGGAGGACGGGAGCATGGACGAGTTCCGCTTCCGCAACTACGTGCTGTACCCGTTCGCCCCGTTCCCGCCGGGCGAGGGGTTCCTGCCGCTCGGCCCCGAGCTGATGGCCCCGCGGTTCTCCCGGGCGGCCGCCGAGGCCGACCGCAAGACGGCCGTGTCACTCCTGAAGGCCGAGTTCGGCTACACCGAACCCGACCCGAGCAAGCTGAGTGACGGGAAGGAGTGACGGAACGGCAACTCCGCCGCGAGCCGTGCGAGCGCCGGTGGCCACCGCCGCTCGCACGGCTGGCGGCGAGAAATGGGGTCTCCCTTTCCGGCTCACACCCCGACTTTCGCCCCGTTGGTGTGGACGCCGTTGGTGTAGACGCCGTTCGTCTGCCCGCCGGCCGGCGGGGTGGCGAACTGGTACTTGCCCAGGCGGTACACGTCGGCCAGTTGCTTCTTCGCCGGCGGGTCGATGGCCGACGCCTGCACCGCCGCGACGGTCCGTTCCACGTCGTACTCGACCGCCTTCAGTTCCACCACCCCGTCGTCGATGACCGCGTACCGCGCCCGCGGGTCGCCGTCCCGCGGCAACCCCACGCTGCCGGGGTTCACCACCGTGGTCGACTGGAGCGGGAAGTGGAACTGCGAGTGCGTGTGCCCGACCAGCACGAAGTCGGCCTTCAGCCCGTGCACCCGTGATTGCCACTCGTCCGGGTCGGCCGGCACGTACTCCTCGAGCGGGTCTCGCGGCGAGGCGTGGACGAGGAAGAACCGCCTGCCGCCGAGGGTGAGCATGGCGGTGGTGGGCAACTCGGCCAGGAAGCGGCGGTCGGCGGGGGACAGGGAGGGGGCGGTCACCCGCCGGCTGGCCATGGTCAGGTAGCGGAAGCCGACGGTGCCGGTGACGGGCACGTCCTGCACCGCCCCGTGGTCGTGGTTGCCGCGGACGCAGGCGGTGGCGTGGGTGCGGACCCAGTCGACGCACGCGGCCGGCTCCGGGCCGTACTCGACCACGTCGCCCAGGCACAGGCAGGCGTCGAACGGCTCACGGATGGCGTCCAGGGCCGCGCGGTTGGCGTGGATGTCGGCGACCACGAGGATCCGCATCCGAGCTTCCTCCCTCTGCTTGGATGTTAAGCGGGGGTGAGAGCGAGGGCCACAGGAATCGGTGTCGGCCCCCCTTCCACCATCAGCCGCTCGGGCAGGGTGTCGAACGTCAACTCCGTCACCCCGTCGGCCGGCACGCATGCGAACTCGCCGTCGGCGTGGGCGCACAGCGGCACGTCCGAACTGATTCGCACATGCGGGGCCGTTCCGGTGCGAATCTTCGGGTGGTCGGTCGGGATGTCGCCGGCCATCAGACGGGGGAGCAGACGGATCAGGTCCCACCGCCGCAGGTCCGCGACGTGGACGTAGTCGAATCGGCCGTCGTCCACCTTCGCGTTCGGGGTGATGGGGAAGCCCCCCTCCCGGATGCCGACGTTCACCGTGAGCGCCAGCAGCGGGGTGGCCAACTCTAGCTCACCCAGCCGCACGCGGGTGGGCGGGGTGCGGAAGTGCCACATCAGGCACCGCAGGTACGCGAGGGCGTACAGGGGCATCCCCCGCAGCCAGCGGATGCGACGACTGTCCAGCGCCACCATGCCGTTGAACCCGACGCCGGCGCAGTTCAGGTAGAAGTGCTCACGCTTCCCGCCGCGGACGGCCCCCACGTCCACCGCCCGCCGCACCAAATTCACCCCGTCCCCTTGCTTCTTCCACCAGTCGCCCAGGCCGAGGGCGAAGGCGTAGTCGTTGCTCGACCCGAGCGGCCACACGCCCATCACCGCCGGCTTGTTCGCCCGCATCAGGCCGTTTCCCACCTCGTTGACCGTGCCGTCCCCGCCGGCGGCGATCACCCGGGCGAACCCCTCGTCGGCGGCCTGCCGGGCCAGTTCCACCCCGTGCCCCGGTGCGGACGTGGCCCGCAATTCCGCCCTTGGCGCCGCCCACGTTCTAACCTTATTCACCAGCTTGCGGGCGCGACCCCGCCCGGCGGCCGGGTTGAATATGACACAGGTGGGCGGGTGATCCACGCTTCACCGCGGGGACGTGGCGATGGTGACGATCCGGCCGATGGAACAGACTGACATACCGGCCGCCCTCCGCGTGTGGCAAGAGACGTCCGGCCGTTCGCGGCCGGTGGACACGCACGACGGCCTCGCCCGGTACATTGCCCACAACCCCGGCCTGTGCCAGGTGGCCGAGCAGAACGGCCAGTTGCTCGGCGTGCTGGTGGGCGGGCACGACGGCCGCCGCGGGTTCCTACACCATGTGGGTGTGCTGGCCCCGTTGCGGCGGCACGGGGTGGGCAGGGCGCTGGTGGACTGCTACATGGCCGCCCTGCGGGAGCAGGGCATTCTGCGGTTGCACCTGTTGTTGCGGCAGAGCAACGCGGTCGGGATGCGGTTCTGGAAGGCCTACGGCTGCCGCGAGCGGGCGAACACGGTGGTCATTTCGCTTGTCCTGACGGCGGACGCCCAGGACAGCGGGGGGAACGGATGAACGGGCTATTGGTGATCGACAAGCCGGGCGGGATGACTTCACGGGATGCGGTGAACCGGGCACAGAGGTGGTTCCCGCGGGGGACCAAACTGGGGCACACGGGCACGCTCGACCCGCTCGCCACCGGGGTGCTGGTGCTGTGCGTCGGGGCCGCCACGCGGCTGGCCGAGTTCGTGCAGGCGATGGGCAAGGGGTACACCACCCGCGTGCTGCTCGGCAGCCGCAGCGACACCGACGACGCCGACGGGGTGGTCACGCCGGTCGAGGGGGCAACCCCGCCGACCGAGGAACAGGTGCGGGCGGCCGTCGGGCGGTTCGTCGGGATCATTCAGCAGTTCCCGCCGGCGTACTCCGCGCTGAAGGTGGCCGGCAAGCGGGCGCACGAACTGGCCCGACAGGGTAAGGAGGTAAAGCTGGAAGCGCGGCCGGTGAGTGTGTCCCGCATCGACGTGACGGGTTACGAGTGGCCGCACCTGGATCTCGCCGTCGAGTGTGGGAAGGGGACGTACATTCGCAGCATCGCCCGTGATGTGGGTGAAGTGCTCAGCGTCGGCGGGCTGGTGCAAACGCTCCGCCGGACGCACGTCGGCCCGTTCGCCGCCGACAGCGGGTTGTCGCTGGACGCGACGGCGGACGAGGTGCGGGCGAAACTGCGGCCGGCGGGAGAAGCGGTGGCCGACCTGCCGCGGGTGACGCTCGACCCGGCGACGGCCGGGCGGTTCCGCCAGGGGCAGGCCGTGCCTTGCGGGAGCGCGAACGGCGTGGTCGGGGTGTTCGGCGGCGAGGCGTTCGTCGGCGTGGGCGAAGCGACTGGCGGGCGGGTGCGGCCGAGGGTGGTGGTGTAAACTGGTCGGCACCCCCGTGAGGTGACCGATGGATTCGCCCACCCCGGCCCGCCCGTCCGACGCCGACCGGCGGGCGCTCGGCGACGTGCTGCTCGTCGCCGCCGTGTACCTGTTGCCGAACACCTACTTCGCCTTCCAGGAGTGGTTCGTCACCTTCACCCCGTTGCCGGTGGTGTTCAGCGAGTTGGGACTGGCGGTGAAGGCCGTCGCCGCCTCCGCCCTCGGCCTGTTCCTGATCCTCCGCAGCGGCGAACCGCCCGCCGCCTTCGGCCTCACCCGGCCCCGCTGGACCCACCCGTTCTGGGGAGTTCTCCTCTGGCTCGGCCTGTTCCTGGTGCTGCTGGTGACGGGGGCGGTCATCCCGCCCGACTCGTTCGGCCTGCCCGACCGCCCGGCGGGCGCCCTGTTCCCCCCGCCGCGGACGGCCCTCGACTTCGCCCTGGTGGCGGTGGCGGCGTGCCTGAACGGGTTCGGCGAAGAGGTGGTGATGCGGGCGGTGCTGCAAACCCGCCTGGAGCGGCTGATGCGGTCGGCGGCGTCGGCGGTGGTGCTGACGGCCGTCCTGTTCGCCCTGTACCACGCCTACTACGGGGTGGTCGGGGCGGGGCTGTGCGGGCTGGTCGGCCTGGTGTTGGGGGTCGCCTTCCGCCTGGGGAGGTGCCTGTGGCCGGTGGCCGTCGCCCACGCACTTCAGGACTTCGTCCCGATGCTGTGGGCCGCGGACGTGGCGAACGGCGCGACGTGAGTCCGCCGGTGGGAGTGAGGTCCACACCGGCGGACTCAGGTCGCGCCGTTCGTCGCGGCTGGCTTAGAACTGGTCCAGCCAGAAGTGGTGCCCGCGGTAGTACCGCTGCGGCTCGAACAGCTCGTACCGCCAGCCCGGCTCGCGGAACGGCGGGTAGGCCATGTACGCCGGCGGCCGCTGGTACGGCTGGCCCGGCTTCTCCGGCCACTGCGGGCTGTTCTGCGGCCAGTAGTTGTGCGGGAAGTAGTAGTACGGGTAGTAGAAGTGCCGCGGCAGCGGGGCCGGGTCGGCGGCCTTCGCCGTGCCCGCCATCCCCGCCCACATCGTCACCCCGACGGCCACCGCCAGCAGGCGGCCAAGCCACTTGCTCATGTCCGGTCCTCCGTGCCCGCCGCGGCTTCCTGCCGAAGCGTTGACGACATTACCATCGGCAGCACCGACGCGAGCCGATGCCCGGCGGCAACCGGAAAAGCGGAAACGAGCGGCCCGGAAGTCGGCTGGTGCGGCGGGCAGTTGATGTGCCGGACGCGGTGAGAAAAATCGGCACGAGGTGCGGGGAATCTCTCAAGTGTCGCTCTCAAGAGTATCAAGAGGATCAACCTGGCACCCCATACACCTGCTCCGGTGGCCGGGTCAGCCGCCGGTTGCTGCCAAACCGTTGATCGCCTCGCCGGTCAGGCGATACACCGTCCACCCGCCGACCGGCTTCGCCCCGAGCTTCTCGTAGAACCCGATGGCGGGCGTGTTCCAGTCGAGCACGCTCCACTCGATCCGCCCGCAGCCGCGGTCCACCGCCAGTTGCCCGATCGCCTTCAGCAGCGCCTTGCCCAGCCCGCGGCCGCGGTGTTCGGGGATGACGAACAGGTCTTCCAGGTAGATGCCCGGCTTGCCCAGGAAGGTGCTGTAGTTGTGGAAGAAGAGGGCGAACCCGACGGCAACGCCGTCGGGTTCGGCGAGCAGGCACTCGGCGTAGGCCCGTTGGCCGAACAGGTGTTCGGCGATCTTCGCCTCGTCGAAGCAGACGGCGTCGGCCAGCTTCTCGTAGTCGGCGAGCGCCCGAATGAGCGAGGCGATGACCGGCACGTCGGCGGGGGTGGCGGGGCGGATCATGGGTGTGTTGTGTTGGGCGGTCGTGGGGTGGTTCTCAACCCCGAAGGGGTTGTTCTCTCAGCCTGGGGTTGAGGACCGAAGGTCCGACACCCCAGGACACAAACCGAAATACCATCGACCCCAACGGGGTCATTCAAGCCATGAACGACCCCGTTGGGGTCGAACGGGTTGTTGGTGTTACCCAGGGTATCGCTCGCTCCGCTCGCTCAACCCTGGGCTGTCGGAACGACCCCTTCGGGGTCGGAGGCCGTGGCCGTCACTTCTTCTCGCCACCACCGCCCTCGCGGACAGGGTTCGTTTTCGACTGAACCAAAAACTCCAGCAGGTCCGCCGCCTGTTGCGGCGTCAAATCGCTCATCAACCCGGCGGGCATGAGCGATTCGCGGGCGGGGGTGAAGGTGTCGATGTCGGCGGCAGTGAAGGTGTGTTCCTTGTTGGTGGCATCCCGCAGCACCGTTTCCTTCGCGTCGCGTTTCACCAGCACGCCGGTGACGGCCCGCCCGTCGTGTGCCCGCAGGATGTAGCTCTGGTACTTCGCCTCCACACGGCGGGACGGCAGCAACAGGCTCTCCAGCAGTTCGTCCTTGCTGCGGTCCTTGCCGATGGCGGTGAGGTCGGGGCCGATCTCCTTGCCGGTGCCGCCGTGCTTGTGGCAATCGACGCACTTGTTCGTCGCGAGCAGGAACACCGCCTTCCCCTTCTCCGGGTCGCCCTTCAGGCTGGTGATCGCCTTCGGCCGCGGGTTCGGCCCCAGCTTGCGTTCTCCTTTGGTCGGCGGGAAGTAGCCCTCGAACAGTTCGCGGACGGGACCGGGTGGCAACTTGGCGGCGGCCTCCAAGAAATCTGGTTGGCACTCTTGATAACCCGCAATCAAATGGACGTCACAAAACGCCTCTGACACCTCCGACAGACTAGAAACCGATGGCTTGAATGGAACATAGATCGCAGGCTTCTCGGAATTCATTTTTGCCGAGGGAACGCAACCTTTCGCAATCCAATCGCTAATGAGGAACACACCATCAGGATCGGGCAATTCACTTCCGATGTGCGGCATCCGATCTTTGCCGAATTTTGCCATCCGGTAAATGAGGGTGCTGCTCCGGTAACTGTTCAGGTTGATGATCCGCGCATCCTTGATGCCGAAGTCGCCCCGAGTCGGTTTCACGTCCAACACGGCTTTCAAATCCGACTTCGTCGTCAGTTCGAACGGCACCGAGCCGCCGCCGCCGTTGCGGTGGCAGTGCGAGCAGTTGACGTGCAGGTAGCTCCGTGCCCGGTCGTCCAACTTCGCCTTGTCGTCAGTCGGGTCGGTGTGTTTGGGCAGCTTCGCGGTGTTCGTCTCGGTGAACAACTCCTTCGGCTTCTTCGCCTTGTCGAACCGCTCGATCATGCCCAGGTCGCACATCGTCGCCAACTGGTTCTTGCCGTTCACCGGCTTGTTCAACTGCTCCCCGTTGAACGCCAGCGTCACCTCGGCCCACGGGGTGTGGCACGTCAGGCACTGCGTGCGGCTGGCGAAGCTCCACATCTGCTCCCGCTTGCCGCCAGGCACCCGCTTGTCGGCGACGGTGAAATACTTCTCGGTGCCGTCGGCCGGCACCAACTCGGCGTCGGTCTGGTCGTCGTTCCACGCGAACGTGTACGCCTGCCAGAACGCTCCATCGTAGTGCAGCAGTTGCGTCTCGATGCGTTTCGTCTTGCCCGGTTCGAGTTCGAGCGTGAGCGTGCGGCCGAGTACCGAGTCCTTCGGGAACACGAGGCTGAACGGCAGCCACTCGACGTAGCCGATCTTCTGCCGCTCGTCGTGCCACTGCACGGCGGACTTGTTCGGCAGCGCGACGAACCGCTCGCTGGTGGCACCGTCGGCCCACGCCTGCACGTTCACGCTGAACGGGTAGACGCCGTCGGCCAGCTTGTGCTCCTTCACGTTGCCGAATAGCCCTGTGGCACTCAGCTTGGTGGGGAACGACTTCGGGTCGTAGGCCGGCTTGGTGTTCTTCTCGAAGGTGTACATCAGCCCGGTGTCATAGTCGGCGAAGTACAGTTCACCGGCGTTGTCCTGGCCGAAGCACGCACTGCGGACGGTCGGGTCCACCAGATCGACCAACTCCACACACCGGTCGCCCTTCACCGTCGCGGCCCAGAAGCGTTTCGTCATGTAGTCGCTGAAGACGTACTTCCCTTCCAGCTCGGGGAACTTCTTCCCGCGGTACACGTACCCGCCGTTCACGCTCGCCGCCTGCGAGTGGTCCAGTTCCACCACCGGGGGCGTGATCGTCGGCGTCGGGCCGGGGTCGAGCTGGCTGTTGATCGGCTGGCGGCCCTCGTTCACGCTCCACCCGTGGTTGCTCCCCTTGCTCAGCTTGTGGACCATCTCCCACTGCTCCCAGCCGACGTCGCCGAGCCACAGGTCGCCCGTCTTGCGGTCGAAACTCATCCGCCACGGGTTGCGGAAGCCGTAGCTCCAGATCTCGGGGCGCACCTCCTTCCCCTGGTGCTTCAGGTTCACGAACGGGTTGTCTTTGGGGATCGCGTACTGCTTCCCGTCGTCCTTCTTGTTCACGTCGATCCGCAGCACGCTGCCGAGCAGGTCACTGCAATCCGTGCCGGTCTTCCACGGGTCGGGCGGGTTCGGGTCGGCGGCGTCGCCGGTCGAGATGTAAAGCATCCCGTCCGGGCCGAAGTGCAGGTCGCCACCGTTGTGCCCGCCTTGCGGGAAGCTGAGCAACACTTCTTCGGTGCCGAGGTCGAGTGTCGGCGCCTTGCCCTCATCCGCCTTTACCTTGAACCGCGACACGCGGGTGCCGTCGGGCAGGTTCTTCTCCGGGTCGAACTGGCCGATCTTCGGCCCCTTCTTCCCCTTCAGCGTGTAGCAGACGAAGCAGGTGCGGTTCTTCTCGTACTCCGGGTGGAACACCAGCCCGTACACGAACTCGAACTCCTTCGCGTTCGGGTGCGGGGCGAGTTTGGCGTAGTTCGCTTTCAGGTCAACGAACAACTCCGGCTTGGCGTCCGGCTGCTTCGGGTTGAGCGTGAAAATCTTCCCGTCCTGCTCGCCGACGAACAGCAGGTCGGACCCCGGCATCGGGCTGATGAGCAGCGGGTGGTTGAACTTGGCGTTCGGGAAGACGTGTTTCGCCGCATACGGCGGGGGCGGCTCCGGGCTGCCGGTCACTTTGCCGGAGGTCCACGGCACACGATCCGCGGCGGCGGCGACAGAAGCGCACAGCAGGGCGACGACGAAGAACCGCATGGGAGACGACCCAGGGAGACGGGAGGAGGGACATGATACCCGACGGCGGGCGGGCGGGTGAAGTCCCGACCGCCGCTCGTCCCGTTCCCCCGCCCCGGCGGGCCTCAGCGGTGTTCGACGGCCGTCACCCGCCGGGTGACGATTGCCCCTTCCCGCACCACCACCGCCGCCTGCGGTCGGTTCACCGGGAAGGTGGTGAGCAGCCGCAACAGGTCCTCCACCGTCGGCGTCGGCTGACCGCCGTAACTGACGATCACGTCGTCGATCCACAGCCCGCCGGTCATCGCCGGGCCGTCCTCCTCCATCATCTGAATCTCCACTCCGGTCGGTTGGCCGATGCCCAGTTTCTCCCGCACGTCGGGGGCGATCGGCACCTGCCGCACCTGCACGCCGAGGAACCCGCGGATCACCCGCCCGTGCTTCATCAGTTGCGGCAGCACCACCTTGGCGGTGTTCACCGGCACGGCGAAGCAGATGCCCTGGGCCGGCTGGATGACGGCCGTGTTGATGCCGACCACCGTCCCGCGGGTGTCCACCAGCGGGCCGCCGCTGTTGCCGGGGTTGAGCGCCGCGTCCGTCTGGATGATGTTGTCCACCATCCGCCCGCCGGCGCTCCGCATGGTGCGGCCGAGGGCCGAGATGACCCCGGCGGTGACGGTGCTCTCGAACCCGAGCGGGCTGCCGATGGCCACCGCCAGTTGGCCGACCCGCAGTTTGGCCGAATCGCCGAGGGTGGCGAACGGCAGGTCGTGGCCGTCGGCCCGCACCACGGCCAGATCCGTCCACGGGTCGTTGCCGACCACCTCGCCGGCCAGCTCGGTGCCGTCGTTCATCCGCACCTTCACCCGCCGCGCCCCGTCCACGACGTGGTGGTTGGTGAGCAGGAAGCCGTCCGGGGCGAACAGCACGCCCGAACCGCCGCCCCGCCCGACGCGTAGGTTCACTACCGCCGGCCGCAGCCTGTCGGCCACGCCGACGACGGCGTTCGAGAAGGCGTCCAGCGGGTCGGGGTCGTCCGACACCGGCCGGGTGGTGAACGGGGTCATGGGCTGTCTCCTGGGCTGACCAATTGTACCCCTGCCGACAACCCGCCTTTCGGGGATCGGAAGGCGAGCCGCGGTCCGTAGGGTAAGCCCATCATTCATCCGGTCCTTCCGCCACCGAGTACCGTTGTGAACGCCGACGCCCCGAACAGCCCGCCGACCGCCGATGTCCTCGCGTCGGTCCCGCCGCCCGCCGACCTGCCCGCCCCCCCGGCCCCGGACGCGCCGCCCCCGCCCAAGCCGCTCGCCTGGCCGGACTGGTTCCGCCCGTTCGACCTCGCCCTGGGCGTGTTCGCGGTGGTGCTGGCGTTCCTCATGGCGTCCTTCGCCGCCCGCAACGCCGACCTGTGGCGGCACCTGGCGGCCGGCCGGCTGGTGACGCAGTTCCAGTACCCGTTCGGCGGCGACCCGTTCACCTTCACCGCCGAGGGCCGCCCGTGGGTGAACGCCCACTGGCTGGGCGAGGTGGTGCTCTACCTGCTGCACTCGGTGGACAGTTCCGGGGCGGTGGCGGTGGGCGTCAAAGCGATCGCGTTCGCGGCCGCCATCGGGCTGCTGCTCCGGCTGAAGAAACCCGGCGCCCCGCTGTGGCCGTGGGCGGTGGTGGCCGCGGCCGGGGCGGTGGCCGCCGGCGGGTTCACCCACCTCCGCCCGCAGGTGTTCGGCCTGCCCGTCCTGGCCGGCATCCTGGTGGTGCTGTACACGGCCGACTGGGCGAAGGGGAACAAGTGGCGGGTGCCGCTCGTGCTCGGCGGGCTGACCGCCCTGTGGGCGAACGTGGACACCTTCGCCTTCCTGTCGCCGCTGCTGGTCGGGCTGATCCTGCTCGGCGACTGGCTGCACCCGAAGGTGTTCGGCTCGAAGGGCGATCTGCCGTCCGCGGACGAGCCGTTCCGCCTGGCCCCGCCGCGGGACGCGCTGCTGCGGGCGTTGCTCCTGTGTGCCGCCGGCGTGCTGCTCAACCCCACCTTCCTCGCCGCCGTGTTCCGCGACCCGGTGGAGGCGGTCGCCCAACTGGTGCCGACCGAACTCGACTGGCAGGCGGCCGACGACCTGAAGGAAGACCCCGACCTGAGCCGGTACTCGCACTCCGCCCTGAGCGGGGCGTACACGTCCAACCCGGTGCTCGGCAAGAACCCGTCCGGGGTGTTCGCCATCGCCCTGTGGGTGGCCGGGGCGGTGGCCGCCGGCATCGGCCACCGGCACGGCCGCCTGTCGCACGTGCTGGTGTGGGCGGTGTTCACCCTGCTGGGGGCGGTCATCCACGCCCGGTTCGTCCCGTACGGGGTGCTCGTCGGGGTGCCGTTCCTCGCCGCCCACCTGAACGGGTTCGGGCGGCGGGTGCCGCCGCTCGACACGCTGACCTCCCAGCAGGCGCAACTGGCGCTCGGCGGCAGCCGCACCGGGCGGGTGCTCTGCCTGCTCGGGCTGGTGGGTCTGGTGGTGTGCGCCCTGCCCGGCTGGCTGCACCCGTGGAACGGGACCGCCGCCGGCCGGCGGTCGGTCGGGTGGAAGGTGGAGGCCGACCCCGGCTTGAAGCGGGCGGCCGAAGTGTTCGCCGGCTGGCACGCCGACGCCACCCCGACGACGGTCAAGCTGACCGTGTACCCGGCGGGCGGCGGGGCGTTCGTCGAGCAGCAGGTGACGGCCAGCCGGGGCGAGGTGCTGGCCGGCACCCGCGGGCTGAACTCGCACCCCGACCTGGGCGACTACCTGGCGTACTTCGCCCCGGCCCAGAAGTCGTTCGTCACCTCCCGCTACCGCCTGCACCGGGCCGAGTTGAAGGAGTTGACGGAGGCCCGCCGGCAGATCTACACCGAGTGGCCGCGGGGCGGGCTGGCCGACGACAAGACGCCGGTGCAGGTGGGCTGGCTGGTGCCGCTGGCGGACAAGTACGGCCTCGGGTTCGTGAGCGTGGTGCTGGTGGAGCCGCAGACGGACGCGGCGGCCGGGTTGAACGTGACCGCCCTGCTGAACACCCGCCTCGGGCTGGGGGTGACGCCCCAGGACGAGCAGCGGCTGTCCGCCCCGCCGTGGCACCTGGACGGGCGGCTGCTGGTGGTCGGCCGCACCTTCTCCCTGACGGACGCCGAGCTGGCGCTGATCGAGGGGCGGAAGTCGACGCCCGACCTGGACCGGAAGATGGACCTGCTGCGGGGGTGGGCGAAGAACAACCGGGTGATGACCTGGGACGTGGCGAAGGAGGTGTTCGCCACGCGGGACGCGCCGCCGCCGCCGCCGGCCATGACCCGCGGGGTGGGCGAGCGGAGCTGGGTGGACGACCTGCTGACCGTGTTCGCCGGCCCGCCGCCGCGGCCGATCGGGCTGGACGACGCCCGCAACCGCTCGTCCTACGCCGACCTGCTGGCCAGCCAGCGGTCGATCCGGAACACCCTCCGGCAGCAGCGGTGGCAGCAGCAGGTGGAGGCGGCCGGCCGCAAGCAGAACGGCCTGGCCGTGCTCGGCGGGCCGGCCCTGGCCTCCACCTTCCGCCTGCCCCAGCCGCCGACGGCCGACGGGCCGGGCGAGCAGGAGTACGCCCTGCCGTTCCTCATCGCCCGCTCGGCCCGCGACGCGCACGCCGCCGACCCGACCGCGGCCGCCGCCTTCCTCGACCTGGCCGCCGCCTTCGAGAAGCCGCTCATGCCGGCCGCCGACGCCCCGGCCGACCTGTTCGGCGGCAGCCCGCTCGCCCCGTCGGAGGCCGACCTGCAGGGGATGACCGCCCTGCGGCGGGCGCTCGCCCGCCTGCCGGCCGCCGACAAGACGGACGCCGAGAACGCGCCCGCCGCCGTCGTCGCCCGCCTGAAGCTGGTGTACCTGTACCTGCGGCAGGGGCCGGTGCAGCCGATCGTCACCAACTTCCGCCGCACCCAGCAGGGGATCGAGCCGGTCATCCAGCCCGGCCCGCGGCAGGCCTACCTGGACTCGGTCGTCAGCACCCTGGGCGAACTCCTGCTGGTGGTGGACGCCCTGCCGGCGGACAAGCTGGACGCGGTGGCGAACAACGTCCTCCCCTTGTGGCAGGCGGCCCGCGGGCTGTGCGAGCAGGAGTTCTGGGTCGGGTTCATGGAGGGCCTGGGCCGCAACCGCATCCCGCAAGCCTGGTGGGAGAAGCTGGCCGCCGGCAAGTTCGACGACCTGCTGGTGGAGAGCGAGTTGCTGAAGAAGGACGACGTGGGCGACTGGCCGGCCAAGTTCGCCGAGGCGGCCCAGGCGGGCAACCCGCCGGAGGACGCCGTCCGCGGGCGGCTGAAGCGGGTGCACGACGTGCTCACCGCCGTCGCCCTCCGCCGCAAGGGGCGGCTGCCGCCGGTCGAACTGCCGGCCCAGCGGTTCCCGGCGGCCGTCCAGTCCGGGCTGCCCGAACTGGCCCTGCGGATGGTCGAGGGGGAGCAGGCGGACAAGCAGGCGCCGATCGGGGCCACCCCGGCCGACGCCCTGCGGCTGATGCTCTGGCAGGGCCGTGCCGAAGACGTGCAGGGGTACTTCGCCAAGGAGCAGGAGAAGACGAACGACACCCGCCTGTCGGCCGACGCGGCCGCCCTGGAGAAGGTGAAGTTCCGCCTGCTCGAGTTCGAACTGGCCAAGCTGAACGGCGACTACGCCAAGGCGGACGGGCTGTACACCGAGCTGCTCGCCACCCCGGTGGGCGACCCGCCGCAGGGGCCGTCGATGTCCACGGTGGTGTACCCCGACCTGTGGCGGGCGGGCGGCCTCCGCCCGCTGACCGAGGCCGAGTTGGCCCTGCTCGGCAAGCTGCTCGACGCCCGCCTGCCGCCGATGAACCTGGCGGTCGAGGTGACCGGCGGGGTGGTCGCCCCGTGGGCGGTCAGCCTGCGGGAGCAGTTGTACCGCCGCCTGCTGTTCCAGGCGTACACCCACTACCAGCGGGGGGTGTACGCCCTGCTCGGCGGGAACGCCGCCCGCGCCCGCGAGCAGTTCGCCCTGGCCGCCGACCCGCAGGGGCTGCACAGGCACCTGGCCGACCTGCCGGCCGACGCCCCGCCGGAGGCCCGGAAGCTGTTCCCGGTGCAGCGGCACAACCTGCCCCAGCAGCTGCTGCCGGCGTTCGGCCAGTACCTGCCCAAGTACCGCGAGCTGCTCGACAAGTACGAGGCGAAGTGACCACGCCTGGAAAGTCGCGCACGTTCCGCGGGCGGATGAGGACCGCCCGCGGAGCGTGCGGCGACACTCTTCACCCCGGAGTGCCCCCATGCCCCCGACCCGCCTGGCCGTCGTGCAGACCGACTGCACCCTGGCCGACCTCGCCGACAACCGGGCGGTGGTGCTGGCCAAGCTGCACGCCGCCGCCGCCGCCGGGGCCGAACTGGTCGTCTTCCCCGAGTGCGTGACGAGCGGGTACGGGTTCGCCACGCGGGCCGCCGCCGTCGCCGCCGCCGAACCCGTCCCCGGCCCGTCCGTCGCGGCCGTCGCCGAGGCGTGCGCTGCCCGCGGGGTGTGGTGCGTGTTCGGCCTGATGGAGTCCGCCGGCGAGAGGCTGTACAACTCGGCGGCGGTGGTCGGCCCGAACGGGCTGGTCGGGTGTTACCGCAAGACGCACCTGCCGTGCGTCGGGGCGGACAAGTTCACCGACCCCGGCCCCGGCCCGCTCGGCGTGTTCGACCTGGACGGGCTGAAGGTGGGCGTGGGCGTGTGCTTCGACGGCGGGTTCCCGGAGTTCCCGCGGGTGCTGGCCTTGCTCGGGGCCGACCTGATCGTGCTGCCGACCAACTGGGCCGAGAAGGCGATGACCACGGCGAAGGTGATGCCCCCCGCACGGGCACTGGAGAACGCCGTCTACTTCGCCGCGTGCAACCGCGTCGGCACCGAGAGCGGGTTCAAGTACATCGGGCGGAGTTCGATCCACGACCCGTCGGGCACCCCGCTGGCCGTCGCCGACCACGACCGCGAGGACGTCCTCTTCGCCACCCTCGACCCGGCCGCCGCCCGCCGCAAGAAGGTGGTCAACATCCCCGGCGAGTACGAGGTGGACCGGGTGAACTGGCGCCGCCCGGAACTGTACGGCGTGCTCACCGCCCCGCCGGCCGAGCCGTTCCGCGGCCACTGCAACCGTTGAGGACGCCCTTGTCGCCGCACGCTCCGCGGGCGGCCCACGTTCCCGCCCGCGGAGCGTGCGGCGACTTTCCCGATCCGAGTTCGCCCCGTGCCGCTCGTCACCGTCATCGCGAAGGCGACCCCCGATCAGGCGATGGCCGCCCTCGCCGCGGCGGTGCCGGCGGCCGGGTTCGTCATCGACGCGCAAGACGAACACCGGCTGACCGTTCGCAAGGGGAACTGGCTGGCCGGGGCGTTCCTCGGCTTCTTCACCGCCTACGTGGTGGCGACGGTGACGGTGAAGGCGGACGGCGGCGACCGCGTGCGGGTGGTGTTCGAGTGGCGGAACGCCTGGATCCGCGGCATCATCGGCCCGTTCCAGAATCCCGGCCTGGTGAAGCGGCTCGCCGCCCGGTTCGAGGTGCAGTTGAAGGCCGCCGGCGGCGAGGTGGTGGGCCGCAAGAGGAAGTGACCGGCCATGCTCACCATCGTGTGCGTCAGCGACACGCACGGCCGCCACCGCGAGTTGGCCGTCCCGAACGGCGACCTGTTCCTGTTCGCCGGCGACCTGTCCAACCACGGCTTCCCCGAGGACGTGTCCGAGTTCGACGACTGGCTGGGCACCCTGCCGCACCCGCACAAGGTGGTCATCTGCGGGAACCACGACTTCCTTTTCGAGCGGGACCCGGCCGACGCCCGCCGGCGGATCCGCCACGCCACCTACCTGCAAGACAGCGGGGCGGAGGTTGCCGGGCTGAAGGTGTGGGGCAGCCCGTGGCAGCCGCGGTTCTTCGACTGGGCGTTCAACCTGGACCGCGGGCCGGACATCGCGGCCAAGTGGGCGCTCATCCCGGACGACACCGACGTGCTCATCACCCACGGGCCGCCCGCCGGCATCCTGGACATGACCAGCCGCGGCGAGGCGACCGGGTGCGTCGATCTGCTCTGGCGGGTGCAGGGGTTGAAGCCGAAGCTGCACCTGTTCGGGCACATCCACGAGGCGGCCGGGGTGGCCGAGACGGCCGACACCCTGTTCGTGAACGCCAGCATCGGCGTCGGCCGGCGGGTCGGCCGCGGGCCGGTGGTGGTGACGTGGGACGGGGAGAGAATGTGGTCTGCTCGCTCCGCGAGCGGCTCGGAATAACCCGCGAGCGGAGCGAGCAGACCACTTCACCCGCCCCCCGTCCCGAACCACCCCTTCAGCCCGGCGATCTGGCCCCGCACGCCGGCCACCGCGCTCACGATCTCGTCCCGCCCGGAGTCGCTCACCGCCCAGCTCAGCGACCCGTCGCCGGCACACTCCAGGCTGGTCCGCACGAAGAAGTGCGGGCGGTCCGGGGTGTTGAACACGTCGTCCAGCACGCCGAGCAGGTGGTCGTTGCGGTAGTACGCGCCGGCCGACTGGATCACGCCCAGCGCCTCCGCCGGGGTGCTCACGCCGGCCAGCACGCTCGTCAGCAGCCCGCCGCCGGGGTTCAGCAGCGTGTCCGGCAGGCCGGTCTTCTCCTGCTCCAGCGGGAAGGCCCGCACTTCGATGATCGCCACCCCGCCGCAGTGGGCTTCGACCAGCCGCCGGTTCCGCAGCAGCCAGCCGGCCGCCAGCCCGACGCCGTAGTTGTCGAAGAAGCCGGCGTCCACGATCCGCCGGGCCGGGGCGGTCGGCAGATTCACCGCCGGGCTGATGTACGGGAAGGTGGCGCTCAGGCGGGCGGCGGTGCTCAGGGCGAAGCGGGCGTGTGCCTCGGGGAACAGCCGGAAGAACTCGACGGCCGGCTGGCTGATGCGGCTCCGCTGGGTGTGGGTGCCGCCGTTCGGCTCGGCGAGCGTCGGGGCGGTTTCGACGGCCAGGTCACTCAGGTCGAGGTTGCTCACCAGCAGGCGGCGGCCGTCTTCCACCATGAGCGGGCTGAACACCAGCGACGGCGCCGTGCCGGCCCGCTCGGCGGCGATCATGTCGGCGAAGGTGGCTTGCAGCGGCGACTTCCCGCCCCGCGTGCTGGTGTTCCGCGCCCAGCAGGCTTCCAGAGCGTGGGCGCGGTCCCAGTTCTTGAAGAACGGCAGCACGCTCGACGGGGTGTCGGCGAAGAACAGGCTCTGCCACGTCGGCCACAGCGAATCGCGGGCGAGGGCGTCGGCGTCGGCCAGCCCCGGGGGCATCGGCAACACCTGCCGGCCGGCGTACAACGCCGCCGCCAGCATGCCCCCGCTCGCCCCGGTGATGAGCCGCAGGTGTCGGCCGAACGCCGGCCCCATCTGTTGTTCCAGTTCCGCCAGCACCGCCGCCGTCCACACGCTCGCCCGGATGCCGCCGCCGCTGGTGCACACGATGAGCAGCTTCGGCTTGCTGCCGTCCGGGTGGTCCTTCATCCAGCGGGAGTGGAAGTCGGACAGCACCGTCGCGGCCGGCAGCAGCTTCACCCGGCACCCGCCGACCGGCGACACCGTCACCCCGATCGGCTTCGGCCGGCCCGCCCGCGCCGCCGCGTACTCCGGCCCTAGCCCCGGCAGGCACAGCTTGTAAGGGTGCCGCAAGTTGGCCGCCAGCACCACCGCCAGTAGCAGCAGCAGCAGCACGAACTGCAACCCGCCGAAGTGGAAGCTGACGAACCCGTACCCGGCGTTGAACAGCCACATGCTCAGGCTGACCACCCACACCGGGCTGCCCGCCCGCCCGAACTTCCCCGCCACGAAACTGGCCGCGATGAACACCAGCGGCAGCACCGTGAACCCGGTGGCGATGGCGTGCATGGCGAACCCGTCCCGCGGGATCCGCCCGTCGGCCGCGCCGGGGGTGAGGGCGAACCAACTCCGCCAGTCGCCGGCCAGCGGGCTGTTCAGGAAGTGCCACCCGCCGAACACCAGCCCGACGCCGGCCAGCACGCTCGCCGCCAGCCCCAGACCCACCCACGGCACGCCCCGGCCCGGCTTGCTCACACCCATGAGCAGCAGCACCGGCAGCCACGTCACCAGCAGGAAGTTGCCGGACAGGTGAACCGGCACGGCTTCACCCGGCCCGCCGGTCGCGGCGTCCACCGGCAGCAGGGTCGGCCACTCGGCGACGGTCCACGGCACGCCCTCCTGATTCACCGCGTACAGCACGAACAGGCAGTTGCCTGCCGCCATGCCGAGGAGCAGGCCGTTGACGAACCGCACCCCCGGCCGCTCGGCGTGGATCAGGTCGTGGATGCCGATGCCGCGCCCGATCCACCCGCGGGTGACGCCGACGAGGAAGAGGATTTCGAGCAGGAAGACGAACCCGTCGCGGGCCCACCGCAGCGGGCGGGTGACGAACGTGGTGACGGCGGGGAACGGGTCGGCTTCGGCGACGGCGGCGGGGGGCGTGCGTGGCGTGGGAGACGTGAGAGCCTCGGTGCGGGTGGCCCAGGCGATGCCGGCCGCGGCGATGCCCACCACCAGCGCGGCCCACACCAGCAGCCGAACCGCGTACCCCCGCGTCATGCCCGCACCCCGTGAGAGACGGCGATGCCATCAGGGTAGGGGGTGGAGAGCGGGTCGGGCGAGCGGGTGGTCTGTCAGGTGGCGGTGAACACGACCCGGAAGCCGTGGTAGCGGGAGTTGCGGTCGGGTTCGAACTTGCTCCGACTGTGCGACCGGCAGGACGTCGGCGGGTCGGACCAGCACCCGCCGCGACACACCCGGTAGCGGCCGCGTTTCGGCCCGGTCGGGTCGGTCACCGGGCTGACGTCATAGTACCCCTCGTCGTACCAGTCGGCACACCACTCCCGCACGTTCCCGTGGGCGTTGAACAGCCCCCACGGGTTGGGCAGGAGTTGGTCCGCATTCATCGGCAACCTTCCCCACACGTTGTCGCCTTGGGGAGTGCGGCAGTTCATGCGGATCACCTTCGCCCGGTCCCCGTAGTGGTAGGCGGTGGTCGTCCCGGCCCGGCAGGCGTACTCCCACTCGGCCTCGGTCGGCAGGCGGAGCGGGCGGCCCACCACCGCCGACGCCCGCCGGCAGAACTCCTGCGTATCGTCCCAACTCACCCGCTCGACCGGCATGAGGTCCGATTTCACGGAGAACGCGCTCGGATTGGCCCCCCTCACCGCCCGCCACTGCCCCTGGGTGACGGTGTGGACGCCGGCGTAGAACCCCGTCGTCAGCGTCACCCGGTGTTGCGGGCGTTCGTCCTCCGCGGCGTGCGGGCCGGGGTTGCCCATCAAGAAGGTTCCCGGCGGGCAGTACGCGAACGTGATCGGGACCCCACCGGGGAGCGTCAGCGTGGTTCGCAGCAAGCGGCGGAGTGCCCAGCACTCGGTGACGTGCCGCTTCTCGTGGCGGAGGTGTTTCAGCAGCTTCGGGTTGTCGCAGCCGGCGTCTTCGAGGGCGTCGGCCAGGATCGGCAGGCGGTCGAAGGCGAGGTCGGTGGCGACGCCGCGGGCGAGGGCGAGGGCGGTTTCGGTGAACCAACGGTCCTCGACCCGCAGCGAAACGGCCGCCTTGGCGGGTGGGATGGCGGAGCAGGGCATGGGGGCATTTTATCTTCGCCGCGAGGCGTGCGAGGCCGGGAGCGGTTGGCGCTCGCACGCCTCGCGGTGGGGTGAAACGCAACCGCCCTTTCCCTTTCCGCCGCCGGGCGGGTACAGTTCCTTCACCGATTCTTCCCACCGACCTCGACAGCCCACATGACGACGCACCGGATGACGGTCCTGGCCAGCGGCAGCGCCGGCAACGCCACCCTGATCGAAGGGGACGGGTTCGGCCTGCTGGTCGATTGCGGGTTGCCCCCGCAAGAGCTGTCCGCCCGGTTGCAAGCGATCGGGGCGAGCTGGCAGTCCGTCAACGCAGTGGTCATCACCCACACGCACACCGACCACTGGAACCGCTACACCCTCGAACACCTCCGCCGGCTGAACATCCCGTTCTTCGCCCACCGCAAGCACCACGACGCCCTCGCCACCAACGCCGCCTACGGGCCGCTCCACCGGGCCGGGCTGACCCACGACTACGAACCGGGTGAGCGGTTGGAGTTGGGCGGCGGGCTGAGCATCACCGCCGTTCAGGTGCCGCACGACTCCGACCCGACGTTCGGTGTGCGGACGGACTACACCGGGGCCGGCCGGTGGGCGGTCGGCGTCGCGTCGGATTTGGGCAAAGTGCCGGACGGCCTGTACGACCTGTTCGCCGGGGTGGACGTGCTCGGGCTGGAGTTCAACCACTGCGTGCGGATGGAGCGGGCCAGCCGCCGCCCGCGGTTTTTGGTGGAGCGGGTGCTGGGCGACTTCGGCCACCTGTCGAACGACCAGGCGGCGGAGGCGGTGCGGCGGTTCTTGTCGGCGGGCGACCTGCAAGCGGTGGTGCAGCTCCACCTGAGCCGCGACTGCAACACGGCCGAACTGGCCGGCGAGGCGGGGCGACGTGCGGTGGACGGCACTTCCACCCAGGTCATCACCGCCACCCAGTGGCAACCGGCGGCGAGCGTGCCGCTGATTCCTCGCCCGCCGCGGTCGGCGAAACCGATCCTCTCGCGGACGTCCTCACCCCGCCGCAGCGTGCAGCCCTGCCTGCCGGGGTTGGAAAACGACGCCGGGTGAAAGCCGCCGCCCGTTCACCCGTGGCTCTCGTCGTCGGCCGGCCCGTCCTGGAAAACAGTCGCTTCGAGCGGTTCGAGTTGCACGGCGGTCCCGTAGGCGAGCACCTCGGTCAGGCTCTGGGCCATCTCGGTCGCGTCGTACCGCATGCCGATGATGGCGTCCGCCCCCCGCTCGGCGGCGTGGTCGATCATCCGCGCGTGCGCCTCCCGCCGGGCCTCCTCGCACAGGTCCTCGTACTCGCGGATGTTCCCCCCGCCGATGGCGGCGAACGAGGCGGTGAACGCCCGCCCCATGCCCGGCGACCGCACCACCACCCCGCGGGCGATGCCCAGGTAGCGAGTGATGCGGTAGCCGACGACCTCGTTGGTGGTGGTGACGATCAGTTTGCGACCCACGGCCAAGTCCTCCGTATGGGGAATCCGCCCGTTTTTCGCGCACCCGTGCCCGGAATTGTGGCGACACGCGAGACTCCGACGCACGTCCTTCGCCGCCCCGAAGCCCGCCTTTCACCCGTTTTCCACCCAAGATCGCGGTGCTTCGCCAGTGGGCACACTCCGCCGGCAGCAACGGCACACTGATTGCTCACGCCCCGAACCCAATACGTCCATCCCTCCCCGCCCCCGGTCCGCACTCATGCGACTGTTCCTGTCCGCGCTCGCGCTGCTGGTCAGTTCCACATTCCTGCTGGCCGCCGACCCGCCCAAACCCGCCGACGCCCCCGACCCGGCCAAGACGCCGGCCATGAAGGCCGACGTGGACGCCGCCAAAGCGGACGCCCTCGCCGCCGCCAAGTCGGCCGACACCAACGCCCACAAGTACGCCGACATCTCCTGGCTGCTCATCGCCACCGCCCTGGTCATGCTCATGATGCCGGGGTTGGCGTTGTTCTACGGGGGGATGGCCCGGCGGAAGAACGTGCTCGGCACCATGATGCACACGTTCATCGCCCTCGGGCTGATCGGCGTGCAGTGGGTGTGCATCGGGTACTCGCTCTCCTTCGGGGAGAGCAAGGGCGGGGTGATCGGGTTCAGCCCGGAGCTGTGCTTCTTGGGCAGCGAGGCGGCGGTCGGCACGGCGGACAAGCCGGAGGACGTGCTGAAGGCGAAGGGCCTCGACCCGGAGAAGGCGACCGACGAGCAGAAGGCGGACGCCCAGAAGGAGATCGACGGGAAGAACAAGTTCAAGACGTTCCCGAACACCAACCTGCCGCTCTACCTGCACGCCATGTTCCAGGGCATGTTCGCCATCATCACGGTGGCGCTCATCTCGGGGGCGTTCGCCGAGCGGGTGAAGTTCATCAGCTACTGCCTGTTCGCCGTCCTGTGGACGACCCTGGTGTACGACCCGATCGCCCACTGGGTGTGGTCGTTCGACTGGACGAAGGCGAAGCCGGACGACCCGGCCTTCCCGGCGGCCGGCATCCTGGGCAAGAACGGGGCGATCGACTTCGCCGGCGGCACGGTGGTGCACATCGCGGCCGGGGCGAGCGGGCTGGCGGCCGTGCTGCTGTTGCGGAAGCGGGTCGGGTACGGCAAGCAGACGTTCCACCCGAACAGCATGATCCTGACCCTCCTCGGGGCGGGTCTGCTGTGGTTCGGCTGGTTCGGGTTCAACGGCGGGTCGGCCCTGTTCAGCAACGGCCAGGCGGTGAGCGCGTTCACCGTCACCCAGATCGCCGCCGCCACCGCCGGCCTCGGGTGGACGATTGTGGAATGGCTGCACCGCGGCAAACCGACGGCGCTCGGGTTCGCCTCCGGGCTGGTGGCCGGGCTGGTGGCCATCACCCCGGCGAGCGGGTTCGTCGCCCCCGGCGGGGCGCTCATCATCGGCATGGTGGCCGGCATCGCCTGCTACTGGGCCGTCGCCGCCAAGACGCTCCTCGGGTACGACGACTCGCTCGACGCCTTCGGCATCCACGGGGTGGGCGGGTTCATCGGGGCCATCCTGACCGGCCTGCTGGTGAACATCGGCCTGTGGTCGTACGGGGCCGAGTTGGGCATCGACCTGTTCCCCGGCAAGACGACCGGCGAGGGGGCGGCCAAGGCGTTCGACATGCCGGCCCAGGTGACCATCCAGACGATCGCCGCGTGCGGGTCGGCCCTCTACGCCTTCGTCGTCACCGCCGTCCTGGTCCTCATCATCGACAAGACGATCGGGTTCACGGTGAAGCCGAAGGAGGAGGAGGTCGGGCTGGACCTGACCCAGCACGGGGAGATCGGGCTGGACGTCGGGCAGATCGAGGAGGAACTGGCGGTGCCGGAGCCGAAGGCGGCGTCCAAGCCGCCGGCCCAGTTCAACGGGCACAGCGGGCGGTTCACCGTCATCCTGGACGGGGCCGACCCGAAGGAGGTGCAGGCCATCTGGGCCGACCTGTGCAAGCCGACCGACAAGCCGCCCCGCCCCGAGTTCGTGGCGGTGTACAAGCACCTGACGACCATGACCGGGAACAAGTTCAAGTTCCGCGGGGGCGACCCGAAGGAGATCAAGAAGAGCCTGGCGGCTCTCTTCGAGGACGGCATGGACGTGAAGGTGCGGTCGCACGTGGAGCACTGACGCATTCGCCCTTCGTCATTGGTCCTTCGTCCTTCGACCAGTGGCGGACGTGACTCAAAGGCGCCGGGCGTACTTCACCCGGCGCCGCCTTTCCCGCCGAAGGACGATGGACCAATGACGAAGGACGACCGATGAAACTGATCGTCGCCATCATCCGCCCGGAGCGCCTGGACGAGGTGCAGCAGGCCCTGGCCGAGCGGGACGTGTACCTGATGACCGTGTCCGACGTCCGCGGGTGCGGGC
>CAYMHO010000022.1:24328-42571 GCA_964390195.1 uncultured Fimbriiglobus sp. | reverse complement strand
GGGGGGGACGGGGCGGGAATGTTTGTTCGTCGATGGGGGGGCGGCCGGCGGGGGGGGGGGGGCAGTATCGGGCCCCTCTCCCCGCCGGGGTCGCACAGCGACCCCGGCGACCCTCTCCCTCAAGGGAGAGGGTGTCTCGTCGATGACACGGAGACGGTGGCGTGGGAAACCCTTTCGCCCTGAGGGAGAGGATGGCTCGCCGCGGAGCGGGCGAGCCGGGAGAGGGGTCGCGGCATGAAAACCATCTGCCCCGGTCTGGCCACTATCTGGTCCGGCGAGCTTTACTCTTCATTCTCTTTGAGCGTCCGCCCGATCTGATTCTTCCACTCGACCCAACCATTGGCCGACCGACCGAGGGCGACTCCAGCCGCGGCCGACGGGCTGGAAAACAGGTAATCCTTGGCGAACACGAGGCTGCCATTCTGGGCTGCGAGTACCCCCTCTTCGGCGAGCATTTGGCGGAGGCGGGTGACCGACTCGGGCGTTGACGGCACCACACTGCCAGCGGCCTCGGACCCTTTGAGAACGACCAGTCCCTCGCTCCCGAACACCGCACGTGCATTCGCCCCGCGGGCGGCGCTGATGTGGTACTCGTCGGCCTCAGACGAGGTCGGACTGACGAGAGGCTCGAAAATCTTGTAGCCCAGTGCGCCCACCAGAAGTTGCAGGTTCGCGAAAAACTCCGTCATCACCGCCTGCTCAACCTCGGAGATTGCCGGACGGGTCGGCGTGCGATCGTTCCGCACCTCATACCGCCCCACCTTCAACGCGGTGGTGTAAATCGTGTACTCCAAGAACTGGATGTGGGCCCGGTTGAGGTTCTCGTCCTTACTCACAAAGAGTAACGCCTCGGTCCAGAAGTCCTTCTCTTGGTGCTGGGGGACGCGGCGAATGACATCTTCGGCTTCCCCGACGTAGGCGCTGTTTGCCTCGTTGCGGGCGTCGTCCCGACCGAACAGGAAATACACACCTGCTCGTTGGAGGTCGAGACGGTCGGCTGACTCCTTCACCAGCTTTCGCGGGATCCGGAAGGCCTTCCCCGTCCAGTTGAAGAGTTCGCAGGCGACACGCCCATCCGGCACGCCGTCGATCAGGAAGAGGGAAATCGCGCGACCGACTGTCATCTGAGTCCCGCCTCACCAATTTGGATTTGCTTGCAACCGTGCAGCGGATCGTTGAAGAGATTACCCGAGCGGCCCTCCACTTTCAAACGGCGGAGTGTGTTTGTCCGCCGCCTCACCGTCGGGTGGGTGGGGAGAAGTGGAGAAACGCATTTGGGTCGCCGCTCAGTACCGCACGCGGAACTCGAACCGGAAGGTGCTGTTCACCTGGTTCAGCCCGGTCAGGCCGAAGGTGCTGCCCACCCCGAAGTCGTACTGGTCGCAGAAGAACAGCCGAAACCCCGGCCCCGCCTGCACCACGTGCCGCCCGCTCGCCGGGCGGAACCCCACCTGCGGGTCGGTCCACCCGCCGTCCTGGAACATCCACCCGTGCGCCTCCAGCGTGCCCACCAGTTGCACCGCCTGGATCGGCCGCCACAGGACGTGGTTGAACGCCAGGTGGTAGTGCAGCAAGGCCCCGGAGTACTGCGGGTCGCCGGCGATCGGGATCCACTCGGCCACCTGCCCCTGCAGGTAGCTGTCCGGGCTGGTCCGCAGGCCGAACAGCAGCGACGGCTCCAGGCTGACGTGCCCGGTACCCAGCCCCTTGCTCGGCCGGCCGATCGGCAGTGTGGTTTTGAACTGGAGGGCCATCAGGAACAGTTCGCTGTCGAACAGCACGCTCTTCGTGCCCAGGCTGATGTCCGCGAACCCGGCCCCGCTGCTCAGGGTGCTGAACTGCGGGTTGACCGACCGGTACGGGGTGACGGCGAACGCGCTGAACCCCGGCCCGGCGGCCGTCTCCGTGTACTGGCTCAACTCGTGGTAGTCCACCCGCGGGATGCCCGCCGCACCCGCCACCGGCCGCGGCCCCTTCCCGTTCCCGTCCGACCGCGCCCAGAAGTACTCGGCCCGGTCCGGGAAGCGGGAGAAGTACCCGTACTCCCACCGCAGGCGGGTGTGGCTGACCGGGCGGGCACTGTCGGTGAAGAAGGCGGTGTCGACCAGCGGCATCCACTTCGGCTGGTAGCACGGGTCGGGGCAGCACAGCGTCTCGTACACCAGCCCGACCAGCCGAGAGGCGAACCCGGTCGTCGGGTACGGCTCGCACTGGTTGCACCCGCCGCCCTTGCCCCCGCAACTCGCACAGCCGCCGCCCGCCGGCAGGCCGGTCAGTTGGACCAGCTCACCCGACGGGATCACCCGGCTGCCGACCACCACCGGGCCGGTGGTCGATTCCGGGTCGGGTGCGGACGGGAGCGGGGGGAGCGTCAGCGGCGGAATCGGTTCGGGTTCCGGTTCCGGCGGGTTGTCGTCCGGCGCCTGTGCCCGCGGCTCGAACACCGGCGGCAGGACGGGCACCAGTTCGTCGTCGGCCGGCATGGATGGGATCGGCAGCGCGATGGCCGGGAACGGGTCGGCAAGGGGGTCAGCGGGCGGGGCGAACGGGCGAGGGGCCTTCACCGCCTCCGGCGTCTGTGAGCGGACGACCGGGGCCGGCGTGGTTTGACAGCCGACCGCCAGCAGCGCGAACAGCCCCAGACCGACCCAGCGGGGGGCGTCAGATGCGATCCGACGGTGAGAATCGACAATCGCCATGAGCGCGCACAGAGAATCGGGCCATCGGAGGTATCGGCAGTTAAACGGGGGGAACTTTGCCGAATGTGCCGAATGTGCCGAGGAGATGACCGGACCCGCGACCGCCAGGGGGCGGGTCCAAAGGCACCGACCTCAGTTGATCATCGTCAGCCCGCCCTTCAGGGTGAGCATGCCATCGCCCTTGACGGTCGTCATCGCCGCCTTCACCTCGGCCATCGTCTCGCCCTGGATCTTCACCGTCAGCCCCTTGATGGTGATGCCGTCCGGGGCCAGTTTGATCTCGCTCGGCCCGCACTTCAGGGTGATGCTCTGGGCGGCCTCCAGGCTGCTCGCCCCGGCGCTGACCTTCACCGTGTGGTTGCCCGTCTTCACCGTCAGCGTGTCGTTCCCCACCTCCACCGTCACCTCGCGGTTGCCCGTCTTGACCGTGTGCGTGTCGTTCCCGGTGTCCACCGACACCACCCGGTTGCCGGTCTTGACGGTGTGCGTGTCGTTCCCGGTGTTCACCGTCACCTCGCGGTTGCCGGTCTCCACCAGCAGGGTGTCGTTCCCCTGCTTGACGGTGCGAGAGCGGTTCCCCTTCTCGATGGTGATGGTCTCGTCGGCGTCCTTTACCGTCAGGGTGCGGGCGTTCGTGACGGTGATGGTCTGGTCGTGCAGGACTTTCAGGTCGTCGTCGTTCTCCACCACCCGGTGGAAGTCCTTCTGGGCGTGGAAGTAGACGTCCTCGGAGCCTTTCTTGTCCTCGAACCGCAGCTCGTTGAAGTCGGCGGCGGCCCCCTGCTTGCTCGACCGCGTCTTGAGACCGCTCTGCGTCTTGTTGTCCGGCAGGGCGTAGGGGGGCATGTGGGTGGCGTTGTACACCCGGCCGGTGACGAGCGGGCGATCCGGGTCACCGTTGATGAACTCGACCACCACCTCCTGGCCGATCCTCGGGAGGAAGATGGTGCCCCAGTTCTTGCCCGCCCACGACTCGGTCAGCCGCACCCAGCACGAGCTGTTCTCGTTCTTGGTGCCCACCCGGTCCCACGGGAACTGCACCTTCACCCGCCCGTACTGGTCGGTGTAGATCTCCTCCCCGCTCGGGCCGACGACCACCGCCGACTGCGGGCCGACGGCCATCGGCTTGGGGGTGGCGCGGGCCGGGCGGAAGACGCGGTCGGCCGGGATGCAGTCGAAGGTGTTGGCGTACTCGCCGCGGCCGTCCCGCACGCCGGGCAGGCCCGGCTCGCTGGCCGTGTGGTCCACCCCGACCAGGGCGAAGGCGGTGCCGTCGTCGAGCGGGTGGCCGGTGAGGGTGAACTTGCCGCCGGGCAGGAAGGAGGAGCACCGGCTGCTGCCGCGGACGGTGTCGTAGGCCACCTCCTCTTCTTCCATCCGCAAGGCGGCGCGGCTGGTGCCGGCGGCGGTGGCGGTGTACCCGCCGGGGAACTCGAACCGTTCGAACTTGGCGATGTCGGACAAGGCCACCACCGTGTCGGTGGAGGCGAGCAGGTTGGTGTCCGGGGTGATGAAGTGGTAATCGGTGTGGGCCGCCTTGCCGGACACGTACTCGTACCGCCGCTCCCAACTGCCGATCACCTCGGCGTTGGCCAACTCCGGGCGGAACTCGACACTGGCGTGCGGGGCGCAGTCGGCGTAGTTGGACGTGGCGTCGCACAGCACCAGGGTGTGCGCCCCGTCGGCGTACTCGAACTTGTAGAAGATGCCTTCCTCTTCCATCAGCCGCGAGACGAACGCGAACGCCGACTCGCGGTACTGCACGCAGTACTCGCGGGCGGGGTAGGTGCCGGTGGCGTCGTTGCGGAAGGCGGTGAACCCGTACCGCCCGAACACGGCGGCCAGGATGTCGGGCACCGTCTGGTTCTGGTAGATGCGGCAGTCGGTGCCGCGGGTGAGGAACCACAGCCAGGGCACCACCTCGGCCCGGTAGCTCCGCAGCCCGCGGCCGACGAGCGGGCCGACGGCCAGCGACTTGACCAGCCCGTGGAACTTCCGCGGGGTCTCGTCCGGGTACACCACCTGCCAGCCGACCGGCTTGCCGACCAGGTCGGCCGGGGCGACCGTCAGGTCGGTTACCAGGTCGAGGGTGAACGAAAACGGCCGGGAGAGTTCCTCCCGGCCGCTGAACCCGACGAGCAGGACGGCGTCCGCCCCGAGGGGGGTGGTGACCGTCAGCAGGCGGTCGGTCTGTGGCAGCGGCATGGCGGTGGTGCTCGGCGGGTCGGGGGGCGGGTGAGACCCCCTCGTGAACCGGAAACGGCCGGGCGACGTCGCCCGGCCGTTGGAACCGCGGGTGTGTGGGCGGGGGTTACACCTTTTTCGCTTCGCCGATGTCCCACCCGGTCTTGGGCGACTCGCCCTTCTCGTTCTTCGCCTTCATCTCGTGGAACTCGTACAGGATCTTGGTGAAGTTCAGGCTGATGCTCTCGCTCGGCCGGTCGCCGCCGCTGCTCACGCTGTACCCGCTCACCATGCAGTTCTCCAGCTTGTAGCTGGCGTACACCTCCAGCTTGTCCTTGTCCGTCTTGCAGAAGTCGATCTGCACGTCCACCCCCTCGCCCCACAGCGACTCCTCCATCCAGCGGTAGCTCGACTTGTCCATCACGTGGGTGACGACGATCTCACTCACGCTCGGGGCGCTGCTCTCGCGGTCCACGCTCCCGCCGGTCGGCGAGCTGATCCCGCGGCCGATGCCGAACTGGAAGCTGCCCACCTCCACCCACCCGTCCGCCCCCTTGTGCCCTTCCGCCGTCACGTCGCCCTTGATGTCCCCGTACTTGATGTAGATCGGCATGGTCGGCTCTCCTGTGTGTTGGCCGGTCAGCCCGGTGTGGGCCGCCGCACCCCCTGGTTTTGTTCGGCCCGCACTCGCTGGCCGGCTCGACTGTAGTACGGCGGGAGGGCGGCGGTTTATTACACCGCATTCCCGGGAAAAATCAGTCGCCCGCAAAGGCGGCATCACCGGCCGGACCGCCCAGCCCGCTCCCACGCAGCCACACGTTACGGCCCACCCGCGGGCCGTCCTCCTCGTCCGCCGTCAGGGCGGCGTCCGGCACCCCCTCGGCCGCCAGTACCGGCACCACCAGCAGGTCGAACTCGGTGCCGGCGTACAGGCGAGCGAGGGCGACGAACTCGGCCCGCGCCGCCCCGCCCGGCTGCAACGAGCGGAAGGCCGCGTAGCCCAACGGGCCGACCCGCACCCGCACCTGGTGCCGCACGTCCCACACCCGCCGGCCGGCCACCGCGTCGTGACCCAGGCGGGCGTTCAACCCGTGCGGGCGATCGGCGGTGCCCAGGCGGGTGCGGTTGTCGGCCTGCAAGTACAGCCACTGGCCGGCGAACTGGTCCACCGCCACCGGCCACCCGAAGTACCCGGACAGCACCAGTTCCAGGCCGGCGGCGGTCGGCGGGCGGCGGGCGAACAGGCCGGCGAAGTGCAGGAAGGTGTCATCGTCCACCGCCGTCCGGTGCCGCAACCCCGGCGTGCCGAACCCGGACACCGCCCGCACGGCCGTGGTGCCGGCGTCCGCCGCCGGGTCCGCCTCGTGGGCGACCGGCAGGTTCCCCTTCTCCCACGCCCGCACCCGCAGGGACAGCAGGCGGTGGTGGAACAGGTCGAGGAACGCCCGCAGGGTGCCGTCCTTCGCCCGCGCCCGCTGTTGCAGCAGTGCGGTGTAATGCTGGGGCAACACCCCGTCCGGGCCGGTCAGCCCGCCGAACGGCACGGTCATCTCGGGCGGGCCGTCGGCAGACGGGGTGACCTTGGCGACCGGCGTGGGCGAGAAGGTGAGGCCGGGTGTCACCGCCAGCGCCACCGGGTCGGCCGCGAACGGCGCGTCGGTGCCGACCCGCCGGCCGGTCGCCCGTTCGAGCAGCCGCACCGCCTGGTGGAAGTCGAACCGGTGCGGCTCCCTGGCGAGCCGGGCGGTCACATCACCGGCCGGTCCCCGGCCCGCGTCGGCCATCGGTGGTACTCCTGCGTCTGGTTGGTCAACCTCGCCGCGGTGCGGGTGAACGTGTTCAGCGACGCCGACAGGGCGAAGAAGCGATCCAGCACCGAGGCGAACAGGAACAGATCGCGCCCGGTGTACCGTTCGTCGTCGAACGTGGCGGTGACCTCCACCCCGCGGCCGACACCCCCGTTCAGCCGGCCCGTCACCCGCGCCGAGTCGATGCCCATCAGCCCGCTGATGGCCGCCCGCGTGTCCGGCCGGTCGGTCAGGTCGTACAGGCTGAGCGTCTCCCGCACGGCCGCCGCCGCCTCCGCCCCGCCGCTCAGCGACAGGTGGTTCAGGCTCAGGTGCGACACCAGCCGCCACAGCGAGTCCGGCCCGAGCGTCGGCCGGGCGGTAGCGGTCGGCGGGGTGAGGCACCGCACCGACCCGACCGCCGCCCCGCCCTGCGACAACTGCAACCGCGGCTGTCCGCCGCCGAACGGCAGGCGGGCCGGCAGGTCGCGGTTCAGGCACGTCGCCTCCACGTGCACCACCCACCCGTCCGGCGGTTGCGGCTTCGACTGCTGGTTGACGAAGGTCAGGTACACTTCGCTCCCGCGGTCGGTCGGCAGGTCCGGGCGGTTGCCGGCGTCGGCCGGGCGGCGGGCGATGTGGTAACAGACTTCCGCAGAAAGACGCTCGTGCCGAACGGAGTAGAGCGGGTGCAGTTCGGTTTCGCTGCCGTCCGGGGCGGTGGCGACCACCCGATCGATGCTGTACACCTCGTTCGCGTGCGGGCGGCGGACGTCCGGCACCACCCGGTATTCCGGCTCGGTGTTGGTCAACCGGATCGGCTCGGCCCGGCGGGTGAACAGGTTCACCAGCGGGGTACACCCCATGCGGAACAGGTCGGCCGACAGGTGCGGCTCGAGTTCCGGCACGGCGGTGTTCAGGTACACGAACACGTCGAGCGTCTGGTTCGCCCGCGCCAGTGCCGCCGCCGGCAACTCCAAATCGACGAAGTGGAACTTCTGCGGGAAGGTGAAGAACTCGGTGAGCAGGCGGTACCCCGGCAGCGACCGCTCGCGGGCGGGCAGCAGCCCCTCGTCCGGTTCGAACCCGACCGGGCGGATGACGGAGCCGTCCCGCACCACCGGCGTCTTGTCGTCCGGCGACGTGGCGAAGGCCACCTGCACCGTGCCGCGGAACAGCAGCTCGTACAGGCGGTTCACCTGCTGCGCCTGCCCGCTCAGGTACAGGCGGAACGATTTGGCGGCGATCTTGGCGAGTGGCAGGCTGGGCGACCGCGACTTGAACCGCAGGTGCAGCACGGCCGCCGCGGTCCCGGACTTCGGCGTGAGCGGGGCGGTGAACGGCGCCGCCCGCAAGGTGGCACTGGCGACGTCCACCGGCCACAACGTGACGGGGTAAGCGGTGCGGAAGCGGCACGGCTCGCCCTGGATCGGCTCGGTTTCGATCCCCTGCCCGCGGGGGATGCTCAGACCGCCGCCCAGTTCGTTCTGCCCGCTGTCCAGCTCCAGTTGGACGATCGTCGCCGACGGCACCGGGGCCAGGTAGTGCGGGTACAGCACCCCGAGCAGCGCCTCGGCCATGCCGGCGTACCCGTCGTCCAGCTTCTGCCGCACCCCGGCCGTCAGGAAAGCGAACCCTTGGAGCAGCCGCTCGACGTGCGGATCCTCGCTCCCGTCCGGCCCTAACCGCAGGCGGGCAGCCACTTTCGGGTGGGCGTCGGCGAACCGTCCGGCGTGCCCACGCAGGCGGGACAGCTCTCGGTTGTAGTAGCCGAGCAGATCGTCGGTCATGGGGTGAACCTACGGACGGCGGCCGAAGTTAGTCTCAGTCCCACCACTCCCCCCCCACACGCTACCCCCCGCCGACGGCGAACGTGCCGGTCGCCGGTTCCATCGTGCTGTCGAACACCACCGGCTCGGGCACCGGGTCGGCCCGTAACACGGCATCAATCCGGAACCGCAGGGTGCGGTCGGTCGGCTCGGCCGCGGACACCAGTTCGACCGTCACCGAAAGGAACCGCGGTTCGTGCTGACGGATGACGGCTTCGACCGACCGGCAGAATGCGTCTCGCTCTTTGCCCCCACCTGGACCGGCCCCGCTGAAGTCGGCCAGCCCGTAGGTGAGCAACGACCGCCCGAGTTCGGTGTACCCGGCGGGCACGGCCACCGCCCGCCGACGGGTGTTGAGCAGGTTCTCCACGTCGCGGCGGACGGCCAGCTTGAGCTCGCGGAGCATCTGTGTGCGGGCACGCGGCGGTTCGCTCGACACGCCCGGGTCGTCGTCGATCAGCCGGTCCAGCACGGAGGGCAACAGCGGCTGGTCGGGGCGAACGCGGGCCATGTACCGCAGACCTCACCCCCCGTCCCCCTCTCCATGCCATGGAGAGGGGGTGTTCAAGGGGGTCATGTTGTTGCCTCTTCGCGGCGAGCGACAGCGAGCCGAGCCGAGCCGCACCAGGCTCGCTGTCGCTCGCCGCGAAGAGGGTTTGGAGTGGGGTTGAACACCCCCTCTCCATGACACGGAGAGGGGGACGGGGGGTGAGGTCCAACCCCTACTCCCCGATCGTCAGCGTCTCCACTTCCATCAGCGTGTGGACGGCGTCGCCGATCAGCAACTCCCGCATCCCGGTCCCTCGCACCGGGGCCGTCTCGGTGTAGCTCGTCTTCCGTCCCAGTTTCAGCTCGTCGTCGGCCGCCGCGTGCGAGCCGGGGTAGACCGCCGGCAGGTACACCTCACCGTCCGGCCCGCCCTTCACGATCAGGTGGCACGACCGCCAGAGCAGGTCCTTCGGCCGGGTCGGCGTGCGGAACTCGGCCAACTCCACACTCTCGAACGGCACCCAGTAGTAGTTGCCGTTCGAGGTGAACACCTCGAAAACCCCGGCGGTCACGTCGTCCAGATCCCGCAGGCCGGTGAACGGGGCACCGTTGAACAGGCCGCTCACCGCCGGCCGCAACCCCTCCGCTTCGGTGTGCTTCGCGGCCGCCTCCTCGGTTTTCCCTTCCCGCAGACACACCACCGCCTCCAGCGCCAGCCGCACGTGGTCCGGCGGTTGGGTCAGGAACTCGGGCACCCGGCCCTGCCCGAACACCTCCCGCCGGGCCGTCTCGGCCCGCAACAGCTGCCGCCCGAGGAGGGCGGTCAGGTCCGGCTTCTCGGAGCCGGTCGTGAGGAAGTCGAAGTGCTTGTCGGCCCGCTCGGTGTCGCCGGCGACGGCCAGCAGTTCGGCCAGCAGCCACCGCTTGCCGCGGTCGGTCGGGGCGGCTCTCACCGCATCGGTGGCGGCGGTCAGGGCGGCGGACAGGTCGCCGGCCTGGTAGAGTTCGGAGGCGGTGAGCATGGGGGGTCACTCCGTTCCGCGGGCGGTCAGTTGGGTGGTCAGTTTGATGGCGGCGGACAACTGGTCGAGCTGGAAGTGCGGTCGCAGGTACACGCTGCACCGGTACGCGCCCGGCTTGCCCGGCACCTCCCGCACCTCGGCCCTGGCCTCCCGCAGCGGGTACCGGGCCTTCATCTCGTCACTGGCCGAGTCGTTGCTGATGACGTACCGGCGGAACCACGACTGCAGGTGCTCCTCGCACTCGTCCGGGCCGGCGAACGCCCCGACGCGGTCCCGCATCATCGCCTTCATGTAGTGGGCGATCCGCGACACGCACAGCATGTACTGCAGCATCCCGCTCAGGCGGGCGTTGGCGGTCGCCCCCGGCTCGTCGTAGGTCTTCGGTTTCTGGATGCTCGGGGTGGTGTAGAAGGCCGCGTCGGCGGTGCCGGGCAGGTGGCACAGCGGTACGAACCCCTGGTCGCTCAGCTCCTTCTCCTGCCGGTCGGTCAGGTGGACGTCCGTGACCGACCGGGCGAACGGCGACAGGTCCGGGCCGTACGCCAGCACCGGCAGCCCGCTCACCCGCCCGGCCGTCTCGGCGTCCCCGCCCCGCACCCCGCGGATGCCGGCCAGCCACCCGCTGTCGGCGAACGTCCGCGCCGCCACCGCCGCGAACGCGAACGCCCCGTTCCCCCACAGGTACCCCTTGCGGTCCGGCGAGGTCACGTCCTCGCGGTACTGGAAGCGGTGGTCGTGACCGGGGCTGTCCGTGTGCGGCTCTCGCAGCAGCACCTTCGGGACCACCATGCCGACGAACCGCGAGTCCTCGGTGTCGCGGAGCGACCGCCACTTGACGTACTCGGGGCGGGCGAGGGTGCGGTCCAGGTCGATGGTGGGGTCGAGGTCGGCGAACGAATCCAGTTCCAGGAACCGCGGGTCGACCCCGCACACGAACGGGGCGAAGGCGGCGGCGGCCACCCCGGTGATGCCGTTCAGGGCGGCCAGGTCGTCGGTCGGGTGGTCGGGGTACGGGCGGTGGGTCAGGTCGTAGTCGCCGATGAGCAGGCCGAACGGCTCCCCGCCGGGGGTGTCGAACTCCTCGTTGTACACCTTGCGGAACAGGGCGGACTGGTCGAACTCGAGCGCCCGCTCCTGATCGCGGGCCAACTCCTTCCAGGTGGCCGGGAGCATCCGGATTTTCACGTTCGCCCCGTCCGGCACCTGCTCGACCAGGTACTTCAGCCCCCGCCACGAGGCTTCCAGCTTCTGGAACTGCGGGTGGTGGAGGACGGCGTCGAGCTGCGCGGACAGCAGTTCATCGACACGGGCGACGGCGGCGTTCAGCCGGCGGGCGAGCTTCTGCCGGTCCTCTTCATCGACCACGGCCGGCGGGCAGGCGAACCACGCGGTCAGGGCGTCGCCGACGGTGGCGGCGTTCAGGAAGCCGTCGAGCGGGAGCGAGGCGAGGCGGCCGGCGGTCGGCTGGGCGAGAATCTGGTCGAGCAGACTGACCGGCGGCGGGGCCGGCGCGTCCAGCGTCTCCACCCGATCGGCGTATCGGGTTGTGGAGGTGACGCGGGACATGGGAGGGGAGGCTCGGTGGTGAAATGGTTAGCCGCGAGGCAACGCCGAGCGTGTTCGCGCTCGGCGTTACCTCGCGGCAAAACGGACGGATCACCCGGCCAGCGTCGGGATGCGGGCGACCATCCGCAGGCTGGTGGTCAACTCCTCGAACTGCAGCCACGGCCGCAGGTGGGCCACCGCGTTGTACGACCCCGGCTTGCCGGGGATCTCGGCCACGCTCACCTTCGCCTCGGCCAGCGGGTACCGGGCCTTCATCTCCTGGCCGGCGTTCGGGTTGCTGTTCACGTACCCCTTGATCCAGCGGTTCAGCCAGTCCTCGCAGTCCTTCACCTCCATGAACGATCCGATCTTGTCGCGGGCCATCACCTTCAGGAAGTGGGCGATGCGGCTGCTCGCCATGATGTACGGCAGGCGGGCGCTGATCTCGGCGTTGGCGGTCGCCTCGGGGCGGTCGTACTTCTTCGGCTTCTGGGCCGTCTGCCCGCCGAAGAAGACGGCGAAGTCCTCGTTCTTGTAGTGGCACAGCGGGATCATCCCGAGCTTGTCCAGTTCGGCCCCGCGGCGGTCGGTGATGGCGATCTCCGTCGGGCACTTCATGTCGGCCGACCCGGTGTCGTCCATGAACACGTGCGTCGGCAGGCCGCTCACGGTGCCGCCGCCCTCACGCCCGCGGATGGCCACGCACCAGCCGTACTTGGCGAACGCCTCGGTCAGCTTGGTGCCCATCACGTAGGCGGTGCTCATCCAGCAGTACTCGCCGTGGTTCAACTCCTGCGGCCGGCCGGTGGCGTCCAACTGGCCTTCCTCGTAGGCGAACTCCTCGACCGGCTTGGTGGCCGCCCCGTACGGCAGGCGGGCCAGCGTCCGGGGCAGGGTGAGCACGCAGAACCGCGAGTCCTCGCTCTCGCGGAACGACTTCCACTTGGCGTACTCGGCGGTGTCGAAGATCTTGGCCAGGTCGCGGGGCTTGCTCAGGTCCCGCCAGTCCTCGAACCCGAACAGCTTCGGGTCGGCGGAGGTGACGAACGGGCAGAAGGCCGCAGCCGCCACGTTCGACATCTTGCTCAGCAGTTCCACGTCTTCCGGGTGGTTGCTGAACTCGTAATCGCCGATGAGGGCGCCGTACGGTTCGCCGCCGGGCGAGCCGAATTCGTTCTCGTACAGCTTCTTGAAGATCTGCGACTGGTCGAACTCGACCGCCTTGTCCACGTCCTTGAACAGTTCCCGCTTCGGGATGTTCAGCACCTTGATCTTCAGCTTGGTGCTCGTCTCGCTGTTCATCACCAGGTGGTTCAGCCCCCGCCAGGTGCCCTCCAGCTTCAGGTAGTCCGGGTGGTGCATCACCTTCGCCAGTTGCTTCGACAGGGCGGCGTCGAGGGTGGCGATGGCCTTGTTGATCGTCTGGGTGACGTTCTTGCTGTAGGTGACGGTGCCCTTCAGGGCCTCTTCCGTCAGGGTGCGGATGAGGTCTTCGGCCCGGCTGCGTTCCGTCTGCTTGGTGGCCGACAGCACCTGGTCGAGGATGCTGGCGTCGGTCGTGGTGGTGGCGGCGGCGCTGCCGGCCGCCGAGGATTGGCTGCTCATCGGGTGGTGGTCCGGTGTGGGGTGGTGGGGTGGGCCGCTGTCTGTAGCCGGCCTCTGTGAGGCCGGTCGGACCGGGGTCACAGACCCCGGTTCCAGCAGGAGGGTGGCTACTTCGCCTCGCCGCCGAGTTCGCTCTGCAGCTTCTTCAGCTGTTCGGTGTTCTGGAGCACCTGGTCGAGCAGCCCTTCCAGGTCTTCGGAGCGGTCCACCTTGGTGAGCAGGTCGCGGAGCTTGTCGCGGGTCTCCATCAGCTTCTTGAGCGGCTCGATCTGGCCGGCCACCTTGGCCGGGTCGAAGTCGTCCATGCTGCCGAACTTCAGTTGCACCGCCATCTCCGTCCCGTCCCCGGCCAGGGTGTTCTCCACCTTCATGTTCAGCCCGGGGGTCATGCGGGCCATCACCTCGTTGAAGTTGTCCCGGTCGATCTGGGTGAACTTGCGGTCCTTGAGCGGCTTGAGCGGGTCGGTCGGCTGGCCGGAGAAGTCGCCCAGCACGCCGACCACGAACGGCAGTTCCTTCTCCACCACCGCCCCTTCCGTCTCCACCTGATAGGTGATGTGCACTCGCGGCTTCCGCACGCGGTCGAGCTTGTCGTGAACGCTCTCGCCGGCCATGGTCGTCCCTCGGGGTTGTAGCCGGCCTCTGAGAGGCCGGAGGGGTAGGGACCGGCCTCACAGAGGCCGGCTACAACAGTCGGATCAGCTCTCTTTGCCCGCCCCGCGGATGCCCACCTGCTTGAACAGGGCGCCGCGGGCGTCGTCGTCCGGGATCAGCTCGGCCATCAGCTCGATGAGCGGCATCCGCGCCCACCGCACCGCCTGCTCCAGGGCGTGCGGCACCATCGAGTGCGGTTCGGTGCGGCGGAAGTAGTCGGCCAACTTGAGGAGGGCGTTCAGCGCGTCCTCTCGGTTGCGGATGGGCGGCAGCCTCTCCCCACCGCCCGCGTCGTCGTCGTCGGAACGGGCGGCTTGTTTGCCGTTGGCGTCAGCCGGTGCCGCTTCGGCCGCGGTCGCGGCGGCGGCTGCCATCTGCATGACGGCCAGCTTGTCGCGGGCCACGTCTTTCACCGCCGCCAGCACGTCGGCCAGCAGGCTGCGGATGGCCGAGCTGGGCGGGGCGGCCGCCCCGCACTTGCCGTCCAGAACGGCGTTCAACTGGTCGAACTGCTCCTGGGCGGCGGTCAAGTCCTCGTACAGGGCCTTCACGAACCCGTTCCCCGTCTCGTTCATCGCCGCCTGCACCTTCTCGAAGCTCATCGCCCCGGCCGCGACCTTCTTCTCCTTCACCTTCGGGTCGAGGATCTTGCTGGTGGCCAGCGCCTGCTGGTAGTTGGCGTAGTTCAGCCGCCCGTGGGTGTCCGAGTCGGTGAGCGGGATGGTGCGGATGGGGGCGAGGAGCGTCCCCTCGGCGTCGTCCCCGTTCAGCCCCGAGAGGGCCGCCACCTTGGTGGTCAGCCCCTCCTCATCCGGCGTCGGGTACAGGTCGTCCCAGAAGGCGGCGACCAGTTCGCGGGTCAGGCGGAACCCGTCCCGCAGGCCGGTGAACCCGTAGACGCGGGCGAGGCCTTCGGTCAGGTACGCGGCCACTTCCAGGTCTTTGGCGACGGCCAGCGCCTGGGTGGCGGCCGACACCACCGCCTTCCAGTCGGGCGTGGGCGCGTCCTCCGCCCCCTGCTCCATCTGCCGCTCGGCGCTGCGGGCGGCCGTGCGGGCGTCTTTCACCTTGTAGTAAGGCGACGACGGGGAGGTGTTCGCCCGCGGGTCGACCCCGGTCGGCTTGTCGCCGGGCACGGGGGCGAGGAGGGCGGCGAAGTCGAGGACGTCCGGCGACGGCATGGCGGTCTCGGCGAACGGTCCGGGGGACGCTGGTGTTACGGCCGGGGTTAACAGATTCTTTCAGTGCGGCGGGAGAAGGGTAGGACGTGAATTCGCCGCGGGCGGGCGCGTGCCCGGTGAATGCGGCTCGCCCGCCGGCGGGGCGGACCGGTCATGCCGGCCGCTCGCCCCGCTTCAGCTTGCCGTCGGCGACGGTCATGCCGGTTTGCACGAATGCCGCGATTCGGGCGGCGGTGAGGGCCGGGTCGAACGCCGCCGCCAGCCGCAGCGCCCCGGCGAGCGTCTGGCCGGTCAAATCCTCCCGCGGCTGAACCGGCGGCAGGTTGGGCGGGGACAGACTCCCCCCGGACAGCCACGCCGCCCCGGCCGCACACCCCTGGGCGGTGTCCCAGCCGGCCGCCTCGGCCACGCTCCCGCACGCCCGCCGGTTCGCCTCGCCCGGGTCTTTCGCCCACTTCTCGGCCGCATCCAGGGCGTTCTCGCAGGCCACCAGCCACGGCTTCGGCAACGCCTGGCGGATGCACACGCACGCCCACCACACCGCCTCCGGCTTCGGCAACGCCAGGGCGAGTACCCGCAGGGCGTCCACCGTCAGCCCGGCGGCGACGAGCTTCTCCAGGTACAGCCGCACCCCCACCTCGGGGGTGAGCAGTTCCTTCGCCGGGTCGGTGAGCGGCAGCGGGGCGACGAGGTCGGCGGCCGGGCGGGGGCGGGGCGGGGCGGTGGGGGTCACGGGGAACCTCCGCCGGGGGGTCGGCGGGTGAGCATCCGCCGGGCGAGGCGGTCCATCTCCTTCGCCCACGGGTGGTCGGGGAACTTCAGCCGGAACAGCCCGGTGCTGCCCAGCCGCATCAACTCCTCGGTCAGCAGGAAGGCGGCCCCCACCTCCGTGTGCAGGGTCCGCTCGACGTCCGCCCGCAGGGCCGGCAGGTCCATCGACGCCAGCACCTTGTTCAGCACCACCATCATGTCGGGCACCCCGAGCTGGCGGGCCACCTCGATCGTCACCGCGGTGCCCAGGAAGTCCTGCTTGTCCGGGCGGACGATGAGCACGGAGGTGTCCGAGATGGCGATGGACAGGAGCGTCTCCTCGTTCAGCCCGGGGTGGGTGTCGATGAACAGGAAGTCCAGTTCGAGGGCGTCGAGCAGCCGCTCGAACCCGTCGTTCAGGAGGGTCACGTCGTACCCGTCCCGCAGCACGCGGGCGATCTCCCCGGCCTTCATGCTGGACGGGATGAGGTACACCCGCCCGCCGGCCGCGAGCACCTCCGGCGGGGTGACGTGGTAGGCCGTGTCTTCGATCCGGCACTGGCCGTACAGGTAGTCGTTCAGCGCCCGCGTCACCTGCCGGTCGTCCAACCCGTACAGGATGTGGATGCCGGGCGACTGGATGTCGGTGTCCACGATACCCACCCGCTTGCCGGTCAGGGCGACCGCCACCGCCAGGTTGGCGGTGACGTTCGACTTGCCGGTCCCGCCGCGGTACGAGTGGATGGAAACGATGGAGGCCATGCGGGTAGTGTACCATCGGCCGTTTTTGGCGAACCCCGGCAGTGATGCCGGGGGTGAGTGAACATGCACCCCCGGCATCACTGCCGGGGTTCGCCCGGATCTTCCCCCTTCCGCATTCGCCGCCGCAGGTTGGCCGCCTTCACCTGCAGGTCCTGGAAGTAGCTCGTCTCGGTGATCTCGGCCACCTGCTCCTTCTTGCGGGCGTCGTCGATCTCCACCTTCAGCCGCTCCACCTCCTGCCGCAGTTGCTTCTCCCGGCTGGCCACCTCGGACGCCATGCGGACGAACACGCGGGCGAGGGTGCCCAGTTCGTCCGGCCGGTCGGCCACCGGGGTCAACTCGTCCGGCTCGAACCGCCCCTGCTCGAGCATCCCGGCCGCCCGGGTGAGCGACGCCACCGCCTTCAGGTACGCCACCTCCTGGTCCCGCAGCCGCCGCTTGTCCAGGCAGGCGTTGATGCGGGCCTGCAGCAGCACCGTGTCGTACGGCTTGGTCAGGTAGTCTTCCGCCCCGGCTTCGATGCACCGCACCACGCTGCCCATCTCGTCGATCGCCGAGATCATGATGACCGGCAGGGCGGCCGTGTCCGGGTCGGCCTTCAGTCGCTCCAGCACCTCGTACCCGCCCACCTCGGGCATCATGATGTCGAGCAGAACCAGGTCGAACACGCTCCGCCGCACCAGGTCCAGGGCGATGCGGCCGTCCGCCGCCTCGGTCACGTCGAACCCCTGCTTCTCCAGCCGCCGCCGCAGGAGCACCCGGTTGACGTCGGTGTCCTCGACCACCAGGATCCGCTTGCGGGCGACCGGCACCGTCGGCGCCGCCGCCTTCAGGATGGCCGTCTTGGTCGAGTCGCCGGGCGGCTCGGGGCCGTCGAAGATGCTGCCGTCGTCCGTGGCGGGGGGGGGCGGGGCCGGCGGGGCCTTCAGCACCGCCTCGATCTTCGCCAGCAGCGCCGGCAGCTGCACCGGCTTGCTCTCGAACTCCACGCACCCGGCGGCCAGCGACTGCTCCCGGTCGCTCGCCTGGGCGTGCGCGCTCAGGGCGATGACCGGGACGAGACGCGTCCGCTCGTTCGCCTTCAGCCGGCGGGTGGCCTCGTGCCCGTCGATGCCCGGCAGGCCGATGTCCATCAGGATCAGGTCGGGCGGGTCGGCGACGGCCAACTCCAGGCACCGCTCGCCCGATTCGGCCGGCACCAGCGCGTACCCCTTCTGCTCCAGCCGGCGGCAGAGCATCACCCGGTTGGCGTCGTTGTCCTCGACCAGCAGGATGCGGGGCATGGAGTCCCTATTCGCCGCGAGCGTGCGAGCGGTTAACCGACCTCCACCACCACCCGGAAGCCGGTCGCCGAGTTCTTCTGGTACGGCGGCAGGGCGTTCCGGTACGCCGGCCGGCACGAGTGCCCCTGGTTCTTCCACGACCCGCCGCGGACCACCTTGCGGGTGCCGGCCGGCGGGCCGGCCGGGTCGCGGAGTTGGTCGGTGCTGTACGCCCGCTCGTCGTACCAGTCGGCACACCACTCCCACACGTTCCCGCACACATCGTACAGGCCGAAGCTGTTGGCCGGGAATTTCGCCACCGCCGTCGGCCCGCCCGCCGCGTCACCCGCCGTCGCCCCGTCGGGAAACGGGAAGCGGCCGTCGAACGTGCCGTGTACCGCCGTGAACGTGTCGCCGAACGGGAAGACGGTGCTCGCCCCGCCGCGGGCGGCGTACTCCCACTCGGCCTCGGTC
>CAYMHO010000022.1:12565-24318 GCA_964390195.1 uncultured Fimbriiglobus sp. | reverse complement strand
GGCAGCCGGTACCGCCGTCGGGCCACTTGCTCCTCCGGCCGGGCGGTCAGCCGTTCGCAGAACCGCACCGCGTCGTCCCACGTCACCCGCTCGACCGGGTGGGCCGGCGACCCGCCACGCTCCGGGGTGGCGTGCGACGGGTTCTGCCCCGTCACGGCCCGGTAGGTCGCCTGCGTCACCGGGGTGGTACCCAGGTAGAAGGGCTTGGTGATGACCGCCTCGTGAACCGGCGTCTCGTTCGTGCGGAAGCCGGATTCGCCCATGCGGAACGCCCCCGCCGGCACGAGCACGAACGCCATGCCGATGCCGTTCTCGACCACCTTCGCCCGCACCGGCTCGGACGGCTGGAGGGCGTCGTACAGGTTTTTCAGGTCTGGCCGCGGCCTCTGTCGGCGTGGCGGCTCGGGGTCGGCCATGGGTACCCCAAGTTGGCGCAACCGGCACAACCGGCCCGAACGGGCCGGCGGCGTGCGGGTATCTTACTCCCCCGCCCGCCGTTTCCTTTCTCGGCGGGCGGGGCGGTTCGATGAAAGACGGACCGGCGGGCGGGCGTAACCCCACCGCCCGCGCCCCGCCCCGCACAGGCAACCATGGCACACGCACCGGCCGGCACGTGGTCGAACCCCGGAGATGCCCCGAGCGGGCGGGGGCCGGGCCGCGCGTGGAAAGCGGTGGGCCTGCTCGCCGGCCTGGCCGCGTGCGTCGGGGCGATCACCTACGTCGTGCTGTGGCTGACCCCGCCCACCGCCCCGCGGCTGATCGTCGCCACCGCCGCCTACGACGACAACCCGCTCGTCCCGTCGAACGGCACCACCGATGCCGACGGCCCGAAGCTGAGCGAACTCGGCAAACCCGGCCGTGCGAGGCTCCGCCCCGACCAGACGCCGCACCGGCTCAGTCGTGGTGAAGCCGGCCGGGTGCTGGACGAACTCTCCCGCTCGCGGAACCCCGTCGTGGTGGCCGTGTTCGCGGCGAACGGCGGGCGAGACGCGGCCGGGCCGTTCCTGCTGCCGGACGATGCCGGGCCGGAGCCGAATGAGCGCATCCGGGTGAAAGCGATCATTGACGCCGCCGCCAAGTTGCCCGCCGACACCCGCAAACTGCTCGTGTTCGACGCCGCCGGCGACGCTTCGGCCCCGGTGTTCGGCCAGTTCCACAACGACTTCGCCCGCGGGGTGCGGTCGCTCGACGCCGACATCGCCGCGGTTCCCAACCTGCTCGTGGTCGTGAGTGCCGGGCCGGACCAGCGGGCGTGGCGGTCGCCCGAGTGGGGCGGGTCGGTGTTCCTGCACCACCTGCGAACCGGGCTGGCCGGGGCGGCGGACGGCAACAGTGACAGCCGGCTGTCAGCGGAAGAACTCATCGGGTACGTCACCCACAACACCAGGCGGTGGGCGTTCGACCAGCGGGCGGCCATCCAGGTGCCGGAGGTGTTTCCGTCGTCCGACGCCGGCCGCCGTGCCGAGGCCATGTCGCTCGGCGTGGTGGACAGGTACGCCGACGCCGACCCGCTGCCGGCCGACTTCACCCCGCCGCCGGCGTGGGACGCCATGTGGGCGGGCTTCGCCGAGCTGGACGAGTCCCGCCCGCACCCGACCGCCTTCGCCCCGCAATTGTGGAACGAGTACGTCGGCTGGGTGTTGCGGTCCGACCGACTTCTCGCCGACGGGTGCGACGTTCCGGCGGAGAAAGCCCGCGACCGGGCCGAGCAGACTCGTCTGAAAATCGTGTCCGCCCGCCCGCTCGCCGTGTCGCCGCAAACTCTCGCCTTGCCCGGCTCGTTCGGCCAGCCGGAGGCCAATTCCGCCACCCTCGGCCCGGTGATCGGCGAGGTGGCACTGGCCTCCGACGCCGACCGGCCGGCCGAGTGGGAGAAGGCGAAACAACAGGCCGACCGGCTGGCCCTGGGGCGGGCGCTCGTCCACTGGGTGGCCGACGACCCGTTCGCCCGCCTGCGGTTCGCCCCGCCGGTGGTGGCCCTCATCGCCGACGGGTTCGCCGTCGCCCCGGCCGAACTGCACTTCCTGCTAATGGTCGCCCGGGATTTGCCCAACCACCCCGCCACCGCCCGCGTGTGGCCGCTGCTGCAACGGGTGCTGCGGCTGCGGTTGCTGGCCGAGCGAACCGCCACCAGCAAACAGGGCGAAGAGGTCCGCCCGTGGGTCGCCGGCCTTGTGGAAACTGCTGACACCGCCCGCCGGTTGGCCGAGGACCTGGTGTTCGCCGACGGTGATGCCAACTGGCGGACCGCCCACGCCTTCGCGGCCTCCGCCGAGTGGCTGTACGCGGCCGCCGGTGACACGGCCGATAGCGTCCGCTTCGCCCGCACCACCTACCAGACGGCCGGCCCGAAGTTGTGCGGGCTGACCGAGTGGCTGGCGGCCGGCGATCACCCGACGGGCTTGCTCGGCCGGATGACCCGTGAGGAGTGGCTGGCGTTCGAGTGGGCGACGTGGGGCGAGGTGCACAAGTTGGGCGAGGCGTGCGACGGCCCGCCCTCCGCCACCCGCGCCGGGGGCCTGAAAACGCAGGCCAGGATTCTGGCCGACCGTGTGAAAGCGGTGGACGACCGGCACCGGGCGGCCGTCGCCCGGTTGCTCGACCCGAAGCACAGGGACGACAGCCGGGCGGGCCTCGTCCGCTGGTGGGCTGCCGCTGACAAGGCGTTGTCCGCGCCATTCACCGCGCGTCGGCGAGACCTTCTGGTGGAGCACCGGCGGGTGTCGCGGCAACTGAACGTCCTCGCCCGCAACACCCCCACCCCGCTCGCCGAACCGAACGCCGACGACGTGCGGGAACAGGCGTTCGCCTCCGCCCGCCGTCGCGGGTTGCTGCAACTCGCGGCCGTCGGCAAGGGGGCGTGCGGGGAGGACTTCGACCGTGTCACCTTTCAGATCGACCAGTCCACGCGGCAAGCCGACGCCCCGGCCGAGTTGGTCGCCGGCGGGGAACTGTTCGCCACGGCCGTGCGGCGGCTGCCGGGCACGATCCCGGACGGGGACGACACGTTGCCGGAGGCCGACCGCCTCGCCCGGTGTTCGCTGCTGCCGGTGGCGAACGACCCCGCCGTGCGGTTGCGAAAACGGCGGGCCGGCGAACTGTTGAACTGGCAGGCCGACCGCACGCTCGCCGACCGCTGGAGCGGCGTCGGACCGGCCAAGCCGTACTTCGCCGCCGCCGTCGAGACGCTCGCCGCCGACTCGCGGGCCCTCACCGGCCGGGTCATCGCCCCGCCGCCAACCCTCCCGTTCCCCTTGAAAACCAGGCCCCCGGAAGAGGTGGTCGTCACCGACGAGCCGAACCCGCGGGCGACATTCACCATCGCCGCGGATTCCGAGAAGCGGCTGCCGGCCGTCGGGTTCGTCGCCTACCAGTCGGCGAACTCCCGCTTCACCCGATTCTCCCTCTGGGGCTTCGGCCACACTTCGCTTCCGATCCCGCCACGCACCGCCCCGCTGCCGACGCAGCCCGTCGTCGAGCGATCGACGGTCGAACTGACGGGGTACTTCCGCGGGCGGCGCGACCTCGTGCTGACCGCCGTCGCCCGCTACCCGGTGCCGAACAGCACCGCCGTCCGCCAACCCACTGACAACCGGGTGTCAGTAGCCGTGCGGCCGTCGGACGACATCCGGGCGAGGTTCGGCCGCGGGAGCGGCCACCTGCACTTCGTCATCGACTGCTCGGGCAGCATGGGCCAACCGGACAACCCGGCCGCCCAGCCGCAGTTCGCCGCCGCCTGCAACAAGCTGGAGGAGGTGCTGGCCGCCGTGCCGCCGGGGGTGACGCTCGCGGTGTCGGCCTTTGGCCAGAAAACACCAGCCGCGAAGACGCCGGAAGAGGCGTTCGCCACCCTCCGCGAGCCGGCCGAGTGGACCACCGACGAGTTGGCCGCCGTCATGAAGCAGGTGCGGGCACAGCAACCGTGGGACAAGTCGGCGGTGGTGAATTCGGTACTGCGGGCGCGGGCGACGGTCGGCAAGACGACTGCGGCGCGGGCGGTCATCCTGTTCAGCGACTGCGCCGACAACCGCTTCACCGACCCCGAGACCAACCCGAAGAAGGTGAGTGTGAAGGAGGCGTTGCGTGCGAACTTCGACGGCGGGTGCCCGCTGCACGTGGTCGCCTTCCCGGCGGAACCGGCGGCCGACGGCGTGCGGGAGGAGTTCCGGTCGGTCACCACGTTCAAGCCGGCCGGCCTGTTCCTCACCCCCGCTGAAACCGACAAACTGATCAACTGGATCCGCACCGCCACCGCCCCGCAGGTGCGGTTGACGCTCGCCGGCGACCGGCAGACGGACGACCTGACCGCCGGCACCGACGCCACTGACAACTGGCTGTCACCGATGCCGACGGACGGCAGGTTCACGCTCGCTTTGTCCGGGGAGAAGCCGCCGCAGACGCTGGATTTGCAGCCCGGCGAGCGGCTGTTGCTCACCCTGTTGCCGGACAAAACGGGGGTGAAGTTCGCCCGCCCGAACTTCGCCGCCGAGGTGCCGGCGGTCGGCCGTGAGCCGGCCGGCGGGTGGACCGTCGCCGTGCCGCGACAGCGGCTGAACACCGACGGCGGGCTGGAGATGGTCGCCCTGACCGACCGCGGGTCGCCCGGCGCGGCGGTGATGTCCCCGGCCCGCGTCGGCGACGTGTGGTTCGAACTGACCTCGTCGGCGAACCGCCCGGTGGCGGTGACGTGGACGAACACCACCGGCTGGCCGTGCCCGGCGTGGGACGTGCGGGTGCCGAAGTGGCCGACCGACGCCGGCAAGCCGTCGGTACCGACCCTGTCCGCGTGGTGGTCGGAGTCCGCGTTCCCGGCCTCCGCCACCTGGACGATGCCCACTGACACCCCACTGTCAGCGGTCGAGCCGTTCCGAGTCGGGGAAGCCACTGTCACCGGGCTGTCAGTCGAAGAACACGACGGGCGGACATGCCTGGTCGTTCGGCTGATTCACCAGGAGGGCCGGCCGGTGACCCCGCGACCGACCACCGTACCCGCCGGGAGCGAAGTCCGGATCTTCACAGCCGCCAACCGGGTGACGGCCCTGTTCTGGTGGGACGACACCCGGGCCGCGGTGAACACCCTCCGCGGGCTGGAGTTCGTTTCCCTCGGGGACGTGAAGGCGAAGGCCGTGTCCGCCCGCCTGCCCGCTCTGCCGCCGCCGGCCCCAGGCACCCCCGCCCCGACGCCCGCCCCCCGCTGACATTCGGAGCCGTCATGAACGACGTCCGCGGCCCGGACTGGCGGGCCACCGCCCCCACCTCCGCCGCCCGCCGTTGGCCGCACCCGCTGGCCGTCGTACTCGGCGTGTCAGCGATTGTTGCCGTCGGGCTGGTTCTGCTCTGGTGGGTGCAACCCGTCCGCCCGGCGGCGGTCGTGTGTGTGTCCGCGTCTGCGTCCACCGATGGTTCGCCGGTGCCGTTCGCGTCGGCCGACTTCACCCGCGTCACCGGCCAACCGCTCCGCCCGTCGCCGTTCGCCCTGCCCCCGAACCCGACCCGCGACCAACTCCGCACCGCCCTGGCCGGGCTGTCCAACCACCCCGCGGGTCAGCCGCTGGTGCTGTTCCTCACCGGGGCGGCGACAGTCACTGGCGACGACATCGAGCTGGCGGCCGGTGTGGTGGGTGCGGATCACGCCCGCAACCGGGTGACACTCTCGGAGGTGCTGGAGCAGGTGCGGGCGGCACGAACCCCGCACAAGCTGGTGGTGCTGGACCTGCACACGCCGCACGCCGACTGGGTGGCGGTGGCGACGAAACGCCTGGCATTCGTGGGCGATCCGCGGCGGCTGGTGCTGTTCGCCCGCGGTGACGGGGAGCAGTCGCACGGCTCGCATGAGCACGGCGGGGCGGTGTTCGTCCGCTACTGGGTCGAAGGACTTCGCGGGGCGGCCGACGGCTACAACCCGGACGCCGCCACTGACAAGAGGGTGTCAGTGAACGAGCTGGCAGCGTTCGTACGGTCGCGGACGGTCCGCTGGGCGGAGCGGAACCGGATCGCCCCGCAAACCCCGTGGCTGACCGGCGACGGTGCCGACTTCGTGCTCACCACCGCCGGCTCGCGGTCCGCCGCCGACCCGGAACCGACCGCCGACCCCTCGAAGATGCTTGAAGCGTGGGCGGTCCGCGACGCATGGCTGACCGAGAAAAAGGCCGACCGTGCCCCGGTCGAGTTCGCCCGACTGGAACACGCCCTGTTGACCATGGAGCGGAACTGGTTGGCCGGGCAGACGCCGGACGCGGCGCGGAGTGCGTTCGACGCCGAGTTGGCGACGATCGACCGCGACGCGGCACTCGTTCTTGCTCCCGGCGTGCCGGACACATTGTTGCCGATCCTTCCCACCGACCCGACGCAGGTTGAAGCCCTTCGCCGCTACCTCACCCGCAACGAGGCGGTGGCCGAACCGACCGAGAAGCCGCCGGCCGTCACCGCGCCCGTCATCCTGACTGCCGCGGCCGTCGAACCGCCACCCACGGCGCTGCAACTGAAGCGGCTGGCGAAGTTGCTGGCCGACGTCGAACCCGACCCGACCGGGCTGGCTTCGCTGTTGTTGAAGCGGGTGGTCGCCGAATCGGTGGCACCGGAGCGGGCCACCAAACTGCTGCGGCTGACACTGGAGTTCGAGCGGTTGAGCCGGTTGGTCGAGTTCTTCGACTGGGGGCGGGGCGGGTTGGATCGCGCCTTCGCCGAGTGGAACACGGCGGTGGCGCTCGCCTGCTCGCCCGGCTACGCCGACCCCGCCGACGCCGATCGTGCGGTCGCCACCCTTGAGAAAACCCTGCAATCGCTCGGGTCGGCGGCGGAAGCACACCGTGACGCGGTGGCCAGGCGGCGTGAAGCCGAGCGGGCGCGGGTGAAGTCGAGACCGCTCGACGACCTCCGTGTGGCACTCGTTCCGCCGAAACAGGCCCCCGATTTGCCCGCGCTGGCCACCTCCGCGAACACTTGGGCCACGCTCGCCGACGAGGTGAAACCGGCGACCCGTGCCGCTCTCGCCCCGTTCCATCCGGACGCACTTGCGGCGGTCCGACGGCGGGCGGAAGGGGCCGCCGGACCGCCAGAGTTGGCCGCACTCGACGCCGTGTTGTCGGTCCCACTCACCACCGCAAAGGAGCGGGCGGCGGTGTGGGCGGTGCGGATGGCATTGGCCAAGCGGCTCGACGACGCCGTCAGCGACCACGACCGCCAGGACGACGAGGACTTCGCCGCCGGACGGCGGTCTCCCGAGTGGACCGACCCGCGGGTGTCGCCACTGCCGTGGGTGCGTACCGCGGAACCCTCGCCCACCGTTGTGACCGCCGACAGCCCGCCGCGACGCGAGTTCCTGGCTTGGCACGCCGGCCGGTTCGACCACCTCGCCCGCAACCCGTTCGACCTGCCGAACGCGGCGACCGATGTCGCCTTCGCGCTGAAGGTGCTGGACCAGTGCCGACAGTTCGGCGCGACGGTGCCACCCTCGCCCAGGCTGGAAATTCAGGCGAACAGCGTGACCCTCACGCCGGCGGAGGGGGCGAAGACGGTCCGCGTGGCGGTGCGGCTGATCGGCTCGGAGGTCCCGCTGACGACGGCGGTGGACGTCCACACCCCGACGCCCGAGTGGGTGACGTCGAACGGCGGGCCGGTCGAGTTGTCTCCGGTGCGGGCGGTCGTCGCCGACCGGACGCTCGCCGTCGGCAGCCACCCGGAGAAGCACCCGACGCTCCGCGGCGCGCTGGTCCGAGGTGAAGTGGGCGGGCGGGTGTTCTTCCACCGCGTGGATGTGGACGCCAGTTCGCTCACCAACCGGCTCGAACTGCTCGTCGCGTCCGGGGTGGAAGGACCCGCGTTGCCGGCCGTTGCCCTCCGCGTGCGGCCGAACGGTCAGCCGGCGAAGTTCACCCCGATCCTGACGAACCCGACGAACGCCCCGCAGACGGTGATCGTGCAGTTGGCCGACCCCGCTCGCGAGACGGCCCCCGTCACCCTGCTCCCGGGCGAGAAGAAGCCGCTGGTGTTCTCGCCACTCCCGCCGACCACCGCTCCGCCGATGCCGCCCGCGACACCGCCCGCCCCCGCGGCGCCGGGTTCGGAGTTCGCGCCCGCGCCGGCCGAGTTCGTCCTGAAAGTGCTCGACGCGAAAACGCGGGACGTGCGGCAGACGTTCGCCGTGCCGGTGCGGGTGATGGAGCCGGCCGACCTGCTCGACGTGCGAGAGGTGCGGTACACGCCGGGCGGGGAGTTGGTCGCCACCGTAGGCGAGCGGAGCACGTTCGCGGGCGGTGACATGCCGGTGTCACTGACGTTCCCGGCGGACCGCAACCGCGGGCTGACCGTCACGGACGGCAAGCTGAACGGGACGTTCGCGTCTGGTCAGGGCACGCTCAAGCTGTACACGAAGGGGCTGAAATTCGAGCCGTCCGCGGGGCGGATGGTCACGCTGGCCGTGAGCGCCGACGGCACCGAGCGGGCGTTCACGTTCGCCGGCGAGGCGTCGGGCGACGCGGCGGTTCGGTTCCAGCCGCTCACCGCACCGCGGGTTCAAATCCGGTGCGAGCCGTTCGCCGCCAACACGGTGCCTCTGGTGGTGAAACTCGAAACCGACAACGCCCCGCCCACGGCCACCGTGGACGTGCTCGTCGGGGTCGATCCGGACGACCCCGCTCGGACCGACTTCACCCGCCGCAAAGTGCCGCCGCGGGACCGCACCCTCGGGGTGGCGTTCGACCCGAAGGGCGGGTTCAGCCTGAAGGCGACGGCCGGCGACCCGGAGGCGAAGCTGGGGGTGGATGGGCTGACCGGCCGGCGGGTGGTACTCGCCCGGTTGCTGGACGCGAACGGCAAGGAGATCGCCCGCGACAGGATGGTGGTGACGTTCGACGGCCGCCGCCCGCAGGGGGTGCGATTCCTCGACCCACCGGCGAAGGTGCCCGCGGACAAGCCGTTGTCAGTGGCGGCGACGTCCGATCTGCCGGTGTCCGGGGTGAAGGAGGTTCACTTCTTCATCGGGAAGCCGGCGAACGACGCCCCGCCGCCGAACGCGGTGTTCATCCCCGCCAAGCCGACCGACGGCCGCAACGAGTGGGCGGCATCCATCCCGCTCGACGGGGCGAAGGGGCCGCTCGACGTGAGCGTGCGGTTCACCTCGAACGCCGGGCTTGTCGGGTTCACCACTGTAACCGTCGAGCGGGCGGACCCGGCGGACCTGAACAAGCCGGCGCTGGCGACGATCAGCGGGCGGGTGGTGGTGGGCGAGTTGCCGCAACCGGGGCTGGTGGTGGTGCTGTTCGACGACAAGAACAAGGAGAAGGCGAAGGCGACCACGAAGTCCGACGGCACGTTCGCGTTCCCCGATCTGCCGGCCGGCAAGTACAGCCTGTTCGCCCAGAAGACGGGTGGGGTGATTCGGGAGAAGGTGCTGCCGGTGGAGGTGAAAGCGGGCGAGGCGAAGGCGGTGGAGGTCGGGTTGCTGCTGAAATAGCCGCGAGCCGGAGGCGAGCGCGTCGGAACACCTCGGACGCGCTCGCCTCCGGCTCGCCGCTACATGTTCCACGTCCACCAGCCGAACACGCCCAGCCCGATGGCGGCCAGCACCATCGCCGCGTACCCGATGGCGGCGGTGCGGCGGCTGTCACGCTCGTCGGCACTTGCGGCTTCTGTCCAGGCGACCATGTTCTGCGACAGCCGCAGTTCGGCCAGCACGCCGGCGGCGAAGGCGCGATCGCCGACGTCCGGGCCGGTGCCGGCGAAGTACACCCCGGAGAGCATGGCCGGGCGGTGAGTGCGGGACAACAACCCCTGGCTGACGACCCGAGTGACGGCCTCGCGGCGGGCGAACAGGTCGTCTTGCAACCGCCACAGGCGGGCGGCCTCGGCAGGTGTCGGGGCGGCGCCGAAGCGGCGGTACAGCAGTGCCGGCACCAGCCTCCCGGCCACCCAATCGAGGCCGGAGAGGAGCACCGCGTGGCGGGCGTCGGCCGGCACGTTCGGCACCAGCGGGAGGGAACGGCCGAACAGGCGGTCGGTGCGGGCGGCGGCGGGCAACCCGCCGATCAGGTCGCGGAACCCCTGCAACTCCTGGGCGTCGGCGAACACCGCCGTCATGGGCAGGTCGAGCTGAAGGGCGGTTTCGAGCGCCGCCAGGTCGGCCCGGCAGGCGGCCGCCGCCGCGTCCGCTGACACCGAATTGTCAGTGGAACGGAAGGGGAGCAGCCACACCACCCCGTTCGCCGGGCAGAGCGGGCGGCGGGCCGACACGAGCAGCTTGCACAGGTACACCAGCCGCTCGCGTTCGGCCTTCACCTGTGCAGAGGACAGTTCGGTGCGGGCGGGGGCGGCGGGCTTCGGCAGCCAGTCGGCGGCGTCGCGGGCCAGGGCGGGTTGCCCCGCAGGCGCGAGTTGCAAGTCGATCGTCGGTTCGGCGTCGGCGGACAGGAGCGGAACGCCCTTCGGCTGCTCGACCGGCGTCACGGCGTCACCCAACGTGGCGAACTTCGACAGCACGCTCGCGCCGCTGGCCACCAGGTACACCGCCTCGCGGGTGGCGTACACGCCGAGCGGTCCGGCGTCGTGTCGGACGGCGAACGGCTCGCCGGTGGCGGCGAAGAAGTCGGCGGCGGATGTCTTCGGCCGGCCCAGCACCAGGAACACGGGCGTCGTCTTCAGTTCGATGCCGGCGGCGGACAGCTTCGCCCTCACGTCTTTCCAGGCTTCATCCAGGTCGGGTTGGTTCCCCCGCGGGCGGTCGGCGGTGAGGCGGAAGAACCAGAACGCGAACCACCCGCCGACGTACAGCAGAAGGAACAGCAGCGGCAGCCAGACGGCGTGCAGTTGCGGAAACGGGGAGAGCAGTGTTTCGCCGAGCTTGAACCGGAAGTTGACGTACCACAGCAACGCCACGACGAGCAGCACGAGGAGGATGTGGGCGACCCACCAGAGGAAGCGGCGGACGGGCGGGGTGTTCAGGCGAGCGAGGAGGGGCATGGGTCACTTCACCAGGAGCCGGGCCACCAGCCACGCGGCGACCGGCACGGCCAGCAGGGCGAACACCCCGGCGGCCAGGGCCATCCGCCGCAGGCGGGCGAACCCGTACCGCGGGGGCACACGGGCCGGCGGGTCGAGGGCGGGCGGGCCGACCCAGTCCGCGGCCCGCTCGGGCAACAGGCGGTCGCTGGTGGCGGCCGCCCAGGCGGCATACCCGGCCGGGTCGTCGTACTTCTCCCCGCGGAAGCCGAGCGAGGCACACAGGAAAAACACTTCCAGGTGATCGGCCTCCGAGCGGGCGGCGGCGAACTCGGCCTGCACCCAGAATCGCCAGGCGCGGTCGTTGGTGCCGTAGTATTCGCCCTCCAGCTTGCGATCGGTCCAGGCGGCGGACACCGGCGGGCATTGGGTGAACAGTTCGTCCACCCAGCAGGCGAGCGGGTAGCCGACGCCCAGGTACGTTTCGGCAGGCGACTCAGCCGGGCCAGCGAGCAGATCGACCGGGGCAGACGAAGCAGTAGTGGCGGCTTGGCGGGCGGGGTGAACGCGGAACAACTGGGCGAAACGGTCGCGGAGGCGTTCGCGGCCGGCGTCGAGCGACGGCCCGGTGCCGACCGCCCACCCGTCCCGCAGGTCGAGGGCGGTGCGGATGATGGGGTTCACCAGGCTGGCCAAGTCGTCGCGCATTGGGTGTCTTGTGAACCGGCGGCGGGGGGCGGCGGGGGGGGTGTCAACCCCGCCGCGCCCCCCCCCCGGTGAACCCCGGGTAAGCCGTCGGGCCCGGGGCCAAGGGGGAA
>CAYMHO010000022.1:2430-12555 GCA_964390195.1 uncultured Fimbriiglobus sp. | reverse complement strand
GTTTTGTGTCCCGGGGGGGGTGCGCCCGTGTCCGCACCACCACCCCCGCCCCCCCCCCCCCGCCGGTTCACCGCGTGTTAGCCGTTCGGCACGGCGTACAGGGTGAACTGCATCGTCTGCGTCTGCCCGCCGGCGGTCCGCACCGTCACCGTGCGTTGCCCGTTCAGGCTGCCGACCAGCCGTGTCTCGTTGATGCGGGCAGCCAGCGTGAGCGCCCGCACCACCGCACTCCATTCCTTATCGGGCGTCCGGCTCACCCGGAAATACCGTTGGGCGGCCGAATCCGGCAGAACGCCCGGCCGCGGGCAGGTCTCGAACTTCAGCCCGGCCTGCCCGAGCTGAAAAATCGCGTCCACCCGATCCCCCGCCCCGACCTTCAGATCCAGTTGCCCCGGCACGGTCAGCAGCCGCACCGCCTCGTCCGGGTCGGTCTCGCTCCGCACCCCGATGAACAACTGCCACGCGGCGTCGAGCCACGTCGGTTCTACCGCCACCTGAAGCCGTGTGCCGATGCCGGCGAACGGGCGTTCCTTGTATTCCGGCTCGGGCAGGATGTCGAGTAGGGCATCCAGGTAGGTTTTCACCCGCAGGAAGCAGCCGCCGAGGTCGTCGTGGTCGTAGGCGGGGATGGCGGGCCAGCGGCCGGTGCGGTCGAAGATGGCGAGTTGGCCGACCAGCCGGCAAAGTTCGGTGTAGGCGGTGAACGGGGCCACCCCCGGGGTGTGGGCGATCACCCCGAGAGTGGCGTACGCGGCGTTCAGTTCGCGGAGGTGGGCGAGGGCGGTCACGTCCACCGGGTCGGGCGAACCGACCCCCACCCCGCGGGAGGCCAGTTGGTCGGCCAGACGTTGCCTCTTGCGACCGATGCGGTCGTAGCTGGATTGGAGCACGCCGGCGTGCAATTCCGGCCAGGCGTCGCAGGCGAGGACCGGCGGGATGTACGTCTGGTCGAGCTGCGGGGGCGAGTTCGCCAGGGCCGATTTTTCCAGCCGGCAGATGGGCAGGGTGTCGTACCCCGTCTGGTCCTGGTCGCCGAGCAGCAGTCGCACGTTCGGCACCCGCACGCGGACGGGTTGCGGGTTCACCCCGGTGTTCTCGTCCTCCAACTCCTGCGAGTCGAGGCGGTAGCGGGCGGTCGGGTCAGGCGTTTCGTCGGCCGCGTTCGACTTCCCCAGGTTGAGCACCGGCATGGCGAGGAAGACGGTGAGCGGTTGGCCGGGCTGGAACGCCCCTTTCAGGTCCACCGCCGGCAACACGGCGTCGTCCGGAACGGCCACGGGGGTGCCGTCGCGGAACAGCCCCCGCAACGACCGCACCACCAGCCGCGAGTTCAAGAGCGCGTCCAGGTCGATGCTGACGGACCGCAGGCCCCAGCAGTGGTGACTCACCCATCCGACCGCCCGGCGGGTGCGGTCGGTCAGGTGGCGGTGCTCCGCCTGGAAGTGGTGCGGCTGGAGGAAAACCCCCTCGTGCCAGTGGACCGCCCGGGCCGTCATCGGCTCCCCCTGCTGGAAAATTCCCGACGGAATCGGCCGGCCCCGGCCCGCCCGGTGCAAGTCTTACGGCCAACCCCCCGTAGTTCTTTCAGTAGCGTTCGCACTCTGCCGCCAACATCCGCCGGGATTGCCCATACCCCCGGAACGCCCATGATTTCGCTCACCGTCGCCAACCGGATTGAGAACCAACAACTGACCCACCCGGCCGGCCCGCTGGAGGTCGGCCGCGGGCCGAAGCGGGGGGGCACCGCTCGGGTCATGGTACAGGACGGGTTCGTCTCGCGGGACCACCTGAAGATTGAAGAGATGCCGAACTCGGTCGTCCGCGTCGAGAACTTGAGCGCCCGCACCCCGGTGGCGGTGGACAACCAGAGCCTGCTCACCCCCGGCCAGTCGTGCGACTGCCCGCTGCCGGTGCGGCTGGGGGTGGGGGAGACGGTGATCGACGTGGAGTGGGTGCGGCCGGACGAGGACACGTCGCAGCGGTTCCTGACCGTCGCCGCCCCGGTCAGCGACGAGCGGTCGTCCGAGTTACCCAGCCTGCTCGCCCTGGGCGCCCTGCCGCCGGTCGAGCAGGTGGTCGGCTGGCTGGAGCCGGTGATGAGCCTGCACCGGGCGGGCGACCCGAAGGAGTTGTACACCGAGACGGCGCGGGCGATGGTGGACCGCATCGGGCTGGACACCGGGGCGGTGCTGATGAAGGAAGGGGAGGTGTGGAAGACGGTGGCGTTCGCCACCCGCGACCAGCGGGGCGGCGCCCGACCGATCAGCCACGGCCTGCTGCGGCGGGTGGTGAAGGAGAAGCGGACGTTCTACATGCCGGTGTCGGTGATGCAGGCGACCGAGAGCCTGATGGGCGTGCAGAGTGTGGTGGCGTCGCCGGTGTTCGACGAGCAGCAGGAGGTGGTCGGGGCGGTGTCCGGCACCCGGCTGGTGGCGTCCAAGAAGAAGGAACTCGGCCCGCTCGAGGCGCAGGTGGTGCAGCTGTTCGCGTCGGCGGTGAGCGTCGGGCGGTCGCGGTTCTCGCGGGAGGCGGAGGCGAACAAGTTGCGGGTGGCGAAGGAGGCGGCCGAGCAGGCCGACCGCACCAAGAGCCAGTTCCTGGCGATGGTCAGTCACGAACTCCGCACCCCGCTCACCACCATCCTCGGGTACACGGAGATGCTGATGGAGCAGGCGGCCGCCGACCACCTGCCGCAGTACACCGACGACCTGACCCAGGTGCAGACCTCGGCCAACCACCTGCTCACCCTCATCAACGACATCCTCGACCTGTCCAAGATCGAGGCGAACAAGATCGAACTGGCCCGCGAGGCGTTCGACCCGGCGACCGTCATCCGCGACCTGATGGTGTCGGTCGAGCCGCTGGCCAAGAAGAACGGGAACAGGCTGACCCTCGACTGCCCGCCCGAACTCGGCCCGGCCGTCGGCGACCCCACCCGGGTGCGGCAGTGCGTGCTCAACCTGGTGGCCAACGCGTGCAAGTTCACCAGCCAGGGGGAGGTGAAGGTGCAGGCCTACCGCACGTCCGCCGAGGGGCTGGAGTGGATCCGGGTGGCGGTGTCCGACACCGGCATCGGCATGACCCCGGAGCAGATGGGCCGCCTGTTCCAGCCGTTCACCCAGGTGGACTCGTCCGCCGGGCGGAAGCACGGCGGCACCGGGCTGGGGCTGGCCATCAGCATGCGGCTGGCCCAGGCGATGGGCGGGCGGATCCTGGTGGAGAGCCAACTCGGGAAAGGGTCGACGTTCACCCTGGTGATGCGGGCGATGCTGCCGAAGAAGGGCGACTCGATCAACCTGCCCGGGCGGTGATCGCACCCCCGCGAGAGGCTTTGCCCGTCACCTCCCCATCGCCTCTTTCAGCAGCCCGGTCAGGCTGCGGTCGCGGGTCGGTGCGGCCGGCTTCTCGCCCTCGTCCGGTTTCTCCGCGTCCGCCGGCGTCACCTCGTCGGTCGGGGGCGGTGGGGGAGGTGCGGGCGGCACCCGCGGGCCGAAGGTGAGGTCTCGCAGGTTCGCCGGGCCGGTCATCCCCTTCATCGCCTGCGGCGACACCCGAATCCCCTTCGCCAGCGCCGCCCGCGCCGCCGCGAACACCTGTCCCTGTGTCATCTCCTCGTACCTCACCTGGGCCAACCCCGCGGCCTCCGTCCCCTTCGGGGCGGGCTTCTCCGGCGGCTCCTCCGCCTTCGGCTGGCACGCCTGCAGGCACTTCTCCAGTGCCAGGAACGCCGTCAGCCGCACCCGCTCGGACTCCTCCGCCAGGTTGCCGTCCTTGTCCGACTGGTTCACCACCACCGTCAGGGCCTTCACGATCTTCGGCGTGCAGCAGCAGCCGCTCAGCAGGGCCTTCGCCGCCGCCCACCGCACGCACTCGTTCGGGTCGGTCCGCAACGCCGCCAGCAGCGCCGCCTCGGCCTCCGGGTAGCGGCGGCAGTCCTTGGTGGCGAGGAACTCCAGGTCGGCGATCTTGGCTTTCGCCTGGGCTTCGGCGGCGGCGATCTTGGCGGCCGCGCCGCCCGGCGAGTCTGCAGGCAGTTTCAGCTTGGCCGGGTCGTTCGCCCCGACCGGCCCGAGGATGCCGCCGGTGAGCGCGGACAGCGGGCTGAGCAGGCCGTTGACCATCTTGCCGAGCGGCGACTTGGCGAAGTTGGCCCACTTCTGGGCGCGCTGCTCGGGCGTCTTGTGGAAGTGACTGAACAGCCCGCCCCGCGGGGCGGCCGCCGGAGCGGCGGCCGCGGGAGCCTGGGCGGCGACGGCGGTGGCGGGATCGCCCGGCGTGGCCGGCGGCGGGGCGGTGGCGCACCCGGTCGCCAGCATCGCCAACAACCCGACAGCGGCGGCCAGCCGTCGCATGAGCGGAACCTCCGGGGCGTATCCCCTGTTTCGGCCGCGGAGGTGTAGTGAATCCACACAATCGGCAGAATCGTTACAAGTCGCCCGGTCACTTCGGTTTGCAGTGGCTCAGGGCCATGAGCATGTACCCGGACACCAGCGCCGGGTCGCCTTCCATCCAGCGGTCGGTGTCGTTCGTCCAACTGCCGTCCGCCTTCTGTCGCTTCTCGATCGCCCGGAACAGGTCCGTCCGCCAGTCGTGCTTGGTCCCCTTGTCGTCGGTGAACTCGTCTTCCCCCAGCACCTCCAGGGCCTTGCTCATCGTGTGGTAGTAGTAGTACAGCCCGCGACCGGCGAGCTGCGGGGGCATTCCGGGGTTGACCTCCAGGGTGTAGTTCTTCCGCAGCCACCCGAGGGCCGCCTTCACCCGCGGGTCGTCCTTGCCCACCCCGGCGTAGATCAGGCTCTTCACCCCGGCGTAGGTCATGCTGCCGTACCCCGGCAAGGCGTCCTTACTGCCGTCCAGCGGGTCGTCGGTCGTCTTCGTGCTGCCGCCGGCGGCGGCGCTGTACACGAAGCTGCCGTCGTTCACCTTGCCGGCCCACGGGGCGGTGTTGTGTTCGCTCTTGTGGTTCTGGCAGCGGCTGACGAACACCGCCACCTTCTTGAACGCCGGGTCGTCCTGTTTCACCCCGGCCGCCACCAGGGCGTCCAGAAAGAACTGGGTGTTGCTGAGGTCCGGGCGGGACTTGCTGTCGTACCCGGCCCCGCCGAAGAAGTCGTCCTCCGGCTTCTTCCCCTCGCCGTCGTCCCACTGCAGCTTCTTCAGGAAGTCGGCCGCGTTGCCGATCACCTTCTTGTACTTGTCGTCCTGCTTGGCCGCGACCAGGGCCATCACGTTCACGCTGGTGACGTAGTTCTGCAGCCCGACCCGCGGGTCCGGGCCGGCGATGTGCCCGGCCTTCTCGTTGATCAGCCCCTCGATGTACTTCAGCCCCTTGGCGGCCGGCTCGGCGTACGGTTTGGTGCCGGTCTGCAGGAGGCCGGTCACGACCACGCCGGTGACACCGGGGCTTTTGTCGGTGCTCCACCCGCCCTTGTCGTCCTGCTTCTCCTTCAGGAACTTGGCGGCCTTGTCCACCACCGCCTGCCACTCGGCCGCGGTCGGCTTCTTGGGAGGGTCGGCGGCGAGGGCGGGGATTGCGAGCAGCAGAACGGCGAGGAGCGAAGTCCGCTTCACGGGGGACACCTCGGGGGTGGAAGGCAGTGGAATCGTAGACAGGGCAACGCCGGTGCCAAAGGGGAACGGCTGAAATTCGTGGGCGACGGCGGGGGGGAGTGGGCGCCGGGTGGCCAGGGGGTGGAAACGCCGTGGGCAGAGCCCCCCCCCCGTCCCCCTCTGCATGAATGGAGAGGAGGACGGGGGGTGAGGTCTCGGAACGCCACCGTCGGCCAGGTAGAATGGCGGAATGTCCGAGGCCTGTTCGACGACCGCCGCCGATCCGCACTTCCGCCGTGGGGTCGAGTTGTTCAACGCCGGCCGGCACTTCGACGCCCACGAGTGGTGGGAACACGTCTGGCGATCTTGTCCGCAATCCGACCGCCGGTTCGTCCACAGCTTGATCCACGCGGCCGTTGCTCTCTACCAATGGAGCAGAGGGAACGCGACCGCCGCCCGCACGCAGTTGGCCCGCGGGACGGCCAAAGCCGCCGCCTGCCCGCCGTGCCACCTTGGGGTGGACGCCGCCCGCCTGTGGGCGGACGTGGCGGCGGCTCTCGACTCGCCGGCCGGTGCCGTCACCGTCCGCCTGCACACGGGGACTGAGGATGCGTGACGACCGGGCGGCACTCGACGCCTTCGGCGGGGTGGCGAGGCTGTTCCCGCTGCCCAACCTGGTGATGTTCCCGCACGTCGATCAGGGGTTGCACATCTTCGAGCCGCGGTACCGCCAGATGACCGCCGACGCCCTGGCCGGCGACCAGTTGATCGCGATGGTGCTGCTCGACCCGGACGAGGACTGGGACGAGCAGTACGACGGCCGCCCGCGGATCGTCTCCACCGCCTGCCTGGGGCGGATCGTGTCATCGGAGAAGCTGCCCGACGGCAGATACAATCTGAAGCTCCGCGGGCTGGCCCGGCTCAAACTGGTTGAAGAAATCACGGACGCCGACAAGCTCTACCGACTGGCCCGCGGGGAGGTGCTGGAGGACGCCGCCCCGCCGCTCGCCGACGCGACGACACTGCGGAAGAAACTGCGGGAGGCGGTGCTCGCCCGGTTCGACCCGGTCGGCCCGGCCTACCAGCAGTTGACCACGCTGTTCGACGGGGACACCGTGCTCGGGGCGGTGTGCGACCTGCTCGGGTACAGCCTGCCGCTGTCCCTGGGGGTGAAGCAGCAGTTGCTCGGCGACCCGGACGTGACCGCACGCGTGCGGGCACTGGTGGACGCGATCGGCGGGGCGGCCCGCAAGCCGCGGCCGTTCCCGCCGGGGTTCAGCCCGAACTGACCCGCCCTCACGCCGGCCACCGGTCGGTAGCCATCTCGCCGTCGTCGAACCCGGTCTTCACGTCGGCGTTCTGCGGGTACTGGACGACGACGAACACCAGGTCGGCGGTGCCGTTGTTCCGCCAGTCGCGGGCCACCCGCGGGCCGCACCGCACGCACGTCCCGGCAACCAGCGGGATGACCTTCCCTTCCAGCAGCATCTCCCCGGTGCCGCTCAGAAACAGGTACAGTTCCTCGTTCGCCTTGTGCCGGTGGCTGATCGGCATCGTCTGCCCCGGCTTGAACACGTTCACCGACACCTCCGCCCCCTTCAGACCGAGTGGCCCGCGGAGGAACTGCGTCCCCGGCCGGGTGAACCCGAACTCCGGCACGCTGAACGTGTGCGACTCCCAACTGTCGATCGAGCCGGCCTGGAAGACGGTGTAGTCGGCGGACATGCGAGAGGCTCCGCGGTGAGGGATGGCGGGCAATACCTCACCGCGGGGTGGGGCTTACAGCTTGCCGTCGAGGCCGAGTTGGTGGAAGTAGTGCGTCGTCTTGTCCTGGTTTTCCAGCAGCCAGTCGATGCCCGGCTCGTTGTTCATCGCCTTGGTGATGACCTTCAGCGTGGCCTCGCGGTGGACGCGGAACAGCTCGGCGTGGTTCACCTGCCCCTCAGGCACGCTCAGGATGGCGGGGTCGAGCCACACGCTGTAGATGATGCCGAGGTCGTTGGCTTTCTCCTTGGGGATGACACCCGCCCGCACCGCGTCGAGCACCCCGTTGGCGACGCCCGCCTGCACGGTACCCATCAGGATGCCGGTGTACCGGGCGTCCTTGACGGTCACCTTCGACACCATGAGGGTGGCCGGCCGCACCTGCACGTCGCTGTTCAGGATGGCGAACACCCGCGTGTGCCCCTTCACCTGGTCGCCGAGCAGTTGGGCGAAGGCGGTACCGAACGGCCCGTCGAACTCGCCGAGCACCACCTCCGGCTCGGCGCAAAGATAGTCGATGTCGCCCTCGACGAGTGCTTCCCCCGTCCGCAGGATGATGCGGTCTGCCATGCTCTTCTCTCGGTTCGGTTTCGGGTCGTGGGTCAGTGTACGGCCCGCTCCGCCAGCACCGCCACCTGCCGCCCGAGTTCCCGCGTCAGGATCAGGTGGCGGTGGGCGGTGCCCTTCAGTTTCAGCCCCTTCACGAACTCGTCTGCGGTCAGCAGCGTGCCCCGCACCAGCGGCGTCACCCGCCCGACGTCTCGCTTCCGCAACTCGGCCGCCACGGCTTTCACATCGGCCGGGAACACGCCCTCGACGCGGTAGGCGGTGGCGAACGGCGTGGCGGGCACGGCGTCGGCGGTCAGCATCTGCACGGTGTAATCGGTGCCGGCGGCGGTCAGCCGTTCAGCCAACTTCGGCACCAGCCCGGCCCGCACCACGGCGGAATTTGGGTCGAGCAACACCCCGCGGATCGGCCCCACCTCCGCCGCTGACAACTCGGTGTCAGTGGACAGGGTATGAACCCCGGTGTCGGTCAACATGGTCGCCCGCCGGCGGGCGGTCCGCAACCCGTGAAGCCACAGCACGCACTCCTTCAGCTCCCCGCCGGACGAGATGAACTCGGCCTCGCCGTCGAACGCCGTCAACTCCGCGACGTCGACCCCCGGGGCGAGCTTGAACGCGATCGGGAAAGCGGACGGCAGCCGGGCGAGCAACTCGGCCGGCGGGGGGAGGTACTCGGCGAGCGACAGGAACCGCCGGCCGTCGGCCCGGCGGCCGGGGTCGGCGAACGCGGCCGGCACGTCGGGCAGCGGGTCGAGCAACAGGTCGGCGGTGCGGACGGTCGCGCGGTGGCTCAGCCCGCGGGCGTGCAGGTTGGCGGTCGCGATGGCGGTGCGGAGTTCGTCCCGGTCCACCGCGTGAACGAAGCTGACGGACGCGAGGGCGAGGGTGTCGGCCCCGACGCCGCAACCGAAGTCGCCGACCGCCTCGAACCGGCGGAACCGCTCGGCCCGGCGGGTGGCGACCGCTTCGCCGGAAGCCACCTCGAGTGCTTCGCGGGTGAAGAACAGCCCCTCGGGATGAGCGAACTTGGCGGCGGCCTTGCGGCGGAGCAGCGCGGTTTCGACGGCCGCCGCCGCCAACTCCGGGGAGAACCGCTTCCGCAGGCGGGCGAGAACGGCCAGGTGGGTGGCGTCGGTCGGGGCGAGGGCGGCGGCCGCCGCCAAGGCGGTGGCCCCTTCGGGCGAGGTCAGTTGGCGGAAAGTTGGAAGGTCCACGTCAGGTCAGCCGCCCCTTCCGAGCGAGCAGGTCCCGCACCTGGGCGAACAGGGCTTCGTGCACCTGCTCGACGGTGCCGGTGGCGTCGAGCACCCGCACCGTGTCCGGCCAGTTCTGGGCTTCGAACAGGAATCCGTCTCGCACCCGCTGGAAGTACCAGTCGCCCCGGCTCTCCACCCGGTCGGCGGCGGACGCCTTCCGCCGGGTGCGGGCGACCTCCACCGGCAGGTCGAGGACGAGCGTCAGGTCCGGCTCCAACCCGCCGGTGCTGAACCGGCCGACCGTCCACAGGTCGGCCGGGTCCAGCCCGCCGGCGTGCCCCTGGTACACCACGTTGGCGAGCAGGAACCGGTCGGACAGGACCACCTCCCCGCGGTTCAGGGCGGGGCGGATGACCTTCTCCACCAGTTCCGCCCGGCTGGCCATGAACATGAGGCTCTCGGCCCGCATGCTCATCTGCGTCTGCCGGCCGTACAGCAGGATCTCCCGCAGGCGTGCCCCGAGGTCGGTGCCGCCGGGGTCGGTGCACGTGGCGACGCCCAGCCCGAGCTCCCGCAACCGTTCGGCCAACATGGTGAGTTGCGTCGATTTGCCGGTGCCGTCGATGCCGTCGAGCGAGACGAACAGGCTGCGGGGGGTGAGCGGCATGGCGGATCACTCGGCGACGGTGCCCAGAACTTGGCCTGGGTGAAGTGTATCGGCCGGGCGGGCGAACTGCTCGGCCAGGGTGCCGCTCGCCGGGGCGGGCAGGTCGATGACCGCCCCTCGGATGCGGACCTCGGCCACCCGCTCGCCCTCGATCACCCGCTCGCCGACGCCGACGTGCCACAGCCCGAAGGTGACGGGCGACGAGCCGAGGTCGGGCAGAACGATGGGGGGCATGGGGATGTTGTAGGTCGTGGTCGAGCGACCGCGAAGCGGGAGCGAGGACCGACGGCGGATCTGGCGAACCCGGCCCGCCAGGGCCCCGGGGGGGGGTGGGTTTTGGGGGGACCCCCGGGCCCGTGGGGGCGGGGTGGGCGGAAAACA
>CAYMHO010000022.1:0-2420 GCA_964390195.1 uncultured Fimbriiglobus sp. | reverse complement strand
CGGGCGACCCCGGCCCGCACGGGCCGCGGGTGCGTGTGGATGTGGCCGGCACCCGCGGCCCTTGCGGGCCGGGTTCGCCTCAAACCTGCCTGCTCACTGGCGGTCGCGGTTTTGGAGGAGAACCGCTGAAGTGAGCCGTCGGGCCTCACGTCCTTTGCAGGGGCTGTTCGACCGCGACCTACTCCACCGCCACGACTTTGCCGATCACTGCGGCAGCGTTCACCCATCCGTTCAGCTTGCCGAGGGTGTTGCCGATGAGCAGGCGGCCGCCGTCGATCGCTTTCACCATGTGCAGCAGGCAGTTCCCTTTCCACTCCACGAGCACCACGTCGTCCACACTCACCTCGCTCCCGGTGACAGGTACGAGCGTGACCAACTGCCCGCTCTCGATGCGACCGCGCATCGACCCGCCGACCGGCCGTACTTGCACTGTTCGCCCGGCGAGCAACTCCGCCCGTGCGTCGTTCACCCAGCCCATTGCATCGCCCTCACTGCTCGGGCAACCCCGTCAGCCCGACGCGCGGGCGAGGGGCGGGTCGGCGGTGGGGCCGGACGGGGCTGGCCCCTCGGTCGCCCGTCGGGCCGACGGGTCGGCGGCCTCTGCCTTCGGCTTCTTCCGCTCGCGGATCATCAGGTACGCCGTCGGGCCGAGCACCAGCACCGCCCCGAGCAGTTGCCAGGCGGTGAACGCCCGCCCGCCCCAACCCTCCGGCACCAGCCCCTCCCACCCCATCACCATCACCACCTGCGACAGCCCGACCACCGACACCTTCGTCGCCTGCCCGCCGCGGAACGCCTTCGTCAGGAAGATCTGCCCGATGGTGGCGGCGAACCCGACCGACAACAGGGTGAGCCACGGCAACAGGTCGGCGGGCAGGAGCGGCTTGGGCGTCTCCGCTTCGCGGGCCGGCATCAGGTACGTCATCGAGCAGAAGGCGACGCTCACCCACGAGAAGTGGACCACCACCCCGAGCGAACTGACCCCCTTGATGCGGTTCAGCCCCATCATGGCCACGGCCGTGAACGCCGACGCCACCATCGCCGCGAAGTGGGCCGGTTGGAGGGTGGAGAACTTGAACTCGTTGCACACCGCCACCCCGAGGACGGCGGCCAGCACCGCCACGATCACGCCGAGCGTCGGCCGCTCGCCGAACGCCGGCCACGACAGCAGCGCCACCCACACCGGGAACGAGTTGGTGAGGACCAGCACGTCCGAGCCGGGCAGGTGGGTGAGGGCGTAGAAGCTGGTCACCATGCTCAGGCTGCCGGCCACGCTGCGGAGCCACAGGATGGGCGTGCCGAACGTGAGTTTGGCCCGCGTCGCCAACGCCAGCGTGGTGGCGAACACGGCGGCGATGGTCGCCCGGAAGACGGCCACCGTCTGCCACGCGACGTGGTCGTTGGCCAGCCCGATCAGGACCACCATCGCGGCGAACCAGCCGCACCCGCACAGCATCCAGACGTACGGTTTCAGCCCATGAGATTGCATCGAGTCAGGATAGAAGAAACCGCCACCCGCGCCCGCCCGAACGAGCCGCGACCGCGAGGGAGCGGGTGACTGTGCCCGGCTCCCTCGCGGTCGCGGCTCGTATTATGTCCTGCGTCCGCCCCGAGGTTTCTCGCCATGCACCCGCTCCTGCTCGTGGCCGCCCTGGCCGTGTCCGCCGACGACAAACCCAAGCCGGTGGAGGTGTCCGGGTTGAAGGCCGACGCCCCGGCGTCGTGGAAGGCGGAGAAGCCGGCCAACCTGCTGCGGTCGCACCAGTTCAAGCTGGCGAGTGCCGACAAGGGGTTCGCCGACGCCGAACTGACGGTGTCGCCGAAGTCGTCCGACAACGTCACCAAGAAGTTCGACGAGTGGAAGGCCCAGTTCACCCCGCCGGACGGCAAGAAGGCGGAGGACGTGACCAAGACGAGCGAGTTCAAGATCGGCGAGGTGAAGGTTCACATCCTGGATGTCACCGGCACCTGGAAGTACAAGGAGCGGCCGTTCGACCCGAAGTCGAAGGAGGAGATCAAGCCGGAGTACCGGGCGGTGTGGGTGATCGTGGTCGGCAAGGACGACACGACGCACCTGCGGCTGAGCGGCCCGCAGGGGGTGGTGGAGAAGCACTACCCCGAGTTCGAGAAGTGGCTGAAGGCGCTCAAGTGACCCGTCGGGTGAAGTTGATACACAAGCTGTACGCCGAGTGAACTTCCCCCGACCCCCTGGTGTCTCCGTCATGCGACTGGCCCACAACGTGTTCTTCAAGCTGAAGGACCCGACCCCGGCGAACGTCGATGCGCTCGTCGCCGCCTGCCACAAGTACCTGAACGTGCAGCCCGGCATCGTCTTCTTCGCCGCCGGCAAACTGTGTGCTGAACTCACCCGCCCGGTGAACGACCTGGACTGGCACGTCGGCCTGCACCTGGTGTTCGAC
>CAYMHO010000021.1:27925-43944 GCA_964390195.1 uncultured Fimbriiglobus sp. | reverse complement strand
GGGGGGGGGGGGGGTTGGGGTTGGTCCCCGGGGGGTCTATTCTATGGCCCTGCGGGCCGCCCGGGGGGGGGGGGGGGCAACAATGTCGCCGCCCCGCTCCGCGGGCCGAACCGTTGCCGCGTGTTCGTGAACGCGAAACGCCGCCCCCTCGGGCGGCGTTTCGGGTGTCGTCGGCCGGGGCCGACTTACTTGCCCTTCTTTTCTTCCTTCACCACTTCCACCTTCGCCCCGTCGAGGGTCTTCTTGCCGTCCTTCTCGGTCAGAGTGCCGCCGGTCACTTTCACCTTCACGTCGGCCTTGCAGCAGTCCTTGTGGTACGGGGCCTTGGCGCCGTCGTCCTTCAGGTAGTAGCTGACCGTCTTGTCCCCTTCCTTCACCTGCACCACGTTGCTGCAGGCGTCGGTTTCCTTCAGCTTGCACTTGCCGCACACCATCGTGCCTTCCAGCTTCACTTCCTTCTTGTCGTCCTTCTTGTCGGCCGGCTTCTTCTCGTCGGCGGCGAACGCCGGCACCAGCAGGACGGCGACGACGCCGGCCAGAGCGAGGAACAGCTTGCGGGACATGGAACACTCTCCGGTGGGAGGGGAACGGGTTGCACCCGGCCGATCCGGGTGCGGGTGGGTGTTAGGAGATGCTAACCGGATTGGATCGGCCCGACAACTGATGATCGTGCAGGAAATGCGGATGTTACCGAAGCGCCCCGCGGACGGTCGGCGGCGGGGTCTCCCGCCCGAACCGGTTCCGCCACCGCTCGGCCATCGCCCGCACCGGGTCGGTGACGGCCGGCAGCATGTGCGCCTTCGTAACGTACTCCCCGTTCACCCGCGTCAGTTCGATCTTGAACAACCCGCCGCTGAGCAGCCCGGTCACGTCCCCGAGAGGGGTGGACAGCCACCGCCGGAGGGTCTGCGACCAGATGGTGTAAAACTCGAACCGCACGTCCTTGCCGGTGAAGTCCATCTCCCCGCTGCCGCCCAAACTGACCGCCGCCCCGAGCAGGTCGAGTTGAGTCACCCGGATGCGGTCGCCCTTCAGGTCGAAGCTGGCGTGGGCCTCCTCGAACGCCACCCCGTCCGGCGTCTGACCTTTCAGCACTTTGACGAGTTCGAGTAGCACCGGCAGGTTGTACAACCGCCCCTGCGGCACATCCACCTGCCCGCTGCCGGTCAGCACCATCTTGCCGGTCTTCGGGTCCGGGACGCTTTCGAGCAGCACCGTCCCCTGGGCGTCGCCCTTCAACTCGCCGGCCCCCATCTTGTGGTGTCTGGCGAGGTCTTCCAGCTTCACCCCGGTGGCGTTCACCCACAGTTGGAACTTGCCCTGCTCGTTCAGATCGACCCGCGCTTGCCCGCCGACGGTGCCGCCGAACGCGGTGCCGGTGATGTCGCGGAATACCAGCGCCGGGGGCAGGGTGTGACCGGGGCGCTTCGGGTCGGCCTGGGCCGGCACCACCCGGTACGACGCCTTGACGTCGGTGACGGGTTGCTTGGCCACCGTCATCCGGTCGAACCAGGCGTTGCCGACAACGTTCACCGCGTCCGTCCCGTCGAACCGCCCCTCGCTGGCGATCGCCCCGTACACGTCGTCGCACGTCACCCCCAGTTCGACCGCCGCCCCCTTCAGCTTGAGCGCGGCGTTCCAGTAGATGACGGCGGCGGGGGCGTCTGCGGTCGTGGGCAACACCTGCTCGGCCGACGGGTGCCACGGCAGGGTGAACGGCAACAGCCCGGCGGCGGCGGTGACGGCCGGGCGGTTCGGCGGCAGGCGGCGCTCGGCCAGGAACGGCAGGCGGACGAGGGTGAGCGAGCGATCCGTGGCGGCGTCCGCGGTGAACCCCGCCTGCCGGACCAAGTCGGGCGGCGGACCCTTCCCCGGCACACTGATCACCAGGTGCTTGACTTGCAGTTCGGCCCCGCCGCGGAGGTTCAACTTCTCCAACTCGTCCCGTAGCCCGTTCGGCAGGGCTTTCAGCAAGGCCGCGTCCACCTCCAGCGGGGCGGCCGACACCTCGCCGATGTTCGCCCACACCCGCCCGGCCGGGCTGAGCCGCACGTCGGCGGCGGCCAGCTTCAGGGCGCTGCGGCCGTGGCGGGCGGAGAAGTCTTGCAGTTCGAGTTTGCCGTTCTGGTACCGCAGCACGCCGGCCAGGTCGTGCAGGTCGTAGGGGAAGGCGGGCGGACAGACCGACGGCCCGCGGAAGTTGACGGCGACCTTCAGGTCCTTCTCGTGGTCGAACGGCGGACCGACGGCCGGGGGGCCGGCCGCCACCTGTCCGGGCGTCGGCGACTGCCCCCGCTCGGTGATCTCGATGTCCGCGCCGAACACCGCCACCTCCCCCTTCAACCCGAGCTGGTTGGCCAGGATGTCCATCTTCATCGCCTTCAGCCCGGCGATCAGTTCGGCGTCGAGCGGGCAGTTCTCCCCCTGCACGTTCACCGTCAGCTTGCGGTCGGGGGTGCCGGGCACCGCCTGGCTGTCCCCGCTCATCCACAGCCGCCCGCCGTCGTGCACCGCCTCGAAGTTCCGCATCGTCACCGTGTCCCGGTCCGGCTGTTTCACCACCGCCTCGCCGGGGCGGGTCGGGCGGAGCGGGTCGCACAGCACGTTCTTCACCTGGATGTCGCCCCGCACCTGTTTGAGGGTGTACGGGAACTGCGGGTACCGCACCGTCCCGCCGTACAGCTTCACCTTGAACAGGTTCTCCCAGCGGTTGACGTTCAGCTCCTGCTTGAGGGTGACGGTGATGTCGCCGCGGGCGGTCGCCCCGACCCCCGGCAGCATCTCCCCGTATTTGCCGGGCAGGGCGGCGAGCAGCTTGTCGTCGATGAGCACGTCCTTGCCGGCGATGGTCAGGTCCACCAGCGGGTCCTGCACCCCGCCGGCCACCCGGCCGTCCATGCTGATCCGCCGGTCGCCGGCGGTGGCCGTCAGCTTCACCTGGAACTCGTCCGTGCCGTCGCTCGCGTTCACCTTCTTCAGGCTGCCCGTCACCTGGGTGATGGGGAAGCGGAAGTGCTCGTACTCGATGCCCAGGCTCTTCGGCAGGATGTCCACCTCCCGCCGCCACCCGCCCGCGTCCGGCCGGCGGAACCGCACCGCCACGTCCACCTGCCCGGCCGGGCTGAACATGCGGCGGATCACCTTCGTGTCCGGGGTCAGCTTGGCGAACGGCTCCCCGTCCAGGTTGAGGGCGAACACCTTCAGCTCGAACTTGTCCAGTTTGCCCTCGACCGCTGCCATCGGGTCACAGGTCGGCTCCTCGACCGGCGGCACGACCAGCCGGTGGGCCAGCCGCACCGGCGGCCACCGCGGGCCGAACGCCACCACCCCGGGCACCTCCGCCCGCCCGCCGCCCTTCTTCGGGCAGAGCACGTCGGGCTTCGACTCGGCGGTCAGTTCCGCCAGCGCCGTGCCCAGCTTGCCAGTCAACTTGTCCACCGTCACCTTGCCGTCGCACAGGCGGATGGTGCCGGCCACCTGCGACAGCGGCCACGGAACCGCCGGGTCGGTGAACTTGCCGTCCCGCAGTTTCACCTTCACGTCGTACTTGGCCGGTTGGACGGAGTCGGCGGTCGTACTCACGTCGGCCGTCACGCTCACCGCCCCGCTGAACCGCTCGGCGTACTCGGCCGCGGCCGGGGCGATCTTGGCGAACAGGGCGGCGTGATCGGCCCCCAACTGCACCTCGTCCGTCTCCACGTGAACCGACACCTGACCGGCCGGCCGGTGGATCCTCACCCCCACCCGCACGGGCACCTGGAAGATGCCGTCCGGCACGCCCCCGTCGGCCGAGAGGGCGTCAGCCGCCAGCACCGCCCCGGAGCCTTCCAGTTTGACGATCTCGACCGGGTCGTTCAGCACCGTCAGGGAGAGGTTCCGCACGGCCACCGCCGGCGGGCCGTCCGCCCGGCGGTCCGACACCACCAGCGTGCCCCCCTTCACCACCAGCGTCGGCAGCGGCCCGGCGGCGGAGTGCGGCTTCTGGCTGCGGGCGATGTCCCAACTCCCGTCCGGCAGGCGGGCGACCCGCAGCGTCGGGTTGGTCAACTCGATCTTGCGGACCTCGAGCACCCCGCCGTTCAGCTTCTGTTTGTCGTGGAAGAGGACGGCGTGCGGGACCGACACGAACGGCTCGGTCTCGCCCTTGCGGGTGAGCCGCAGGTCGGTGACGGACAGCCCGCCGAACAGCCGCACGTGTGCCGAGCCGAGGTGAACGTCCACGTCGTCGCCGAACTTGTCGTGCAGGTGCGCGAGGACCACCTCCCGCACTTTCTCCGGGCTGACCCAGGTGACGGCGAGGTAGCCGGCGGCGGCCACCCCGAGGATGACGGTGGCCACGCCGGTGCGGATCAGCCATGTGCGAACCGGGGACGCCATCCGTGCCGTCCGGGCGGGAGGGGGCGCATTCCGTGCGCGTCCGGGCGGGGACGATACCGCCTGTCGCGGAATCGGTCAACGCGGGGTTGAAACGGCCGACCAGTGGGGCGCGGCACGTTCCTTCGGTACGATGAATCGTCAACCCCGAGGTTCGCCATGTCCACTTTCGCCGATCTCGTCGAGACCACCGACGACAGAGTTTACACACTCACCAGCACCACGCAGGGGCCGGGCGGCAAGCTGCCAGTGACGGACGATTTGCTGCGGCACTCCCCGAGCGGCGACCTGTTCGGGTGGACGCAGAACGTCGGCATGGGGCTGCAACCGGAACTGCTCGGCCGCAAGGAGTTTCTGATCCTCTCCACCCACGGCGGGCTGCGGGCGGAAGACGGCTCGCCGGTCGCCCTCGGCTACCACAGCGGCCATTGGGAGGTCGGGCTGCTGGTGAAGGCGGCGGCGGAGGAGTTCAAGGCCCAACGGGCGATCCCGTTCGCCGGGGCCGTGACCGACCCGTGCGACGGCCGCACCCAGGGCACGCCGGGCATGTTCGACAGCCTGCCGTACCGGAACGACGCCAGCATGGTGATGCGGCGACTGATGCGGAGCCTGCCGACGCGGGCGGGGGTGATGGGGGTGGCGACGTGCGACAAGGGGCTGCCGGCGATGATGATGGCCCTGGCCAGCCAGCACGACTACCCGACGATCCTGGTGCCCGGCGGGGTGATGCTGGCCGGCATGACCGGTGAGGAAGACACCGGTAAGGTGCAAACGATCGGGGCACGGTACGCGAACGAGGTGATGACGCTCGACCAGGCCGCGGAGGCGGGGTGCCATGCGTGTGCTTCGCCCGGCGGCGGGTGCCAGTTCCTCGGCACGGCGGCGACGAGTCAGGTGATCGGCGAAGCTCTGGGACTGAGCCTGCCGCACTCGGCGCTCGCGCCGTCGGGGCAACCGATCTGGCTCGACATGGCTCGGCGGAGTGCGAAAGCGTTGGTGTCGATGCAGCGTCGCGGCATCACCACGAAGCACGTCCTCACCGACGCCGCGTTCCGCAACGCGCTCGCCGTGTTCGCCGCGTTCGGTGGCAGTACGAACCTGCTACTGCACACGCCGGCCGTCGCCTTCCACGCCGGGGTGAAGCGACCGACGGTGGACGACTGGAACCACTTCAACCGGCAAGTGCCGCGGCTGGTGGACGCCCTGCCGAACGGCCCGATCGGGCACCCGACCGTCCGCGTGTTCCTGGCCGGCGGCGTGCCGGAAGTGATGCTCCACCTTCGTGAACTCGGGATGTTGGACCTGTCCGCGATCACCGTGACCGGCGAATCGCTCGGCAAGGTGCTGGAGTGGTGGCACTCGTCCGACCGACGCAAGCGGCTCCGCGACCACCTGCTCACCAAGGATCGAATCGACCCGGACACCGTCATCATGTCGCCCGCCGCGGCGAAGGCCCGCGGGCTGACCAGCACTGTTACCTTCCCGCACGGCAACCTTTGCCCGGACGGGAGCGTCATCAAATCGACCGCCATCGACCCGAGCGTGGTGGACGCCGACGGGGTATACCGCAAAACCGGCCCGGCGAAGGTGTTCACCACCGAGAAGGCGGCCATCGCGGCGCTCAAGGGCCAGGGGCCGAAGGGGGTGGTGCCGGGCGACGTGCTGGTGCTGTGCTGTCGCGGGCCGCTCGGCTCCGGGATGGAGGAGACCTACCAGGTGACGAGTGCGCTGAAGTTCTTGCCGTGGGGCAAACAGATCGCGGTGCTGACCGACGCCCGGTTCAGCGGCGTGAGCACCGGCGCGTGCATCGGCCACGTCTCGCCGGAAGCCCTCGCCGGAGGGCCGATCGGCAAGTTGCTCGACGGCGACCTGATTCAGATCGTGATTGACCGCGTGAAGTTGGAAGGCACGGTGAACCTCGTCGGCGACGCGACCGGCGTGCAAGGCGTGGCGTGGGGCACGTCGGAGTTGGCGAAGCGGAACCCCCGCCCCGACCTGCACGCCGACCCCGGCCTGCCGGCCGATACGAAGCTGTGGGCCGCCCTGCAACACGCCAGCGGCGGCGTCTGGGGCGGGTGCGTGTACGACGCCGAAGCGGTGGCGGCGAAGCTGATGGCACAATCAGAGGGACACTGATGGCGTTGAAGCCGATCCCGTATACCAGCATCGCCACAGAGGGTCTTCGTCGAAAGCTGCGAGAGCGGAACGCAAGTCGCCGAAGGTGTCGGTTGTTTTCGGTCGCGTGCTGTCGTCTCGATCTTGACGCGATCACCCACCCTGAATCGCTCGTGCTCATCGATCTTGCCGAGAGGTCGGCGGACGACACGAGCCTCCAGAAGAGGCTTGTGACCGCGCGACGAGCCGTGTTTCGATGGGCGCGTTCTCAAGGAGACATCCTCCACGACAGTCAGTTACAAAGCCGCGATCGACGCTGGGTAGCGAGATGGGGGGCTTACCAAGCGGCAAGTGACCACAACACTCAACCCGTCTATGGCTTCCTCAACGAACGCCTCTACCGTCCCTTCCTCGCGGACATCTTCGGCGCAACAGGTTGCCCGACGCCGTTCCCCGAGTCCTGGCGGTCCGAGTCCGCGATCGCGCTCGCTCGCACCGCCTACGACACCCGCGACTTCGCCCTGCTGCCGATCCTGGCCGACGCCCTCGAAGAAGCCGCGTGCGACCACTCCGATGTGCTCAGCCACTGCCGCGACCCGCAACAGGTTCACGTCCGCGGGTGCTGGGTGGTGGATGGCGTGCTGGGGAAATCCTGACCGGGCAAACCCGGCCCGCCAGGGCCGCGGGTAGCTGCACACGTGGCCTGTCGCGCCACCCACCGACCTTGCGGTCGGGGTTCGCCCGCAACCGGCGGACTCGCGTCGCGCCGTTCGCCGGTCGCCGCACTTTTCCGCCCACACCTCACGACCGCAACTTTTCACCCCCGCCGTCGATCAGACGATCGGGTTACGTGTCGTTTCCACCCGCACGGGGCCGCCGGCGTGATCTCCGCTCCCACGACCGACGCCGGTTCGCTCGCCCACACCCCGCCGCCGGCCGTCCTCCAGCACGCCCGCCAGGTGATCTTCGACGACGAGTGGCAAGAAGCACCGCCCCACCTGCGGGCCGAACTGCTCGCCGCCACCGACCGCGACCTCGCCCTGAAGGCGCTCGTCCACGCCCAACTGCTCACCCGCTATCAGGCCGACGCCATCCGCCACGGGCGGGTGCACGACCTGCTCGTCGGCCAGTACCGCCTGCTGGAGCCGCTCGGCCGCGGGGGCACCGGGGTGGTGTACCGGGCCGACCACCGCCACCTCCGCACCCAGGTGGCGGTCAAGGTGATGGCCGACACCGACGAGGACAACCCGCGGCTGGCCGCCCGCTTCTCTCTGGAGGCGCGGGCCATTGCCCGCCTACAGCACCCGAACATCGTCGCCTGCCTGGACGCCGGCCGCGAGCCGTCCCGCACCGACGGCGGGTGCCGGCAGTTCTTCGTTATGGACCTGGTAGACGGGTCCAGTCTGTTCGACCTGGTCGCCCGCCGCGGGCCGTTGAGCGTGCCGCGGGCGGCCGCCCTGTTCCGCCAACTGGCCGACGCCCTGGCCGAGGCCCACCGGTTCGGGTTGGTCCACCGGGACATCAAGCCGGGCAACGTGATGGTCACGCCCGACTGGCGGGTGAAACTGCTCGACTTCGGCATGGCCCTGCACCCGACCGGGGCGAAGACGCAGCCGGGGTCGCTCCTCGGCACCCTCGGGTACATGGCCCCGGAGCAGGCGAACAACGCCAGCCGGGTGGACGCACGGGCCGACGTGTTCGCCCTCGGGGCGACCCTGTTCTTCGCCCTCACCGGGCGGGAGCCGTTCCCCGCCGGCGACAACCCGCTGGCCGAGTTGTTCCGCCGGTCGGCGGTGCCCCCGCCCCGCGTGCGGGAGTACCGGCCGGTGTTGCCGGCCGCGGTCGATGAACTGGTGGCCCTGCTGATGGCCCCCGACCCGGACACCCGCCCGCCGACGGCGGCGGCGGTGTCGGCCGCCCTCCTGCCGTTCGTCGGCTGGCGGGACGACCACCCGGCCGACCCGCTCCAGGCCGTCCGCCCGCGGGTGCTGATCGTGGACGACGACGAGGACGTGCGGGCGTACATCGGCTCGCTCCTCGGCGGGGAGTTCGAGTGCGTGGAGGCGGCGGACGGGCCGGCCGGGCTGGCGGTGGCGGCGGGCGAGCGGTTCGACCTGGCGGTGATCGACCAGGAGTTGCCGGGGCTGGACGGGGCGAGGCTGATCGCCAGCATGCTGAAGGTGGCCCCGCCGCCCGGCCCGAAGGTGCTGTACATGTCCGGCCGCATCCCCACCGAGGCGCTCGGCGGGCTGCTCCTGGCCGGGGCGGACGACTTCATCCGCAAGCCGTTCGCCGCCCCGGAGTTCACCGCCCGGGTGAAAGGGCTGCTCAACCGCCGGGCCGGCCGCTCGGCGGTGAGTGCGGAGCCGGCGACCGTCGTTACGCCCGCCACCTGGGAGTTCGACCCGGTCGGCCCGCTGGCGGACGGCACGGCCGAGTTGCTGGGGTGGTGCGGCGTCCTCTCACCGGGGTACGCCGCCCGCCTGCCGAAGTACCTGCACGCGCTGGCGGTGGCGGTGGCGGCCGACGGCGACTACGGCCCGTTCGGCGAGGCCGGCACCCTCGAACTGCTCAAGCGGGCGGCAGTCCTGCACGACGTGGGCATGACCGCCATGCCGGCGGCGGCGGTCGGCAAGACGAGTCGGCTGGACGGCGACGAGCGATCGACCGTGCAGTCGCACACAGCCATCGGGGCGGAAGTGCTCGGGCGGGTGGCCGCCCGCTACCCGACGTCGGCCGGGCTGAAGATGGCGGCCGACATCGCCCTCCGCCACCACGAGCGGTGGGACGGGGCCGGCTACCCGGACGGGCTGAGCGGGTCAACCGTCCCGCCGGCCGCCCGGCTGGTGGCGGTGGCGTCGGTGTACGACGCCCTGCGGAGCCGCCGCCCGAACCGCCCCGGGTTGAGCCACGCCCGCGCGATCCGGCTGATGACCGCCGAGTCGCCCGGGCAGTTCGACCCGGTGCTGGTGGTCGCCCTGGCCGCCGCCGCCCCGCACTTCGAGGCGGTGTTCGGCGAACGCCAGCGGGAGTCCGGGGTGACCCGCCCGATCGCCAAACCGCCCGCCTGAGCCGCCGCCCGTCATGCCAACCACCGCCGAACTGCTCGCCGTCATCGCACAGCAGGCCGCCGCCCTGGACGAACACCAGCGGCTCGGGGAACTCCGCTCCGACCTGTGGGCGGCTCTGAACGCGGACGCCCCGCTGGCCGACACCCTGCGGGCGTGTGCGGCCGTCATCCACCGGCACACGGCCGCCCACTTCGTCCGCCTGTGGACGGTGAGCGACGCCGAGCGGGAGTTGGAACTGCAGGCGAGCGTGGGGCGGTACACCCACACCGACGGCCCGCACGCCCGCATCCCGATTGGCGCGTTCAAGATCGGCCGCATCGCCGATTCACGGGCCCCGCACCACACCAACGACGTGCTCAACGACCCGGCCGTCGAACGCGCGTGGGCGGAGCGGGAAGGGCTGGTGGCGTTCGCCGGTCACCCGCTGGTGGCGGCCGACCGGGTGATCGGGGTGCTCGCCCTGTTCTCCCGCCACCCGATCTCGCCCGCCGTACAGACCACCCTGAAAGTGTCGGCCGACGCCATCGCCTCGACGATCGACCGGAAGCGGACCGAGCGGGCAATGGTCGAGGCCGAGGCCCGCCACCGTGCGATCTTGGATTCCGCTCTGGACTCCGTGATCACCATCGACCACACGGGGCGGGTGATCGAGTTCAGCCCGTCCGCCGAGCGGACGTTCGGGTACTCCCGCGACGAGGCGATCGGCTGGCCGTTGGCCGAGTTGATCGTCCCGCCGTCACACCGCCAGGCCCACCTGGACGGGGTGGCCCGGTTCCTCAGCACCCGCCAGTCTCGCATCCTCTGTCAGCGGCTGGTCGGGCTGCCCGCGCTCCGCAAGGACGGGAGCGAATTCCCGTGCGAGCTGACCGTGGTGCCGGCCATAGTCGGCGGGGAGACGGTGTTCACCGCCTTCGTGCGGGACATCACCGAGCAGCAGGCGGCCGAGGCCGAACTCCAGCGGGCGAAGGCGGCGGCCGAGGCGGCCAGCCAGACGAAGACGCACTTCCTGGCGAACATGAGCCACGAGTTCCGCACCCCGATGGCGGCCATCGTCGGGTACGCCGAGATGCTGCACGACCCGCGGCTGACGGTGGACGACCGGGTGCGGGCGACGCAGGCGATCATCCGCAACGGCCGCCACCTGACCACCCTCATCAACGACATCCTCGACCTGGCCAAGATCGAGGCCGGGCACCTGACGGTGGAGAAGACCACCTTCACCCTGTGGCGGGTGGTGAGCGAGGCTGCGTCGGTGGGAGAGGTGGCGGCCGCCGAGCGGCAGGTGGAACTGGTGGTCACCCCGACCGGCCGCTTCCCCCGCAAACTCACCTCCGACCCCACCCGCTTCCGCCAGGTGCTGGACAACCTGATCTCGAACGCGGTCAAGTTCTCCCGACCCGGCGGGCGGGTGGACGTCCGCCTGCGGACGGAGCACGCCCCGGAGCCGCGGCTGGTGGTGGAGGTGGAAGACGCCGGCATCGGCATGTCGGCCGATGTGCTCGCCCGCCTGTTCCGCCCGTTCACCCAGGCCGACCCGTCCACCACCCGCAAGTACGGCGGCACCGGGCTGGGGCTGAGCATCTGCAAGCGGCTGATGCAAGCACTCGGCGGGGACGTGTCCGTGCGGAGCGAGCCGGACGCGGGCAGTTGCTTCACCGCCTGGCTGCCCCTGTCGCCCGTCGAACTGGCCGACCAGATCGAGAGCGACGACCTGACCGTCGAGTCGCGGCTGGTGGTCGTCCCGCTCCGCCGCCCGCCGCGGCTGGCCGGGCGGGTGCTGCTGGCCGACGACAACGCCGACAACCGCACCATCATCCGGTTCGTGCTGGAGGCCGCCGGGCTGAGTGTGACCGTCGCCGAGGACGGGCGGGCGGCGGTGGAGGAGGCGTCGGCCGCCGAGTTCGACGTGATCCTGATGGACATGCAGATGCCGGTGCTCGACGGGTACGCCGCCACCAGCGCGCTCCGCCAGCGGGGGTATTCGCGGTCGATCGTCGCCCTCACCGCCCACGCGATGGCCGGGGACGAGGCCAAGTGCCTGGCCGCCGGGTGCAACGCCTACCTGACCAAGCCGATCGACGCCGACCGCCTGCTCCGTGAGGTGGCCCGACAGATCCCCTCGCGGAGCTGGGTGACGAAGACTTCCGGCCTCACGCGAACGCTCCCTCCCCCGCCGGCGCACACGCCGCCGCCGGTGGACGAACTGAACGCACGCTACCGGCGGTCGCTCCCGGATAAGCTGGCGCAGTTGGAAACGACTTTGAGCGCGAACGACGTCGAAACGGTGGGAAAGCTGGCGCACAAGCTCCGCGGGTCGGCCGGCATGTACGGCCTGCCGGACGTGTCGGCCGCGGCCGGGGAGTTGGAGGAGGCGTGCCGGTCGGCCCGCCCGGCGGACGAACTGGCCGGGCTGCTCGGGAAGGTGCGGGCGGCCGTAAGGTAGGTGCCGCCTGCCGGACGGCACGGGTGGTCTGCTCGCTCCGCGAGCGGTCATTCCTGAACCCGCTCGCGGAGCGAGCAGACCACTACTTGATCGCTGCCAGGGCGGCGGTCGCCGCCCGCTCGGTCGGCTCGTGACCGCACTTCGCCGCGTCGGTCAGCGCCTGCTTCTGGGCCTCCGTCAAGCGACCTTTGCCCAGCCGGCCCAGCCCGCTCGCGGCCAGCGCCGCGGCCGTCGTCTTTGGCCGCTTTTCCAGCACCCGCACCAGGGCGTCCGACAACTCGGCCAACTCCAGGTCGGCGATGAACGCCACCACGTTCGCCGCCTCGGTGTCGTTCCCGTCGGCCGCCAGATCCCGCGCCGCGGTATCGAACGCCTTCGGGTCGGCGTCGCGGGCCACCTTCGCTTGCACCCGGTATCGCACCGCCGTCGGGTTCTCGATCGCCCCCAGTTCCCACCACCGCCTCACCTCGTGCAGCGGCGTCGCGGGGTAGTAGAACCGCCCGTCGGTCCCCTCCAGGGTGAGCACCGCCTTCCGCTCGACGTCGAGCTTGTCCAGGGCCGTGTCGATCCGCCGTCCGGCCTCCGGGCTGGCCTTCGCCACCAACTCGTTCAGCTTTTCGCGCAGCCCCTGGCCATGTTCGCGAGTCAGCTCCAGTAGCCGGCGGGTGGCTTTATCCCGAGTCGTGAACACATGGTCGTCCAGCCGCTTCGCCAGTTCATCCACCTCGGCCAGCACCTCCTTTGACGGAACCGTCGGCTTGGCGGTCAGCACCTTCGGCAGCATCGGGGCGGAGTTCACCCGCACCTCGGCGGCGAACCCGTTCGGCGAGCCGAGATCCTTCACCTTTGCCGTCAGGCAGTTCTTTTTGCCCGGCAGCAGGTGTGGAGTGAGGTCCACCAGCATCGCCCCGCCGCGGTGCCCCCACCCGTTGTTGGACGAGCGGTACACGGCCACCGGCACGCCGTTCAGGGACACGTCGGCCTCGTCGTCGGCGATAAGAAGCAACTCCGCCCGCTTCACCACCGCCGGCACGTCGAACGTCCGCCGGATGGCGAACGACGGGTTGTTCCCCAGCCACACCCACGCGGCCGAGTGCGGCACCCCGAACTGGTTGCTCAGGGCGTAGTGGTCGCCGTTCCCGTTCGGCCCCTGGGTGACTGACACCACCTCCCACTTGCCGTCGTCGAAGTCCGCCTTCTCCCACCCGTCCGGCGGGCTGGTGCTGGCCTTCCAGGTGGCATCGGTGGCGACCACCAGTCCGTCGGGCGGTTTGGGCGGTTTCACGTCCGGCGGGGCGGGCGGCTTCGGGTCGGCCAGCGTCGGCGGGCGCCCCGACGGATCGGCCAGCATCGGCGGCAGTTGGGCGAGGGCGAGCGACCCGCACACGAGCAGGGCCGCGACGGAACGGACACAGACCATGACGCACACCTCCGGCAGCAGGGGGTGAACACCACCTAGACGGCGGACCCCGCCCGGGGGTTGGCGAACCTGAACCGGGTTCCGACTGTCACATCCCCCGACCGCTGCCGCACACCCCCGAGAGAAGCCATGTCCGCTGTGACCGAACTGGGCGACCGCATCGCCCGCCTGACTGTCGCCGAAGCAGGCCAGTTGCGGGCGTTCTTGAAGGACACCTACGGCGTCGAGCCGGCCGGTGGTGGCGGAGTTGCCCCGCCCGTCGTGATCGTTGACCCGATTCCGGTGGACGAGAGCGGGTACGACGTGGTCATCGAGGGCGTTGATCCGGCCCGCAAGGTGGGCGTCATCAAGCCTGTGCGGGAGATGACCGGAACCGGGCTGGCCGAGGCGAAGGGGCTGGTGGACACCGCCGGGCGGGTGATCCGTCAAGGGGTGGACAAGGCCGAGGCCGAGCAGGTGAAGGCGAAGCTGGAAGCGGCCGGGGCGAAGGTGCGGCTGGCCGCGGCGTGACCCGCCGGCCGGCCGGTGCCTCCCGCCGGTCACTTCTTCTCGGCCGCCTCCACCTTCAGCTTGACCACCACCGGGAAGTGGTCGGCGTACCCGCGGGCGTCGTCCTTCACGTCCTTCTTCGGGCTGTCGAACCGCCACGGCTCGCGGCGGGTGGCCCCCTTGCGGGTCAGCCCGTCGGTGTACGTGGCCACGCTCTTCGGGTCGACGCTCCACCCTTTGCCGTCGAGCATGCCGGCCGACACGCAGATGTGGTCGTAGATGAGCGGCTTGCCGCTGTACCACAGGGTGCCGAACTTGGCCGGGTCCTTGCCGTTCATCAGGTTGAGCAGGAACGGCTCCTCGTCTTTCGGCCTCAGCTTGGTGGGGTCGCCGATAGCCCCCAACGCCTTGACGACCGGGTCGGCGTCCGGGGTGTCGTTGAAGTCCCCGCACACCAGGAAGTCGGTGTCCGCGTCCTTCTTGTTCAGCTCGCGGAACCGCTCGTAGATGGCGACGGCGTACTTCTCCCGCCCCTCGTCACCGTCGGACCCGTCCCGCTGCTTGAGCTGGCTGGTCCAGTGCGAGGCGATGACGCACAGGTCCTTCTGGTTCACGTACAGGTGCGTCTCCAGAATCCGCAGCGGCTTCCGGAGCAGTTTCACGTTCCGCACGTCCACGTTCACCCGGCTGATGACGCACGGGGCGATGTGCCGCCCGCCGTCGATGTTCTGCATGAGCACGTGCTTGTACTGCAGCTTGTCGTCTTGCTTGGCCGCCTTCAGCTTGTCGTTCAGGGTGGTCTTCAGCAGGTCGGCCGCCCGCACGCTCTCCACCTCCACGCAGGCGATCACGTCCGGCCCCTTGCCGCCGTTCATGGACAGCAGGGCGGAGGCGATGCGGTCGTATTTCAGCTCCCGCAGCTTGGCGTCCTCGGCGAACGGGTTGTCGAACTCCTCATCCACCTCCCGCCGCTTGTCGTCCTTGTCGTCGAACAGGTTCTCCACGTTCCAGAAGCAGAACAGGAACTCGTTCTCCCCGTCGGTGACGGTTGGCGAGGCGGGCGCCGTCGGCTTCGGGTCGGTGGTCGGCGGCTTGAGTTGCAGGAGCAGGAACACGCCCACCGCGATCACCGCCAGCACCCCCACCCCGACCTTCACCGGCGTGGGCAGCTTGAGGAACACGGCGAGGGCGGCGGCGACCGCCTGCTGCTTGGCGGCCGAGTTCGTGCGGGAGCGGGCCATGCGGCACCACGGGAAACGGAAAGAGGGGTGAACACAGGATAGGCGGGTGAAGTCCGGAATGAAACCTCACCCCTCACCCTCTCCCGCGCGGGGAGGTGGGCACCCGGCAGTTCACCTAGACACCGCCGTCGGGCACGCTATCGTCCGCGGCTCGATGCGGTCGTACCGTCACGGAGGGCAGGGCATGGGCAAGGCCACAGGGGTGCTGTGCGGGGTCGCCGCCGGCCTGGGGGTGGGCGTCGGGGCCGTGGTGGCGGTGCTGTGGATGGGCACACCCACCCCGGTGAAAGCGGCCGGGAACGACCGGTTCGACGACTACGTGATGGCCACCGGGGCGGTGAACATCAACCCGAAGGTACAAGCCGACGGGGTGTGGCTGCTCGACTACAAGAGCGGCAAGCTGCTCGCCACGGTCATCGACAAGGCGCTCGGGAAGATCGTCGGGTGGGCGGAGGTGGACCTGGTGGGCGAGTTCGAACTGGCCCCGAAACAGGACGTGCACTTCCTGATGACCACCGGCTGGGTGAGCGCCGGGCAGTCGGCCCTGTACCTGGCCGAGACGTCCACCGGCAAGTTCGCGGTGTACACGATGGGCGCCGGGCCGGGCGGGGGCGTGGTAGTGCGGCGGCACGACATGGCCACCTTCCGCCAGGAGAAGCCGGTGTTGCCGGTCCCGCCGGGTGCCGCTCCGGGCGTGGGCGGGGTGGTGCCGGCCGGCCCGCAACCGCCGGCCCCTGCGGGCGGCGGACTGCCGCCGGTCGTGCCCGTCGGCGGGGAGAAGAAGTAGGGGGTAACACCGGCGTCTTCGCGGCGAGCGGGGGCGCGCCAGGGGGTCACGCGCGCGCCCCCACGCCGCGCCAACCCGC
>CAYMHO010000021.1:5959-27915 GCA_964390195.1 uncultured Fimbriiglobus sp. | reverse complement strand
GTCCCCCGGGGGTGCGGGGGGGGGGGGGGGCGGGGGGGGGGGGCCCGGGCCCCCGCCCCCGCCCCGCGAAGACGCGCGCCGGCCTACAATTCCCCGCATGATCGACGCGCACGTCCACGTCGCCCCGCCCAACCTGCCCGGTGTCGGGTCGTTGGCCGGCACGCTGCGGATGCGTCCGGAGGCGGTGGCGGCGGCACTCAGGCAGGAGATGAAGGCGGCGGGTGTGGAGCACGCCTTTGCCATGGGCGAGTGGGACGTGGGCGACGACGACCCGCTCGGTATCCGCCGCACCCTGGCCGTGGCCGAACACGTCCCCGGACTGAAACCGATCGGCATCTGCTGCCCGAAACGCGGCGACCAGCCCGACCACCTGAAGCGGGTCGAGGCCGAACTGGCCCGCGGGCGGGTGGTGGCGCTCAAGTGCTACCTGGGGTACCTGCACTTCGAGCCGGCCCACCCGAACTACCGCCGGTACTACGAGTTGGCCGCCCACTTCAAGATCCCGGTCGTCTTCCACACCGGCGACACGTACAGCCCGGAGGCGAAGTTGAAATACGCCCACCCGCTGGGGGTGGACGAGGTGGCGGTGGACCACCGCGACACCAAGTTCGTCATGGCCCACCTGGGCAACCCGTGGACGGTGGACGCGGCGGAGGTGATCTACAAGAACCTGAACGTGTGGGCCGACCTGAGCGGGCTGGTGGTGGGCGACGGGCTGGAGCCGACCGAGGGCGAGCACTTCGACGCGCTGAACGACATCGCCAACCGGGTGCGGATGGCCTTCCGGTACACCGAGCGGCCGAACCGCTTCGTGTTCGGTACGGACTGGCCGCTCATCCCCGTCGCGGCCTACGCCGAGTTCGTCCGGCAGATCATCCCCCAGGCGCACCACAGCCAGGTGTTCGAGGAGAACGCGCGGGTGGTGTTCAAGATCTGAGTCATCGCCGCGACCAACGGGTGCCGGCCACCTCACTCGTACCACTCCGGGCTGAGCAGCCACCGCAGCGACCCGCCGCCCTCCGTCACCCCCCGGTCCAGGTGCACCATCGCCGCCGTCCCGCGGTCGAACTCCACCGCCCCGCCGCCGAGCAGCCAGCCGGCGAACACACCCAGGTCCGGCAGGTGGCCGACCACCGCCACCGACCGCACCCGCAGCGCGGCCACCTGCTCCGCCACCGCGTCCGGGTCCTGATACATCGGCACCAGTTGCGGGCAGTACACCAGTTCGCTCCCCGCCGGGGCCAGTGCCAGCAGCGGTTCGGCGGTCTGCTTGGCACGGACGAACGGGCTGCACACGACCGCGTCCAGTTGCACCCGCCCGCGGAGCTTCTCCGCCAGGTTGGCGGCCGACCGCAGGCCGTGGGGGGTCAGGTGGCGGTCGCTGTCGCGGTCCACCCCGTCGCCGACGTCCACCGCCTCGGCGTGCCGGACCAGGAGGAGTTGCATTGGTCGCTCCGAGCTGTGGGCTTTGAGCTGTGGGCCGGGTCGCGGGCGACTCAACCAGCATCTTACGGAACGGCGGTCGGATCGTGAGTCTTCTCCGCCCCTTCGCGGAAAGCTCACGGCTCAAAGCCGCGTCCCCCCTCGCATCATTCGCCGCCGGCCCTAGAATGCTCTGTTGATAGCCTCTCGCCGCCTCGAACCGCCTTCCGGAACCCATGAAGCGTACCGACCTGCGTAACGTCGCCGTCATCGCCCACGTTGACCACGGCAAAACCACCCTGGTGGACCAGATGCTCCGCCAGTCCGGGCTGTTCCGCACCGAGGAGCTGGACAAGCTCGTCGGCGGGCAGCACGGGCTGATCATGGACAGCAACGACCAGGAGCGGGAGCGGGGCATCACCATCCTGGCCAAGAACTGCGCCATCCGCCTGGGTGACGTGAAGGTGAACCTGATCGACACCCCCGGGCACGCCGACTTCGGCGGGGAGGTGGAGCGGATCCTGAAAATGGCCGACGGGGTGTTCCTGCTGGTGGACTCGGCCGAAGGCCCACTCCCGCAGACGCGGTTCGTGCTGCGGAAGGCGTTCGCCTGCGGGCTGAAGCCGATCGTCGTCATCAACAAGATCGACCGCCCGGACGCCCGCATCGACGAAATCCACAGCATGGTGTTCGACCTGTTCATCGAACTCGGGGCGACGGACGACCAGGCCAACTTCCCGGTCATCTACGCCAGCGGGCGGAACGGGGTGGCCACCACCGACATGACGGTCGAGCCGAAGAACCTGAAGCCGCTGTTCGACGCCATCCTGGACACCGTGCCCCCGCCGGTCGGCGACGACTCCGAGCCGCTGCAGATGCAGGTGATGGCGCTCTCGTACTCCGAATTCGTTGGCAAGATCGCGGTCGGCCGAGTGTTCGCCGGCAAGATCCGGAAGAACCAGCGGGTGACGGTGGTGAAGCAGAAGGACGGCAGCACCTTCCAGGACACGGTGGTGCAGGTGCTGGAGTTCGACCGCCTGGCCCGCAAGGAGGTGGACGAGGTGCGGGCGGGCGACATCTGCTGCGTCGTCGGCATCGACGACGCCGACATCGGCGACACCATCTGCGAGTTCGAGAAGCCGGCCGCCATGCCCCCGCTCACCATCGACGAGCCGACGCTCGACATGGTGTTCAAGGTGAACGACTCGCCGTTCGTCAGCAAGGACGGCAAGCCGCTCACCAGCCGCGAACTCCGCGCCCGCCTCGACCAAGAGTTGCAGCACAACGTGGCCTTGCGGGTCGTCCCCGGCGAGCGGGAGAGCGAGTTCGTGGTGAGCGGACGCGGCCTGCTGCACCTGGGCGTGCTGCTCGAGACCATGCGGCGGGAGGGCAGTGAGATCGCGGTCGGCAAGCCGCGGGTGATCGTGAAGGAACTCAACGGGGTGAAGTGCGAGCCGTACGAAACCCTGGTCGTCGAAGTGCCGGGCGAGCACCAGAGTTCGGTGATGAAGTTGGTACTCGAGCGGCACGGCGAATTCCTGCGGATGGAGAACCACCGCGGGGTCATCCACGCCGAGTTCCAGATCCCCGCCCGCTCGCTCATCGGCCTGCGGACCCGCATGCTGACCGCCACCCAGGGCACCATCATCATGCACCACAACTTCCTGGAGTACCGCCCGCAGAAGGGGGCCAACGTCGGCCGGGCGAACGGGGTGTACGTGTCGAAGAACACGGCCAAGGTGACGGCGTACTCGTGCGACGGCCTGGACGGGACGCTGTTCGTCGCCCCCGGCGAGGAGGTGTACGAGGGGCAAATCGTCGGGCAGGCGCCTCGGGACAAGGACATGGTGGTGAACGTCACCGACCCGAAGCCGCTCACCAACATGCGGGCCTCCGGCAGCGACGCCAAGGCGGCCATCCGGCCGCCGACCCGGTTCAGCATGGAGATGGCCCTCGAGTACATCGAGGACGACGAACTGGTGGAGATCACCCCGGCCGCCATCCGCATGCGGAAGATCTGGCTGAAGGAGAACGAGCGGAAGAAGTACGACCGCCAGAAACAGGGGTAGAAGTGGTCCGCTCGCTCTGTCGAAATCCTCTCTCACCCAGGGCGTAACGCCCTGGGTCGGCCCGAAGGGCCGGTTCCCACAGCCCAGCCCGTCAGGGCTGGGAAACAGTGCCACCAAACACACCGGCCCTGAAGGGGCCGTTCACGGGAACCGCCCCTTCAGGGCGCGGGTGTGTGGGATCGCGTACCCAGCCCTGACGGGCTGGGCTGTGGGAACCGGCCCTTCGGGCCGACCCCGGCCGGCGGCCGGGGAAAAAATGGCGTGTTCGTGGCCCTGGTATCGCTGTTCAACTCAGGCATTCGGCCGCGACGACCCGGCCGACACGAATCAACCGTCCCGCGAGACCACCCATGCAGCCCCCCGACTTGCTGAGAGTCAGCCGCGGGCTGGCTGTGTCACATTGGGGCGTCCGGCTGATTGCGGGAGCGGTCGTGACCGCTGCCGCCCTCCTCGACATTTCAGGTCTGTTGACCCATTTTGGCTGGCTGAATTCAATGATTGTTTTTTGCGCGATAATGATCCTGTGGATTCTGACCCCAATCCCGATTGCCATCGGCATTCTGGTCGGGGTCATCGCCCGAGTCTTGTGCCTGCGCACTCCGCCGGAACTGCCGATCGCCCGGGCCCGCATACGACTCGCGGTCATGCTGGAAGCGTGCGGACTGATGACGGCTGTGCTGAATATCCCGTTCGCATTCATGTTGCGTTGGGCCACAGGTGGCTTCCCGGATCTTGTGATGGGTGCGGTGTTCGCCTGTTCCATCGTCCTGTTCATCGCCGGGCGGGTCTTTTTCCTCACTTACACCACTGCGTTAGCGAAGACTGTGGGGATGCAGTTTTCTCGCCGCCCGTCCGTCACGATGGTCCTGGTGATCGTCGCAGGTTCAACGCTCTTCGCGGCGGCATGCGGCTTGTGGGGAAACTATGGCAGAGAGCCAAACACCCTCTTCCGTATGCTGGGAGCGGGTGTGGCGTTCATGGTGGCGGTGTGCGTGTTCGGGACGCTGTCCGTGTACGGCCGTCACCTCCGCCGTTTGCGGGCAGCGGTCAAACAGTTCAAAACCCGCCCGGCAGAGGGAGCGGCGTAGTTCGCGGTCGAAAGTCCCCGCAGGGGAATTGAGGCCCGACGCTTGCTTCCTCTGGCCCAAATGTGATCGGATGTCGGGCCTCAAGGTCGGTTCCGAACCAGATCCACCGCGACCTACGAGAGCTTCAACTCCACACCTTGCACGCCTTCGGTTTTGTTCAGCGCGTTCACCAGCGCCAGGGCGGCACCGTTCCCCTTCAGCTTCACGCTGTACACCACCTCCACGCACGCCCCCTTGTTCGCCGTCTCCAGCGACACCAGCGTGTGGCCCGCCAGGTACTCGGCGAAGTGCGGGTTCACCACACTCGCCGGGTCGATGCCCAGCCCCACCCGCACCTTGAGCACCGCCCGCTTGTCCACCGCCCGGGGGGTGTCCCACCACGCCATGACGGCCGCCGCCCCGCCGATGAGCGGCAGCCCGACCGTCGCCAGCAGGGCGAACCCGTTGCCGATGGCCATGCCGATGACCACCGCGAAGATGACGAACGCGGTGTCGGCGGTGTCGTCCACCACCGTGCGGAAGCGGATGATGCTGAGCGCGCCGACCAGCCCGAACGCCTGGGCCAGCTTGTCGCCGATCACCATCGACACCAGCGCGATGAGGGCGGACAGCAGCACCAGGGTGGTGGGCATGGTCCGCACGTCGGGCCGGTTGCGGGCCAGAGTCAGCCGGAAAATGACCGCCGCGACGAACCCGTACACGGCCGCCAGCAGCACGCGGGCGGCGATCACGTCCGCCGTCCTCGGTTCGTCGTTCCCGCCGAGGGCGTGACGCATCCAGGCGTTCGTCGTCTCCCACCACTCAAGCATCGTTCTCCCCTTCCGGTTCGGCCGCCAGCCGGGCGGCCCGCACGCACCGACGGTACTTCGACACGCCCGTCGGTTGCAACCGGAACTTCTCCACAGCCTCCTTGAACAGGGCCGGCAGGCCGGCGAGGAACTTGAGTTCGACGACCACCAGGTCGGTGAGCAGTTGGCAGCCGGTCGTGATCGGCTCGACCGAGACGGCGGTGGTGGGCACCCCGAATGCGGCCCGGTCGAGGGTCAGCCGCACCGACCCGCCGGACTCGCCGACGAACGCGCTCCGCCGGTAGCTGACCACGCACACCGGCCGCAGGCCCAGCCCGGCCACGTCAGAAGAAAACCAATCGACAGCCCACCGCGGCATCGGCCGGGCCAAGTCGGCCAGCGGCATGGTGCCGCGGCACTTCCACACCCGCCCGTCGGCCTTCGACTTCTTCTCCAGGTGGACGGTCGGCTCGGTGCCGTACCGCCGCACCCGGTACTTGTGCACGTCGTACCCCGGCTTCCGGCGGAACACGTCGAACGCCGGGGTGTCGAAGTAGGTGCTGGTGATCAGGTAGCCGTGGGTGGGGTCGGAGTGCGGGTCGTGCGTCAGCCGCTCGCCCGCCCACGCCTGCAGGTCGTCGGCCACCACCGGGGCGACGGCGAACTTCATCTCGAACGCCGGGCGGACGCCGTCCGCGGTGGCCGCGAGGGACGGGGACAGCCAGGCAGGGCGGATGCTCATGTCGTCGGGGTCCTGCGTCATCATGTTGGGCGATAGGACGATTCGCTACCAGGAAAGTAACACGGCCGATAGGCGAACCGCCGCACGCGCCTGTTGCAGCCGGCCACTGTGAGGCCGGTCGGACCGGCTTCACAGAGACCGGCTCCAAGGGAGCACCTAGCGACCCGGCCCGAACCCGCCGCCCGGCGGGGGCAGCAACTTCTGCAACCCGTCGGCCAGCTTCTTCTGATCGAGCGAGCCGCTCTTGTCGGCGTCCCACTCGGCGAACAGCTTCTTCATCCCACTGGTGAACTCCTCTTCGCTCACCTTGCCGTCCTTGTTCGCGTCGAGGCGTTCGACGAGCGGGCGGGATAATTGGTTCCCAGGCCCGAACCCACCCCCACCGGGGCCACCGAACCCGCCGCCGGGCGGGCCACCGAACCCGCCGCCGGGTCCGCCCATGCCGAACGCCGGCGGCACGTACCCCTTGCTCTTCCCGCCCAACTGTGCGGCGATCGACTCGGCCCGCTTCTCGACGAACGTCTTCAGGTCGGGCGGGGTGCCGAAGTTGAACCCGCCGCCGAACTCCCGCCGCGCCTGGGCCGCCTTCGCGTCCTTGTCCAGTTCCGGCTTCACCACCGCGTCCACCGCCTTCAGCGACTGTAGCACAATCTCCTTGTCGAACCCCTTGGCGCACACCTCTTTCACCACCGCCGCGTACTTCTCTTTCACCTCCGGGATCGCCAACAGGCGGTCGGCCAGCCGGCAGCTCGCGTACGGCTTGGTCAGGCTCAGGTTCATCTTCTCGTCGTTCGTACCGAAGCCGGGGAAGTTGGCCATCGCCCGGTCCACGTCCCACGGGATGAAGTGAAACTTCTTCGTGTCCGGGTGCAGGTACAGGCAGAAGTTGTGCCCGAGGGTGAAGAAGCTGTCCATGTTCGCCACCACCGCCGACGCCGCCATGAACCGCAGGAACGAGTCCACGTCCAGGTAGTCGCTGACCTCCTTGGCGAACGTCTTGTCGTCCGCCCGGTGCAGCAGTTTGGCGAACCCGATCACCCGCTTCTGCTCGGCCTCGGTGGCGTCCCGCTTCGGCTGGTAGTTGGCCGGGTACTTGGCCCAGTCGTCGCCCAGGTAGTCGATCCCGCTCGGCATCCGCTCCGGCTTCATCAGCAGCCCGCCGTCCGCCTTGAAGTGCTCCTTCAGGAACGGCTTGTCGATGTTCTGCACCAGGGTGTACAGGCCGAGCCGCTCCTTGTCATACCGCCCGCCGGTCACGGTGAGGGTGACGACCGCGAGCGCCGTCTTCGGTGCGGGCACGCCGGCGGTTCGGAAGATCTGGTACGTCAGGGTCTCCCGGCACTTGCTCGGGTCGGCCACCCCGCAGTGCAAGTTGAGCGTCTTCACCCCGTGGAACGTGCCCTTCCCGTCGAACCTGTTCAGGTCCACCTTCATCGACTTCTTCAGCTTGCCGTTCGTCTCCAGCATGGTGCCGTTGCCCTTGTACCGGATGCCCACGGTCTCGAACGTCTGCCCGTCGGCCGTCACGCTCCCCGTCGCCCACGGTTGCTCGACGCCGAACGTGTTCTGGTGCACCTCACGCCCGTCCTCCCGCGGCTTCGCCGGGGCCGGCGGCTGCGGCTGGCCGAACCCGCCGCCGAACCCGCCCTGCGACGGCTGCATGGCGTCGAACTCTTTCTTGCTCAGCGTGACGTGGACGTCCCAAAGTTTGGTCGGGTCGAACGGGCCGGTCGGCTTCTTGTCGTCGGCGACGGCGGCCGTCGCCACGGCGGCGAGTGCGAGGAGGGTTCGGCGCATCTGACGTGCCCGGTAGGGGTATGTGTAGATTGCATGAAGTTGTACCCCGACGCGCAACCCGGTTCAGCGACTTCATCGGGAATTAATGTCCGATGGGGGTACCACTTGAAGAGGCAGCACGTGGACCGGCCGGTCGTGAACTACATCAGCGGGCACCTCGACCTGACCCCCGCCGAGTTCGACACCCACTACCGGCCGGCACTCGACGCGGCGTTGGCCCGCGGGGACTCGTTCGTCATCGGTGACGCCCGCGGGGCGGACGCGCTCGCCCAGAAGTACCTCTCCGGAAAGACCATCGCCGTGGTCGTGTACCACATGTTCAACCGCCCGCGGAACAACGCCGGGTTCCCGACCGTCGGCGGGTTCACGTCGGACGACGAACGGGACGCCCGCATGACACGGGACTCCAACAACGACATCGCCTGGGTCCGACCGGGGAGGGAGAAGTCGGGCACGCAACGCAACTTGGACCGCCGCCTCCGGCTCAGTGCGGGTGAATCAGTTGCGGACTAAGACGAGTTCGAACACGACCACGACCAGCACCGACAGGACGACGCCCCCGACGGCGACCACCCAGCCGAACCTGCCGCGGCCCTTGAGCGAAAGCCACATGACGATGCCGGTGCCCGCCACCAGCACCACCAGCAGGGCGACGACGTCGAGCAGCAGGTGCCACGCCCCGCTCGAGTCCTTCGCCCGGTGCAGGTCGTTCAGGAAGATGACCCCGCCGTTCTTGGTGTAGGTGATCTCCCCCTCGCCCGGTTTGAACGTGTGGTCCGACTCCGGCGTCTTCCCCTTCTGCTCGTACTCGGCCCGGTAGATCACCACCGACACCTGCGAGCCGGGCCGCTTGAACACCCCGCGGATCGACTCCGAGTCGATCTCCAATAGCGGCTTCTTCCCCCCGAGGGATTCGCCCTGGGCGTCCTCGACGGTGCTGAGCGAGCCGACGACGTGCCGCCCGTACTCCCTCCGCAGGTGTTCGACGATGGCCAACTCGTTCTTCTGCGGGTCGGCCGCCCACTCGGCCGGGATGGCGCACGGGGCGGTGGCTGTCCGCTCCTCGGCCGGCGGCAGGAACCAGTCCTCGTGGTTCAGGGTGAACCCGGTGACGGCGAAAAAGAGGAGCAACCCCAGGCCGACGAGCGACAGGTACAGGTGGACCGTCCTGGCCCACTTGACCACCCAGCGGTAGAGCGGCGACATTACTTGTCCTTCTCCTTCTTCGGCTTCTTGGCGTAAGTGACGGTCGATTCGCCCACCTCGTCCTTCTTCTCCATCGTCACCTTGTCGTCGGCCGCCTCGCACTTGATCTTGCCGGTCTGCGTCTGGTCCTTGCCGTGCTCGCGGTGGACCTCCAGCTTGACGGTGTACGTCCCTTGCGGGACGGCCTTGCCGGCGTCGTCCTTGCCGTCCCACACCAGTTCGTACTTGCCCGGCGCGCGGGTGGCCTTGCACACCGCCTTGCACAACTCCTTGTCGTCCTTGCCGATCTTCCACCACCCGCTCATGGTGTTCAGCCACTTCGGGCTGTTCCCCCACACGGCGACGGTGCGAACCGCCTTGCCGTCGGCGTTCTCGATCCAGAACGCCACGTACGGCTTGCGGGCACGCGCGCCCGGGTTGGGTAACTCGAAGGCGAGCGTCACCTGGTAGTCCTCCGGCCACGCTTCGGCCTTCTTGTCGTCACCCTTCTTCTCGTCCGGCTTCTTCTCGTCGGCCTTCTTCTCGTCGCCGGTCGGCAGCTCGTACCGGACGAATGAGCCGGTGCGGTGTTCCTTCCCGTCGGAGTCGATGATCAGAGCGGCCGCGCCCGCCCGCTCGGCCAGCCGCAGGCCGTCGGCCGCGGCCAGCACGCACAGGGTGGTGGCGAGCGCGTTGGCGGTGGTGCTGTCGGCGGCGATGACCGTCGCCCCGGTCACCCCGTCGGCCGGTTGGCCGGTGCGGGGGTCGAGGATGTGCGACCGCTTCTGCCCGTTCGTCGTGTAGTTCCGCATGTACCCGCCGCTCGTCGCCACGGCCTGATTCTTCAGGCGAATCCGCGTGAGTAGCTCAGCGTTCTCGGCCGGGGCGAACGGGTCTTGAACGCCGAGCGTCCACTCCCGGTCGCCCCACGCGGCCATGTCGCCACCGAGGTTCACCAGCCCGGCGGTGATGCCGGCCACCCGCCTCGCCGCGTCGGCCGCTGTCTGAAGGACGTAGCCTTTGGCGACGCTGTTCAGGTTGAACGGCTGGTCGGTGTGGCGGGTGACGGTGTTCCCTTCGATGGTCCATCCGGGCGACTGGATGCGGCGAACCACCTTCGCCAGCGCCGCCGCATCCGGTTCACCACCGTTCGCCTGGTCCCACGCCCGCGTCAGCCCCCCCACCTGGGCGTTCATCGCCCCGTCGCTCTGCCCCTGCCACCGCTCGAATTCACCCAGCACCACCCGCAGGTCGGCGGACGCCGCGAACCCGCTGGTCGCTCTGTTCAACCGGCTCAGTTCGCTCTCCGGGTCGTGCAGGCTGAACACCTTCCGCAGCCGCTCGATCTCGTCCAGGACGACCGTTTCCGCCTGCCTCACCGCAGCGTCCGTTCCGACCACCCACACGTCGAGCGAGGTGCCGAGGATGTGGTCGTAGTGGAACGAGCGTTCGGCGACGGCGTTGGCGGACGCGGCCGGGGCCCTCGACCCGAGGGCGGCGGCCCCGAGGCCGACGGCCCCGGCGCGGAACAGGTCTCGGCGGCTGGGCGTGGTCACAACTTCACCTGTCGGATGGATGACGGAGAGGGTGTCTAGTGTCCGGCGTCCCGGATGAGAGGCGGATGAAAGTGCCATCGTAGGCGGGTCGGGCCGCGGGAACAGTTCCTGGTAACGCGAGCCGGCCGGACACCGTCGGCGGCCGCGGAAAAAATTCGGACCCCTGTCACACCGCCGGTGCGCCGACGCCGCTTCACCTTTACTCTTCTCACCACTTCTGGCATACCCGCGCCCATGATCCGAGCCGCCTTCACCCTCCTGCTGCTCGCCCCGCTTGCCGTCGCCCAGGTGCCGCGGGAAGGCCCGCCGGTCGCCGACCCGCCGCCCGAACTGCCCGGCGGCCGACCGGTTTCCCGGCCGATCCAGCCGGTGTTGCCCGAAGTGCAAGAGCCTCCACAGGCCCTCCCGCCCGCCGAGACGGTCATCGAACGGCCGGTCGCCGACCGCCGGCGGCACTGGCTGTCCATCGACTACCTGATGGCCTGGACGCGGAACACCACCCTGCCCACCGTCGCCACCGCCAACGCCTTCGGGATGCCGGCGTTGGGCGACCCGAACACGGTGCCGTTGCTCGGCGGGCCGCAGAGCCGCGGGGCGATCGAGGGGATGCGGTTCGTGTACGGGCGGTGGAACGACGAGGGGCCGAAGGGGTGGGAGGTGGCGTACCAGTTCGTCGGGTCGCGGACCGACACGGCGGTGCTGGACGGCGGGGGGGTGCCGGGGGAGGCGCTCCTCGGGCGACCGCTGTACAACCCCCGCACCGGCCGGGAAGACGTCGTCCTGATCTCGCACCCCAACATGATCGGTCATCTGGCGGTCAGCCAGACGATCCGCCTGCAGGGGTGGGAGGTGACGGCCCTGCGGGAGGTGTTCGCCAACGAGTGGGGGCGGGTGACGGCGCTGGCCGGGTACCGGTACCTCATGCTGAACGAGGGGCTGCGGTTCGATCAGCGGTCGGAGTCCCTCGGCCAGCCGGTGGTGGGCACCGGGGTGGCGACGTACCGCACGGCGTCGGCCGACCAGTTCGACGCCCACAACCGCTTCCACGGCGGCACCCTCGGCCTGCGGACGCAACTGGATTACAACGGGTTCTTCGCACAGGTCGACACGAAGGTGTCGCTCGGCCGGACGACCGAAGTGGTGAAGGCGAGCGGGCAGACGGTGTCCACGATTGATTCCCCCGGCGGGCTGACCATCAGCCACTTCCCGAACGGGGTGTTCGGCCAGCCGTCGAACACGGGGCGGACCGCCCGCGGGGTGTTCGCCGTGCTGCCGGAGGCGAACCTGCGGGTGGGGTACTCGTTCAACGAGCGGGCGCGGTTCTTCGTCGGCTACCAGTTCAGTTACCTGAGCGATGTGGTGCGGGCGGCCGACCAACTGGACCGGGTGGTCGATCTGCCCGGCCCGGCCGACCCGCTCGCCCTGGTGCCACCGTCAGTCCGCCCGCGGGTACCGTTCGCCCGGACGGACTTCTGGGTTCAGGGGGTGACGCTCGGGCTGGAATGGCGGTACTGAGTTGGTTCCCCTCTCCCCTGGCCCCTCTCCCCCAGGGGAGAGGGGGACAAAACGCCACACCACCCCCCGCTTCGCCCCGAACAGCAGCGACACCAGCACCACCGCCGACGCACAGATCACCACCGTCGGGCCGGTCGGCGTCTTCGCCCCGGCCACGTGCGCGAGTGCCACCCCGCCGAACCCGGCCGCCGCCCCGAACACCGCCGCCAGCGACGCCATCACCCAGAGCCTGTTCGTCCACTGCCTAGCCGCCGTCGCCGGGGCGATCAGCAGCGCGCTCATCAGCACCACCCCGACCGACTGTAGACCGATCACCACCGCCACCACGACGAGCGTGGTCAACAGGGCGTCCACCAGCCGCGTGCGGTAGCCCAGGCTGGCGGCGAAATCGGCGTCGAAACTGACCAGCTTGAACTCCTTCCAGCACAGCACCGCCACCAGCACGGCCCCGCCGCCGAGCAGGCCGATCGTCCACAGGTCCGACTCGTTCAGGAAAGCCGCCTGGCCGAACAGGTACTTCTCCAGCCCGTGCCCGACGGACGCTTGCGCGGCCGGCTTCGCCCACGCCTCCAGGGCGTTCGCCGGCGGGCGGGCGGCCAGCTTCTGCAGGTACGTCATGAGCATGACGCCGGCGCCGAAGAACACGGCCAGCGCCCCGGCCAGGGCCGTGTCGAACGGGATGCGGCTGCGGCGGACGATCCCGGCGACCAGTCGGAGGGCGACCCACCCGGCCACCGCCCCGCCGAGCACCAACGCGACCGGCGTTCGCCCGCCGAACAGGAACGCGATGGCCACCCCCGGCAGCGCCGCGTGCGAGACGGCATCCCCTTGCAGGCTCTGCCGCCGCACCACCGCGAACGTGCCGATGACCCCGGCCACCGCACCGAGGAGCGCGAGGCCACCGCCCACCACCTGGACGGTGTACTCGGACAGGGGGTAGGGGAGTTGGAACAAGACCTCACCCCCCGACCCCTCTCCCAGGGGAGAGGGGGTGTTCAACCTGCGAAGGATTTGGAGCATCTGCGGACCAATCAGCAACGCATCCGCCTTGAACACCCCCCTCTCCCCTGGGAGAGGGGGACGGGGGGTGAGGTCTTCACCCCTATATCATATCCCCTTCCCCGCACCCAACCTCCGGGCCGCCGATGACCACCGTCGCAGATCTGAAAGGGAAGACCGTCGCGTTCGCCGCCTCCGGCGGGCTGGACTCGTGCACCGTCACCAAGTGGCTGACTGAACACGGCGTCAAAGTCGTCTGCTTCACCGCCGACATCGCCCAGCCGGACGAGACCGACTTCAGCGTCATCGAGAAGCGGATGCGGGCGTGCGGGGCGGCCGAATACGTCGCCATCCCGCTGCACGACATGATCGCCGAGAGCGGGCTGGAAGTGATCCAGTTCCAGGCGTGCTACGAGGGGCGGTACTGGAACACGACCGGCATCGGCCGGCACGTCATCGTCGCCGGGATGATCCCGGAAATGAAGAAGCGGGGGATCGACGTGCTGGGCCACGGGGCGACCGGCCGGGGCAACGACCAGGTGCGGTTCCAACTGTGCACCAACATGCTCGCCCCCGAGGTGACCATCTACGCCCCGTGGCGGGATCAGGCGTTCCTGAACCGCTTCCGCGGGCGGTCCGAGATGATCGACTACTGCAACCAGCACAAGCTGCCGATCACCGCCACGAAGGACGCCCCGTACAGCACCGACGCGAACCTGTTGGGGTTAACCCACGAGGCGGGCAAACTCGAACACCTGACCACATCGCCGTGGTTCGTCACGCCCGGCATGGGGGTGAAGCCGCAGGACGCCCCGGACAAGCCCGAAACCGTGACGGTGCGGTTCGAGAAGGGCCGGCCGGTGTCGATCAACGGCAAGGCGACCACCGCGTTCCAGGCGATTCAACAGGCGAACGAGATCGGCGGGCGGAACGCCGTCGGCATCTGCACGCACCTCGTGGAGAACCGGTTCGTCGGCATCAAGAGCCGCGGGGTGTACGAAGCGCCGGGGATGGAACTGCTCGGCACGGCGTACTCGTACCTGCTGCAACTGGTGATCGACCGCCGCTCGCGGGAGCTGTTCGACCAACTCTCCCTGTTCGTCTCCAAGCAGATCTACCAGGGGTACGGGTTCGACCTGGCGACGCACATGGCCCGCGAGGCGATGCGGCCGGTGGTGAACCTGGTGACGGGCACCGTCAGCCTGACGCTGTATAAGGGGAGCGCGACGTTCGAGAGCGCGGCCGACGTGCCGCACCAGATGTACTCGGAGGCGAACGCCAGCATGGAGGCGATCGGCGCGTTCGACCACGCCGACAGCGAGGGCTTCCTGCGGGTGCTGCAGGTGAGCGCGCGGGCGCTGGCGGCGAACGGGCAGGTGACGCCGCCCCAATGGGCGGGGGAATGAACGAGCCGCGACCGCCAGGGAGCGGGTGTTCGAACACCCGCTCCCTGGCGGTCGCGGCTCGTCAGGTGGAACTCACTTCTTCGGCAGCACCGCGATGTTCCCCACCTCGTTCACGTACACCAGGTAGCCGGTGTGGCGGTCGCTGAACACCTCAACCCCGTACTTGCGGGCCTTGGCGAAGTCGGCCTCGCCGCCCGGCCGGGCCTTCAGGGTGAAGGCGTGCATCCACTGCAGCTTCTGCCCCTTCTTGATCTCGCCCGGCGGGGGCACGGCGGCGACCGACCCGGTCTCGCTGATGTAAATCAGGGTGCCGGTGTGCTCGTCCTGGAACACCTCGATGCCGTACTTCTGGGCGGTGCTGAACTCCGTCTCGTCGTGCTTGCGGGCCTTCGCCTCCAGCCCGTACAGCGGCTTCGGCGACTTCACCTCTTTGCCCTCGGGGGCCTTGTCCGGCACCTTCCCGGCGGTGGCGATCAGCCCGCCGTCGGTGACGTACACCAGCCCGCCGGTGTTGTTGTCCTTGTACGCCTCCAGGCCGAACGCCTTCGCCTTCTCGAAGTTGTCCTCGCCCGGCTTGCGGACCTTCAGCTTCAGCCCGTACTGGAACTGCGGCTCCTTGCCGTCGCCCCCGCTGCCCGGGAAGAAGGCCAGCCCGCCGCGGTCGGACACGAACAGCACCTGCTTCCCACACACCCCTTTGAACACCTCCACCCCGAACAGGGTGGTGGTGTCGGTGAACTTGTCCTCGTCGGCGGTGCGGGCCTTGAACGACAGGCCGGTCACATACCCGGACGTCTTCTCGGCGGCGAACTCGCCGGGCACCACCGCCATCTGGCCGGCGGCGGTGATGGCCACCACCGAGTCGGCGGTGGTGTCCTTGAAGAGCTCCACCCCCACCTTCAGCGCCTTGTCCCAGTCGGTCTCTTTCCCCTTCCGCACTTTCAGGTCGTGGGCGGCGGCCCACTCCGGTTTCCCCTGCCCTTGGGCGAGGGCGGTGGCACTCACTGCCAGCAGCATCAGCACGGCGACCCGCGCACGCATGAGACACCTCTTCAGTCAGCGGATTCCGGACCGGGTTGCCCAGTCCGTCAGTTCCAGTGAGAACGCTCCCGTTGCCTTAAGTTAACACCCAAACCCCGGCGGCGCGAGAAAAACGCTGAAGTGCGGCCGGTTTTCGCCCGGAGAGCGCTTGACCCCCGTCGCGGTGGTGGGTATCAGCCCGCCGCTCACACACACTCTCCAGTTGCGCCACGGCCGCCCGCCTGAGGGCCGGCCGGAATTCAGGCGGACGGCTCGGCCGGGGTCGGGGGACCGCGGCCGGAGTGGCGTGCGGGGGGTGTCGGCACTCACGTTCGGTCTTCGACACGGAGGGGAAGGAGGCCATGGTGCTCCAGGCGAACAAATGGGGGTGGAAGGCGCTGGCGGCTCGGATGCTGCTCGCGCCGGTGTTGGCCGGATCGCTGGCGGTGCCGGCCTTCGCCCAACAGCCCGCGTCCAAGACGCAGGCCCAGCAGCAACAGTCCCAGGACCCGACCCAACTGCTCAAGTTGGGCCGTCAGGCGCTGGGCGAGGGTAAATACGACTCCGCCGCCGGGTACGCCCGTCAGGCGGACGCGGCCAACCCGACCGGCAAGTGGGGTCTCTTCGGGGACACCCCGGCCGCCCTGCTGAAGGACGCCGACGCCGCCCGCCAGAAGGCGGACAAGGCACTGGCCGAGAAGCTCACCAAGGAGGCCCGCGACCTGGTGAACAAGGGCGGGAAGTCCGACGCCGAGAAGCTGGCCAACCTGGACGCCGCGGCCGCCCGCCTGGACAAGGCGATGACGCTGGCCGGCAAGGGCGACTGGGTGGACGGCATCAACGTGTTCGCCGACAAGCCGGACGCGCTGAAGCGGGAGGTGGACACCGCCCGCGCCGCCCTGCGGAAGGGCAACCCCGGCCTCGTGACGGCCGACGCCCGCGGCACCGCCCCGGCGGCGACCAAGCCGACCGGCGTCCGCCCGGCCAAGTTCGAACTGGACCAGCCGAGCGGCCCGACCGGTGGCGCCACCGCCGCGAAGAAGGCGGACGCGTCCGCGATGGTGGTGGCCGGCCGCAAACTGATGAACGAAGGGAAGCTGGCCGAAGCGCGGGCCAAGTTCGCCGACGCCTCGACGATGGGTGTGACGTTCGGGTTCAGTGAGGACAGCCCCGAGAAGGGGATGCAGGACCTGGCCGCCCGCGGCAAGACGAAGGTGGACGGGCTGGTGGCGGCCGCCAAGGGGTTCGCCGCCAAGAAGGAGTACCAGAAGGCCGACCTGGCCCTGAGCGACGCCAAGCAACTGGTCGTCAGCCTCGACCTGTGGGCGGGTGAGGTGGACATCGAAATCGACGCGGTCAAGAAGGCGTCGCTGCAAGTGCGGGCGGACGTCACCCAGGCCAGCCCGTCCGACGCCCCGCTGCCGGTCCTGCCGGCCATCGAGGCGCCGAAGGCGGACGCCCCGAAAGCGGCCGAGCCGGTCAAGACGCCGGAACTGCCGAAGCCGATCGACACGCCGAAGGTGGCCGACCCGGTCAAGCCGATCACGCCCCCGAAGCCGGTGGACGTGGAAGTGCCCGGCCTCCAACTGCCGACCGAGTCGAAGGGCGACAAGCTGCCCGAGCCGAAGGTGGACTCGCCGAAGCTGCCCGCCCTGCCGGACCTGAGGCCGGAGCCGAAAGCGGAACCGAAGGCCGAACTGCCGAAGCCGGTCGCCCCGGTCGAGGACCCGGCCGCCGTCGCCGCCAAGAAGAAGGCGGAGGAAGGGAAGAAGCTGCTCGACCAGGCGGGCGATCTGCTGAAGAAGGGCGAGCACGACATGGCCATGAAACTGGCCGTGCAGGCTCACAACGAGTACGGGCTGAAGGACGACGCCCAGAAGCTGATGGTGGCGGTGGACACCGAGCGGAAGGCGGCCAAGTCGAAGGAGAGCGTGCAGGCCCTGGCCGCCGCCGCGGAGAAGGTGGCGTTGAAGCAGTACGACTACGCCGACCGGATCCTCGCGCAGATCGACGACGGCAGCCTGCCGGAAGGCAAGAAGGACGAGGCGAAGGCCCTACGGAAGGACGTGGCGGAGAAACTGGCCGCCGCACAGGTGCCCGTCGCCCCGGTCGAACCGGCCAAGCCGGCCGACCCGGTCAAGCCGACCCCGCCGTCCGCCGGCAACCTGATCCCGTCCACCCCGAGTACCGGGGCCATCGACTCGGCCAAATCGACGGTCGAGGCGGAGGCCCAGCAGCTGCGGGCCGAGAGCCTGCAGGTGCAGTCGCGGGCGCTCAAGCTGTTCGAGCAGGGCGACACCGACCAGGCGGTGCAACTGCTGGCCGACCTGGCGACCAAGGTGAAGGCGAGCAAACTGACCCCGGCCCGGCAGAAGGCCATCCTGGAGCCGATCGAGGCGAAGCTGGACAACTTCCGCCTGATCAAGCGGCAGGTGGACCTGTACACGAAGGACGTGAAGGACAAGAAGGAGCGGATGGAGACCCGCATCGCCAAGGCGAGCGCGGAGCAGCAGAAGCAGGAGGAGATCGCCAAGCGGGTGGGCGACATCAAGGAGCTGATGGACAAGAAGCAGTTCGCCGACGCCGAGAAGCTGGCCCTGCAGGCGAAGACCCTCGACCCGGACAACCCGACGCTCAACCTGATCCACGACCTGGCCCGGCGGAACCGCCGGCAGGACGACGCCAACCGGCTGAAGGCGAACAACGAGGAGGCCGTGCTCGGCGGGCTGAACGCGGCGGACACGGTCGGCGACGTGCCGGTGAACGACCCGATCAAGTTCGACCTGATGCGGGCGGCCAAGACCCGCGGGCGGCCGAGCGGGGACGACGTGTACATGCGGCCGAAGACGTCCGTCGAGCGGGAGATCGAGCTGAAGCTGGACCGGCCGATGAAGGTGAGCTTCAAGCAGGCCAGCCTGCGGGAGGTGCTGGACAAGTTCGCCGACACCGCCCAGATGAACATGTCGGTGGACGAGCCGGCCATGGCGGCCGCCGGCATCGAGCTGGACAAGGTGCTGGTGAGCGAGGCGATCGTCCAGCCGATCTCCATGCGGAGCATCATGCAGGTGGTGCTCGAGAAGCACCAGTTGCAGTACCTGGTCGAGAACGACATGGTGGTGGTGACGACGCTCAAGAAGGCGAAGGGGCGGATGTACACGAAGGTGTTCAGCGTGACCGAACTGGTGACGCCGATCCCCGACTTCGCCATCCCCGAGTCGCAGTCGCTGGAGAAGACCCTGCAGCGGGTGGCCACCCCCGCCCAGCCGTGGGTGGACGCCGCCACGGCGATCCAGAAGCAGGCGATGGGCAACGGCCAACTGGTGAGTGGGGGCGGGATCGTCCCGCCGGCGATGGGCGGCGGCGGCACCCTGCAGAACAACCCGGTCGGCGGGCAGGGGCACGTGGTCGGGGCGAGTGCCACCCTGGCGCCGTCCAAGGCCAACCACAGCGAGCAGTTGATGAAGCTGGTGAAGGGGATGGTCCGCCCGCACACCTGGGATGAACAGGGCGGGGCCGGCCGGCTGGCGTACTACGACATCGGCGGGGCGCTGGTCGTCAACCAGACGGCCGACGTGATCACCGAGGTGAACAACCTGCTCGAGTCGCTGCGGCGGTTGCAGGACCTGAGCGTGTCGGTGGAGGTGCGGCTGATCTCGCTGTCCGAAGCGTTCTACGAGCGGATCGGCGTGGACTTCCAGATGAACATCAAGACGAACAGCAAGACCGAGCGGTTCGAGCCGCAACTGACCACCAGTTCGTTCCGCCCGACGCCGTTCCTGAACGACATCAGCGTGAACAACGTGGTGACCGGGTGGAACCCGGCCCAGGGCGGGTTCACCCCGGACCTGGACATCCCCATCCGCCCGGGCAGCTACGCCTTCTCCGCCCCGCCGTTCGGCAACTACCCCGGCAACGGGAACGGCGGGCTGAACCTCGGGCTGGCGTTCCTGAACGACATCCAGGTGTTCATGTTCCTGGAAGCGGCGGCCGGCGACCGGCGGTCGAACATCATGCAGGCCCCGAAGATCACCTGCTTCAACGGCCAGTTCGCCACGGTGAGCGTGACCACCCAGCAGTTCTTCGTCCTCGGCCTGCAGGTGTTCAACGTGGGCGGGCAGTTCGTCTACCTGCCGCAGAACACGGCCGTCCCGCTCGGGGTGACGCTCGGGGTGCAGCCGGTGGTGTCGTCCGACCGGCGGTTCGTGCGGCTCACCCTGCCGCTCCAGTTCACCGAGAACAACCCGGACGCGCTGGTCCCGCTGTTCCCGATCACCGCGTTCATCACCCCGGTGTTCGAGGGCGGCAGCCAGGGCACGCCGATCCCGTTCACCCAGTTCTTCCAGCAGCCGAGCTTCACCACCATCAGCGTGAACACCACGGTGGTGGTGCCGGACGGCGGGACGGTGGTGCTCGGCGGGCTGAAGACGATGAGCGAGGGGCGGAACGAGTTCGGGCCGCCGGTGCTGTCGCAGGTGCCGTACCTGAACCGGCTGTTCAAGAACACCGGGGTGGGGCGTGACACCCGCCACCTGATGCTAATGGTGACCCCGCGGATCATCATCACCACGGAAGAGGAAGCGATCGCCACCGGGGCGGGCGTCGGTCTGGGCACCGGCAACTGATCGACCAGTGCAGCAACCGCCGCGGCCCGTGGGACCACCCCACGGGCCGCGGCCTTTTTTGTGGCACCTCACCCCCGCCACCTCGCCTTGATCCTTGCCCCGTTTCCCGGCATACCCTGTTCGCTTCCGTCCCGCGGGGTGAACCATGCCGGCACTCGTCCGCCCGATGCTGGTCGTCGCCGCGGTGCTCACCGGGGCGATCGCCTTCGGTCAGCAGACCGACCCGCCGGACCGCCACTGGCCGGTGACTTCTCGCACCGCCGGGTTGCCGCTGCCCCTGCCCGACGTGCCGAACGTGCCGTCGAAGCCGTCCGCCGAATCGAAGCCCCTCCCGCCGCCCGCCGAATACCCCCCCTACCCGTACCCGCCGCCACCGCCGTTGAACACGGTGTACGCGCCGCCAGTCACCATCCCGCCGGCGGCGGATCGCTCGCTCGCCCTCGAACCGTACTGGAACGACGGCTGCTACCTCCGCTCCGCCGACCGCGAGTTCGTCGCCCACCTGGGCGGGATGGTGCATTACGACGCGGCGTTCTACTCCGGCGGGCGGGGGGTGCAGGACTTCCCCGGCGGGGTCGGTCGGTTCGCCGACGGGGTCAATCCCCGCCGGGTGCGGCTGTTGTTCGACGGCGACTACGAGCAGGCGTTCGACTACCGGTTGGAAGTGGAGCTCATGAACGGCGTGGGGTCGGGCGGGACCAACTCGCCGGTGCCGGGCGATGCGTACCTGACGGTGAAGCGGGTGCCGTGGGTGGGCAACCTGCGGGTGGGCAATCAGAAGGAGTGGTTCAGCCTGGAACGGCTGGATTCCGCGAGCGGTTTGCCGTTCCTGGAGCGGTCCGTGCTGGCCGACTTCAGCCTGCCGGCCGGGCAGAACGTCGGCCGCTCGCCGGGGGTGAGCACCTTCCGCACCTGGGCGAACGACAGCGTGTTCACGGCGGTCGGGGTGTACAAGAACGTGGCCGGTTCGCAAGCGTTCGGTGCCGGGGCGGGCGAGTACGCCATCACCGGGCGGGTGGCGGCGCTGCCGGTGTGGCTGCCGCACGTGCAAACGTACTGGCACGTCGGCGGGGCGATGAGCCACCGGGACGCGGCCGGCGACGGCGTGCGAGTGGTCGCCCGAAGCGGGGTCCGCAACGCCCCGTTCGGTCTGCTGAATCTGGTCGCCGATACTGGCGTGATCCCCGCCGACAGCCAGACGCTGTTCAACCTGGAATCAGCGTTCGCGTCTGGCCCGCTGACGGTGTCGAGCGAGTTCACCACCAGCCGCCTCGCCCACACGCCAGCGGGCACCGTCGCGTACCACGGGTTCTACTCACAGGCGACGTACTTCTTGACCGGCGAACACCGGGCGTGGGATCCGACCACCGCCACGTTCAAGCGGGTGACACCACTGCGGACGTTCGACCCGCGGAGCGGAAGCTGGGGCGGGTGGGAGGTGGGCGGGCGGTTCAGCCACCTGGATTTGGACAGCCGCGGCGTCAACGGCGGGCGGGTGAGCACGGCCACGCTCGGGCTGACGTGGTACTGGAACGCGAACGTGCGGCTCCAGGTGAATTACGACTACCTGTACCGCGACGGCGGGGTGAACCCACTGGCACGGGGGGCCATCCACTCGTTGGGCACACGGCTGGCACTGGACTTCTGAAAAGTGGTCTGCTCGCCCAGCGTGAGCGTCCGACCTCACCGGACCCCGCGCGAGGAGACCACGAACCACCCACCATGCCCCTCACCCCCGTAGACGACG
>CAYMHO010000021.1:0-5949 GCA_964390195.1 uncultured Fimbriiglobus sp. | reverse complement strand
GCGAGCGGGTAAAACAGGACCGCTCGCGGGGCGAGCAGACCACTATCATTCCCCCATGCCGCGCTCCGCTGTCGTCGCCGTCGCTTCGCTCGTCGTGCTGACGTGTGTGGTGTTCGCGCTCGCCCTGCGTGACCGTCCGCCCTCCCCTTCCCGCCCGCTGGTCGTCCTCGCCGCCCCGACCGTTCGCATCCCGCTCGAAGCCGTCGCCGCCGACTACACCCGCGACACCGGGCGGATGGTGGTCATCGACTGGGGGCCGTCCGAGCAGTTGGTCACGACCGCACGCTTTCCCGCCCCGCACCGCCCGGCCGACGTGCTCATCCCCGCCGACGACAGCTTCCTGGTACAAGCCCGAGACCTCGGGTTGGTGAACGGATGGAGCGCGCTGGCCCGCGTGCGGGCGGTGGTGCTGCTCAACCCGCACAACCCCCGCGGAATCACCAACTGGGGCGACCTGTACGCCGACGGGGTGCGGGTGGCGATCCCGAACGAGGCGGCGGCGGTCGGCAAACTGACCCGCAAACACCTGGCCGATACGGGGCAGTGGTACACCCTCGCGCCGCGGGTGAAGGACGTGCTGACCGTGACCGAAGCGGCGAACGCGGCGAAGATCGGCAGTGTCGATGCGGCCGTCGTGTGGGACGCGGTGGCGGCCGGGCCGGGCTATCGCGGGCAGACCGTGCTGACGGTGACCGAGTTGGACGGGGTGAACGGAACGATCGCGGCGGGCGTGCTGACCCAGTCGCCGGACGCGGAAGCCGCCGGCCGTTTCGTGGCGTACCTGACCGGCCCCGGCCGCGAACGCTTCCGCCGAGCGGGGTTCACCACCCCATGACCCCGAAGTCCGACCGCCCGTTCGTCGTCGCCCTCGGGCTGCTCGGCGGGGTGTACGTCCTGCTCATCGCCGCATTGCTTGTGGTCGATCTGTGTCACACCTCGCCCGCTAACGCCCTCGCCGCCCTCGACTCGCCGGCCATCCGTTCGGCCGTCTGGCTCAGCCTGCTCAGCAGTTCGGCGGCTGCGATTCTTGCCCTGTGGGTGGCCGTGCCGCTCGCGTACCTGCTGTCGCGGGTGCGGTTCCCCGGCAAGTGGGTCGTCGAACTGCTGGTCGATGTGCCGGTGGTGCTGCCCCCGCTGGTCGTCGGGTTGAGCCTGCTGTTGCTGTTCCAAACCGTACCCGGCCGGTGGTTCGAGGTGTCCGCGTTCCCCGTCACGTATGCCGTCGCCGGGGTGGTGCTGGCCCAGTTCACCGTCGTCACGGCACTCGCCGTCCGCACGCTCCGGGTCTCGTTCGACACCGTTACCCCCCGCACCGAGGACATCGCCCGGACACTCGGCTGCACGCGGGCCGGCGCGTTCTGGCGGGTCACACTCCCCGAAGCCCGCCGCGGGCTTCTGTCGGCGTTCACCTTGGCGTGGGCGCGGGCGCTCGGCGAGTTCGGGCCGGTGCTGGTCTTCTGCGGGGCCACCCGCCACCGCACCGAGGTGATGCCGACGGCCGTCTTCCTGGAGTTGAGCGCCGGCAACGTGGAGGCGGCGGTGGCGGTGTCGCTGCTACTGGTGGCCGTCGCGGTGGGGGTCCTGCTGGTGCTGCGGGCGTTCGGGGTGAAGGCGGGTGCGGCATGATCGCGGTCCGCGGGTTGGGCATCCGGCAGGGCGGGTTCGCTCTTACCGACATCACGTTTTCGGTGCCGACGGGAAGTTACGCCGTGCTGACCGGCCCGACCGGGTGCGGGAAAACCACGCTGCTCGAATGTCTGGCCGGGCTGCGGACGCCGACCGCCGGGACGATCACCCTCGCCGGACGCGACGTGACCGCCCTGCCGCCCGCGGCGCGGAACGTCGGGTACGTCCCGCAAGATGCCGCGGTGTTCACCCACCTGACCGTGCGTGAGAACCTGGCCTTCGCCCTGAGCGTGCGGAAGCGGCCGAGGGCGGAGGTCGACGGCCGGGTGAAAGAGTTGGCCGGGCAACTCGGACTGACGGGCTTGCTGAACCGCCGGGCGGTCGGGCTGAGCGGCGGGGAGGCCCAACGGGTTGCACTGGGCCGGGCCCTCGCCTTCTGCCCGCCGGTGCTGCTGCTGGACGAACCGCTGAACGCCGTGGACGTGGCGACCGCCGAGCGGCTGATGGCCGTCTTGGGGGCGCTCCGCGAGACGACCGTCCTGCACGTCACCCACAACCCGGTCGAGGCGGAGGCGACGGCCGGCGTGCAGCTGCGGCTCGGCGGCGGACGGCTGCTCTAGCGGCGGTCGTTGGTGCCGTTCACGTCCCGGCCCTGCTCGAACCCGTCGCGGACCTGGTCGCGGTGGTCCTCCCACTTGAACGCCCAGTTCCGCGCCTGCCACTCTTGCTCCAGGGCCGATTCGCACTGGGCGAACGTCTGGTTCGGGAAGCGGGCCTCGGCGTGCCAGCCGAAGCGGTACGCCTGGCGGGCGGTGTCAGTCCACTCGGTCGTACGGCCGGGCTGACGGGCGATCAGGTCGCGAATCCAGTTGTCCTCGGTCGTCGGGTCGATCAACTCGCCCAGCCCTTTACCGGCCAGCCCGCCGGCCACCGCCCCGCCGGCGATCGCCCCGACGACGGCCCCCACCGGCCCGCCCACCGCACCCACCGCCAGCCCGCTGAGCGCCCCGCCGACCACCGCCCCCACCCCCGTCTCGATCGGGTGAGAACCGGGCTGGTCGCTGATCGGGTCGGGGTTCCGCGGGCCGGCCGGCGGCAGGTCGATGAGTTTCTCACTGTCGGTCTTCTTGGTGTGGCTCACGTCGGTGCTCCATTGGAGGACTCCTCGGTGGGAACCGGTAAGCACCGGGCGTGCCGCAGTCCGGTGTGGCGGCCGAGCGATCCGCCGCAATGCTTGCCGGGCTATGGACATGCACGACGTCGGCGGCGGTTTCGCTGTCGGTCGAAGGCGAACGCGTGTCCGAGTTCGGGCGTGACGGGAAGTGTAAACTGTTGCTCACAGCCGACGATTCACACCCGTCTGTGGGGGTTTACATCCGGCGTCGGAAAACCGTATGGTGTCGGATGAAAGCTGAGCCGAATGGAGAAGTCGGCCGGAATCTCTCTTCAAATTGCCCAGTTTGATCGCTACCGTATCACAAGAAAATCACGTTGGCACATCGCCTGCGTGGGTGGCCGGTCTCTCGCCCAACGTCGCCCCTTGAGACCGCCGGGGTGAACAGGAGGAAGCTCCGATGGCCAGTCAGTGGTTGATCAAGTTGGCTCTGCCGGCCCTGGTGGTCGGGTGGGCGGCCACGTCGGCGAAGGCCGACATCGTGGTCACGTTCACCGGCACCGCGCCGTCCCAACAGATCAACGTGTCCGCCACCAAAGGGGGCGACACCCGCGCGTTCGAAAGTCCGGTCGGCCCGTTCAACTTCAACGTCAACACCAACACCACCAGCCTGGCGCTGGGCAGTTCGTTCCGCTCGTTCTGCGCCGACTTCTTCCAGGACGTCAGCCCGGCCAACCCGCAAACCGGGGCGACGGGCGTGTACGAGTTCACCCCGGTGGCCGTGTCTGACCTGCCGGACGTGACCGGGAACGCGACCAAGTTGTCCAAGATTCAGGAGCTGTACGACCGCTTCTATGACGTGGCCACCGACGCCGAGAAGGGCGCCGCCTTCCAACTCGCCCTGTGGGAAATCCTCTACGACCCGGACGCCAACAACCTGGCCAGCGGCAACTTCACCGCCATCGGGCCGGGCGACCCGTCGTCCATCGGCATTGCCCAGGGGTGGCTGAACACCATCGGGGACGGCAGCATCCCGGACATCGACAAGAAGTGGGACCTCGTCGGCCTGTACAGCCCGACCGCCCAGGACCAGATCGTCCCGCAACAGCCGATTCCGGCTCCCGCCGGCGTGGTGCTGCTCGTCATCGGGGCCGCCGGGCTGATCGCCCGCCGCCGACTGGCCGGCAAGAAGGCCGAGGCGACCGAAGCCGCCGAATCGACCGACGAGGCGAAGGCGTAAACCCACCCGCCTTTGCCCAAACTGCCTTGCCCGCGGCCGGCCTTCCGGTCGCGGGTTCGTTTTTTCCCCACATCTACCCGTCCCGGCCGGTCGGAGTGGTGCCACCCCCACCTCAGGGCGTATCATCACACTCGGGCGGAACTTCACCGAAACCCGGTCCGGATTGATGCCGCGTCAGTTGAAAGGCCGATCCATCCTCGTGACCGGCGCATCCCGCGGGATCGGCCGGCGGGTGGCCGTGCGGTTGGGAAAGCTGGGTGCAAACCTGACCGTCACCGCGCGTTCGTCGGGTGAGTTGGACTCGCTCGTGAGCGAAATCCGCGCCACCGGCGGGACGGCCGAGCCGGTCGCCGCCGACCTGACCGACCCGGACCAGCGGCAGCGGGTGGTGGACGCGGCGGTGGATCGGTTCGGCGGCCTGGACGTGCTGATGAACTGTGCCGGCATCGCCAGCTTCGGCGAGTTCGCCACCAGCACGCCCGAGATCTACCGCCGGGTGATGGAGGTGAACTTCTTCGTCCCGGCCGAGTTGATCCGCCTGTGCCAGCCGCACCTGTTGGCGAGTGCGACGGCCGGGCGGCAGCCGGCGGTGTTGAACCTGGCCAGCATCTGCGGGCGGGCGGGGATTCCGAGCCTGCCGGAACACTGCTCCAGCAAGCACGCCCTGGTCGGGCTGACGGAGGCGTTGCGGGCCGAGTTCTCCCGGTACGACATCGACGTGCTGCTGGTGCTGCCGGGGCTGGTGAAGTCGGACGACCTGAACCGCCACCTGATCCGCAACGACGGCAAGGTGTATCTGGACTTCGAGGGGGCGCAGCCGCCCGACGAAGTGGCCGACGCGGTGGTGAAGAGCCTGCGGAAAAACACCCGCGAGCGGGCGGTCGGGTTCGTCAGCTGGTGGCTGTGGTTCGGCCGGCGGGCGTGGCCCCGCGGGGTGCGGTGGATCATGCGACGGAAGGCCGACAAGTGGGCGAAGCGGCACCAATAGTCGCCGCCCGCTCCGCGGGCGGTTCCGAGTGGTTCGCAACGGAGTGCGACCCGTGAGTTGTGATTGGTTCATCGCTGACCCGGCCGAGGCGGCAGACGTCGCGTCGATCGTGTGCCAGTTGCACGGGTTCGACGACTGGCCGCACCTCGACCTCGCCGAACTGGACGACGAGGCGGTGGAGGCGTTGTGGGCGCTCTTGCGAGCCGACAACTCTTCGGCGTCGGAATTGCTGTTTGAAGACTCGGACCCGGAGGACGGGTCGGTGAGCGTCTGGCGGGTTCACCCGGAGTTGGTGCGATCGCTGGCCGGGGTGACGCCGACCGCCCTCCGCCCGCTCGCCCGCCAGTGGGCCGCCTGCGAAGCGCTCGAAGAGTGGAACACACCCGGCGTGGAGGCAGTGCTGAAAACGATGACCGCGTTCGCCCGCCGCGCCGTGTTCGACGGCAAGGCGGTGCTGGCAATGGCGGTGGTGTGAGGGGGGGTGTCGTGCGTCGCATCGCCGACCTGCCGCTGTGGATCGGTACCGCACTGGATGCTCGTGACCTTCGGGGCATTCACGATACGGGCATTGAAGCGGTGGTCGATCTGGCGATGGACGAACCGCCGGCTCATCCGCCCCGCGAGCTGGTGTACCTGCGGTTCCCGCTAGTGGACAACGAGGGCAACCCGGCGTGGTTGCTCCGGGCGGCGATCGAAGCACTGACGGGCTTGTTGAAGGCGGATGTGCCGACGCTGGTGGCGTGCAGCGCCGGAGCGAGCCGTTCACCCGCAATCGCGGCAATCGCGCTCGCCCGGTGGAAGGGGTTTTCGCCTGAAGAGGCGTTGAAGCGGACCGGCCCCGGCGACGTGTCGGTCGCACTGTGGCGAGACTTGGTCGGGCTGGTGTGAGTTTGCCGCCTCGGGTGTCAGCCAACATCACCCCTCCCCGCTGGGGAGGGGGCGCCGGGCCGGGCGGCGGGGGGGGGGGGGGGGGGGGGGGTC
>CAYMHO010000020.1:38741-45777 GCA_964390195.1 uncultured Fimbriiglobus sp. | reverse complement strand
GTTCGAATCCTTCTCGCGGAGCTTCTCTTAAACCCATCGGCCGAAGCCACTTAGAGCTTACCCCCGGTGCCCGGGGGCGACGCTCCGAAAGCCTGCGACTGCGGTACAGGACCGCACGAGGGGTTTCAACCGTGCCCCGCTCCCGTTCTGTCCCATCCTAACGCCTCTACGGCCGTCAGGTTAAAGCCGTCGTCCCCGTCCGCACCACCACCAACGGCCGCCGCGTCGTCTACCTCGGCAAACACGGATCGCCCGAGAGTTAGGTCAACTACCGCCGCGTCCTCGCGAGATCAGCGACCCCCAAGCGGGACCGCCGCCGGCAAGCCCCCCCCCCCGGCACCCCGCCCCCCCCCCCAAACCCCGCGGGCACCAAAGGGGCGGGGGGTTAAAGGGGTGGGGGGGGCCCCCCAACTTGTGGGGGGGGGGGGGGGCCGCCCCCCCCCCCCGGCCGCGGTCCCAGTGCGGTGGCTCACTTCGCCGGCTTGCCTTCGACGTCGATGGTTTTGGCAAGCAGCTTCTGAATGACCTCCAGGTCGGCGGCCGACGCCTTCACCACGATGAGCGAGTTCGTCCGGGAGTCGGCCACCAACCGGATCCGCCCCGGCCCCTTGTTCGGCCCGTTGAACACGTCGTGCAGCACCTTGACGACATCCTCCGCGAGCGCGTTCTTCAGCTTGATCACTTCGAACCGCTCCGCCTCCCCGCCGTCGCCCAACGGGTTGAGGGGGCCGGTGTCGCCGCCCGGCCTACCGGGGGCGGGGGTCGAGCCGGGGCCGGGGCCGGTGCCCATGACGCCGCCGGGCAGTTTTGCGCCGGGGCCGGGGGTGTTGCCGATGCCGGTGCCCGGCTGCTTCGGGGCCGGGGCCGTCACCCCTCCACCCACGCCGGGGGCGGGCAGACCGGGCGTCAAACCCATCCCGCCCAGTCCGCCACCCGGCCCGCCGAGTCCGCCGCCCGGCCCGCCGGTCATAAACCCGCCGCCGCCCGGAGTCGGCTTCTTCTTGAACACCAGCACCACGCGGGTGTCCTTGCTGATGGCCTCGAACTCCGCTCCCTTGGGCGGGTCGGCCGGGTCCACGTCCAGCGGGCCGGTGTACTCCCACCCCTTCGTCGCTTTGTCCTTCAGCAGTTTGGCCACGTCGCCCACCGTGTTCGGTTTGCCGACGAACAGGTAGTCGCCCGCCGCCGGGGCCGCCCCTCCGCCGCTGCCCCGGCCCAGTCCGACACCGATTCCGCCACCGTCACCCCCACCGCCCGGCCCCGGCGGCAGGCCGGGGCCACCGATCCCAGGTCCGCCCGGACCGGGCAACCCGGGCAGCGATCCACCCGGCCCCGGCACCCCGCCCCCAGGCGGGCCACCACCGGAGAGCCCGCCCGGTGCCGGCGGGCCGCCGGGGTATCCGCCTGAGCTTGGCGGTTGCCCGTCTGCCTTCGAGATCAGACCCAGCCCTGTGAGGGTCAGCCCGCCGGCCAGCAGCAGCCCGGCGGCCAGCAGTTTCAGCTTGCTCACGCCCATCGTCGTCACCTCCGATGCGAGTTCGATCACCGCCGCCGACGGGACCGTCCCGCCGGTCACTTTGTGTGCCAACGCCTCCGGCACGGTCACGGCCGAGCCGAGCGCCACCGCCCCGGCCGCCAGCCCGCGTTTGGTCAGGGCGGCCAGCACCCGCTGGCGGGCGCGGGCCAGTTGGCCCGACAGCGTGCCCGCTTTCAGCCCGAGTTGCTTCGCCGCCGCCGCCGGTTCCGCCCCTTCCAGGTCGCACAGGACGAACACCGCCCGGAGCGACGGCGGCAGCCCGGACACCGCCGCGTGGACGGCCGCTTGCAGGTCGGCCCAGGCGGCCGCTGACACCGGGTTGTCACTCTGGGTCCGGGCGGTCGCCCGCTCGCGGGTGGTCCGCCGGGTGAAACTCCGCTTCGCCTTGCCGCAGATCCGCACCGCCGCCGCGTGCAGCCACCCGGCCAGCCGCTCCGGGGAGCGGACCTTCTTGGCGGATTGTGCGAGGGCGAGGAACGTGGCCTGGAAGGCGTCCTCGGCGTCGGCGTGGTTGGGCACGCTCTGCCGGCATACCGCCCACACCATCGGCCCGTGCCGCCTCACCAGCAGGGCGAAGGCGGCGTCGTCGCGGGTGGACACGTACCGCCGAAGCAGGAGCGCGTCGGCGTCCGCGTCGGCGGTCAGCCCGTCGGCGTGCTTGAGAACGATCTGGAGCAGGTGGCGGTTCATTCCCGGTCCAGGGTACACGGGGGAGTACCCGCCCGGGCGGAAATGCTGCGCGGGAAATGTGTCGCCTGTTGTGTCCCCACCCCCGCCGGGGAACTGCGTTCCCTCGGCGACCCCTCCCCAGCGGGGAGGGGTGTGGCCTGGCCGGACTTTCTGCTCCGGTGGAATGAACCCACGACACCCACCCCTCCCCGCTGGGGAGGGGTCGCGGTCCCGCGGAGCGGGGACGGCGGGGGTGGGGCGACCGAACCCTCTCGCTTCCTACTTCCCCCGCTTCACCAGGTACGCCCGCAGGTCGTCCAGTTTGTCGGTGTTGATGAAGTCGCACCCGACGTCGAGCAGTTCCTTCCACACCGCCGGCTTGTCCGGGGTGGCCCAGAACCGCACCTTCCGCCCCTGCTCGTGCGCCTTCGCCACCAACTCCCGCAGCTTCTTCCGCTCGTCCGCCGGGATGTCGCCGGTGCCGTCCCACTTGAACAACACCGCCCAACTCTGGCTCACCCACGGGATCAGCTCCGCCGGCTTGCCGCCGTCCAAATCCTTCGACCGGCCGTCGATCGCCGCGTACCGCACCGCCCGCTTCTCGATCCCCTCGCGGTCCCAGTTGCCGCTGATGACCACCGTCACCGCCTTCCCCTCCGTCTTGCCGTCCTTCGTCACCGTCAGGATGTCGGCGTACTCGGCCAGCACTTTGTCGAGCGCCGCCCACGTCTCCTTCGCGTCCGTCTTCACGTCGATCATCAGGTGGAACGCCGGCCCGTCGGGGAACACCTTCCCGCCGTTCCGCTTCACCCGCTCGCGGAGGGGGTCGAGGTAGAGGGTTTGCAAGGTGCGGTCGGCCTTCCACCGCAGCGGGGTGTGGGCGACGAGCAGGTTGCCGTTCTGAAGCCAGACGTCGGCCTCGACGCTGCAGAACCCGCAGGCGAGGGCGTCGAACAGCGGGCGGGGGTGTTCGTAGTCGTTGTGGGCGTGGGCGGCCGGCAGCGGCACCGGCGGGGGCACGGCGAAGCTGAGGCCGGTGGCGAGCAGGGCGGGAAGGGCGAGCATGGCGAACTCTCGGGCGGTTCCGTTCCGCGATTGTACAACATGTCCTTCGCCCACCGTGTCATGACCGGAAACACCCGATGGAACGCCGCGAACAGAGTGTCGAACACGCCGGCTGCCGGCTGGCGTACACCGTGACCGGAACCGGGCCGAAGGTGCTCTTCGTTCAAGGCGTCGGAGTACATGGCGACGGCTGGCGGCCGCAGACGGATGACCTGTCCGCCCGGTTCGCCTGCCTCAGCTTCGACAACCGCGGGATGGGCAAGAGCCAGCCGTTCACCCCGCCGATCACCGTCGAGCAGATGGCCGACGACGCCCGCGCCGTGATGGACGCCGCCGGGTGGGACGCCGCTCACGTGGTGGGTCACTCGCTCGGCGGGCTGGTGGCGGTGCAGTTGGCCCTGGCCGCCCGCAACCGGGTGAAAAGCTTGTCGTTGCTCTGCACGTTCACCGGCAGCAGGACGGCCGCCCCGATGACCGCCCGCATGATGTGGCTCGGCATGCGAATCAAAATCGGCACGCGGCGGATGCGACGGCGGGCGTTCCTCGGGCTGGTACTGCCGCCCGGTCACACGGCCGACCTGGACGCGATGGCGGACAGGCTGGCACCACTCTACGGGCACGACCTGGCTGACAGCCCGCCCGTGACCGACCACCAGTTGAAGGCGCTGCGGGCGACCGACTTGACCCCGCGGCTGGGCGAGTTGGCCGGGCTGCCGACGCTGATCGTGAACGCGGCCCACGACCCGATCGCCCCGCCGTCGGCCGGGCGTGCGCTGAACGCCGGCATCCCCGGCTCGCGGTACATCGAGGTCGCCGACGCCTCCCACGGCTGGCCGGTCACACACACCGAACAGGCGAACCGGATGTTGGGCGAACACTTCACCGCGGCCGGGGGGTGAGGTCCGAGCAGGCACTTCCGCCGCTCCGGATTCTTCACCACCCCTTCCGCCGCACGGGTAACATCAAAGGTGCAGCCCCGTCCGTCGGTTCGCCGACCCCCCGCTGCGGCAAGGTGTGCCATGACCGCCTCCGACGTGTCCGCCCCGTCGTCCGTCTCCCTCCTGCTCGACACCATCCAGCGGCTGGCCATGGCCCGCACGGTGGAAGCCGTCCGCGGCATCGTCCGCCACGCCGCCCGCCGGCTGACCAAGGCCGACGGGGCCACCTTCGTCATCTGCGACGGCGGCCTGTGCCACTACGTGGACGAGGACGCCATCGCCCCGCTGTGGAAGGGGCAGCGGTTCCCCATGTCGGCGTGCGTCAGCGGGCTGGCCGTGCAAACCCGCCAGCCGATCGTCATCCCGGACATCCGCACCGACCCCCGCGTGCCGCACGACGTGTACCGCCCGACGTTCGTGAAGAGCCTGGTGATGGTGCCCATCCGCACCCTCGACCCGATCGGCGCCATCGGCAACTACTGGGCCGAGCCGCACACCCCCACCGCCGAAGAGGTGCGGATGCTGCAAGCCCTGGCCGACAGCACCGCCGTGGCGATGGAGAACGTGCGGGTGATTACGGAGTTGGAGGACCGGGTGAAAGCCCGCACCGCCGAACTGGAAGAGACGAACCTGCGGCTGACGGAAACGAACGCCGACCTGGTCGCCGCGCAGGAGCAGACGAACCGCGTGTTCGCCGCCTACTCGCACGCCCTGGTCGGCACCACCCTGGACGGCAAGTACCGGCTGGACGAGGAACTGGGCAGCGGCGGGTTCGGGGTGGTGTTCCGCGGGCACCACCTGCCGCTCGACCTGCCGATCGCGGTGAAGGTGTTCCGCCCGCGGCCGGGGAACGACTCGGGGAGTGAGCTGCAACGCTTCCTGCGGGAAGGGGCGACGGCCGCCCGGCTGAACCACCCGAACGTGGTCCGCGTGTTCGACTCGGCGGTGTCGGCCGACGGCATCGCCTACCTGGTGATGGAACTGCTGCACGGGCACACGCTCGGCCGCGAGGTGTCGGACGGCGGACCGCTGGCGGTCAAGCGGGCGGTGCGGATCGGGGCGGCGGTGGCCGACGTACTGGCGGCCGCCCACCGGGTCGGCATCGTCCACCGGGACATCAAGCCGGAGAACGTGTTCCTGCACACCGGCGACGGCGACGAGGCGGTGAAGGTGGTGGACTTCGGCATCGCCCGGGCGTTCGGCGGGCCGCAGGCGGCCGCGGCGGCGCGGTTCACCCGCACCGGGGCGTTCGTCGGCACGCCGGCGTTCGTCGCCCCGGAGTTGATGATCGGCGGGGCGGACGACGGGCGATCGGACGTGTTCAGCCTGGGGGTGGTGCTGTACCACGCGATCACCGGCGTGCTGCCGTGGACCGAACAGCAGTTGAACGCCGGCATGATCGGGCTGGTGCCGGCGGTCCCGCGGGCGATCGGCGAGTTCCGCACCGACGTGCCGCCGGAGTTGGCCGCACTCGTGTCGCACAGCCTGGCGTGGAAGCCGCACCAGCGGCTGACGGCGGGGGAGTTGGCCGACGCCCTGCGGCACCTGGACGAGAAACTGCCCGACCGCCCGCCCCGCCTGGACCCGGCACACGCCGACCTGCCCCGCGCCGAGAACGACGAGTTCTGGATGTCCGCCCTGCGGTGAGGCGGCTAATCCGCCAGCACCCCGCGGATGACGGCGTGGATCTGCTCCGCGTACCCTTCGGTGCTGTGCCGCCGTCGGGCAACCGCCCAGCCGGCTTCGCCGTGCCGCTCCGCGTCGGCGGGGTGTTCCAGGTAGTGCGTCATCGCCTCGGCCAGCCCGGTTTCACCGTGGCTGTAGAGCAGACCGGTTCGCCCGTGAGCAATCAGTTCGCTCGTGCCGGCGGCGTTGAACCCGATCACCGGCCGCACGCACGACATCGCCTCCGGCGTCACCCGCCCCATCGCCTCGCTCCGCGAACACATCAGGGCACAGTCCGCCGCCAGGAAAGCCCGCTCCGGGTCCGGAATGTACCCCCAGAAGTCCACCCGGTCGGCGACGCCCAGTTCGCCCGGCAGTGAACCGCACATGTCGAAGTAGCTCTGATCGCCGGTGCCGCCCGCCCCGCCGACCATCAGCAACCGCGAGTTCGGGAACTCCTTCGCCACCCGGGCGAACGCGCGGATCGCAACGTGCTGCCCCTTGCTCTCGCGGAATCGGCCGACCAGCACGAACGTGAACGGCTGCGTGCGGGTGCGGAGTGCGTCGGCGGCTTGCTTGCGGGCGTCGAACACCGCTTCCGGGCCGACGCCGTTGTAGATGACATGAATGCTCGGCCGCTCTGTCCCCGCGAGCAACGCCCGGCGGATGGCGTGCGACACGCACACGGTGGCGTCAGCAGACAGGAACCCGAGGCGGTGCATCTTGCGGCCGAGGTCGGGCAGCAGGTCGTAATCTTGTCGGCCGAACTCGCGGAGGTGCCAGACGTGCGGCAGGCCGAGGTCGGCGGCCGCCATCGCCCCGATGTTGAACACGGACGCGTTCGAGTAGACGAGGTCGGTGCCCCACTCGCGGAGCCGGCGGGAGATCGCCCGCAGGTGTCGCAGGTTGCGGTACGCCCGGTCGGCCGTCGCTTCCGCCGAGCGTTTCGTGGAGACCCACCACTCGAACGGCAGCACGGCGGCCGGCACCCCGCGGGCGGTCAGGGCGTCGATCAGGTCGCCGTCGTCCGGGCCAATCACACTCGCTTCGACGCCGTGCGGCTTCAGCCCGTCGATGAGGGCGAGCAGCGACAGGTTCGCCCCGTACAACTCGGCGTAGTGGGTGAAGAACGTGACGCAAACTGGAAGACTCATCGCGGCTC
>CAYMHO010000020.1:21976-38641 GCA_964390195.1 uncultured Fimbriiglobus sp. | reverse complement strand
AACTCGGCGTAGTGGGTGAAGAACGTGACGCAAACTGGAAGACTCATCGCGGCTCCAGGGGCGAATGAACGAGCCGCGACCGCGAGGGAGCGGGATTTTGCCCCGCTCCCTCGCGGTCGCGGCTCGCCGGTTCACTTCGCCACCTTCTTCGGCTTCGCGACGTGGGTCGCCCCGCCGTAGGCCAACTCGGCGCTCTCCATCACCGTCTCGCTGAGCGTCGGGTGCGGGTGGATGCTCTCCATCACGTCGCGGGCCACCGCCCCCATCTCGATCGCCAGCACGCTCTCGGCGATCAACTCGCCCGCCCCGGTGCCGGCGATGCCGACGCCGATCACCCGCTTGCTCTCCGGGTCGATGAGCATCTTGGTCAGCCCGTTGGTGATGTCGAGCGCCACCGCCCGCCCGCTCGCCGCCCACGGGAATTTCAACACCTCGTGCGGGATGTTCCGCTCCTTCGCCTCCTTCTCCGTCAGCCCGGCCCAGGCGATTTCCGGGTCGGTGAAGATGACGGCCGGGATCGCCCGCGGGTCCCACACCGCCGGCTCGCCGAGGATGGCCTCCACCGCGACACGGGCTTCGGCCGTCGCCTTGTGGGCCAGCCCCGGTTCGCCGGCCACGTCGCCGATTGCCGAGATGTGCGGCACCACCGTCCGCCGCTGGGCGTCCACCGGGATGAACCCCTTACTGTCCAGGCTCAGCCCGGCCCTCTCGTAGTTCAACCCCGCGGTGTTCGGCCGCCGGCCGATGCTCACCAGCACGCGGTCGAAGGTGATCTCGCCGGGCACGTCCTTCCCTTCCAGCACGGCGACGATGCCGCCGGGGGTGGCCTTGAGCGCCGCCACCTTCGTGTTCAGGTAGATGTTCTCGAACTCGCCCTTCAGCTTGCGTTCGAGCACGGTCACCAGGTCGCGGTCGGCCATCGGCAGCAGGCCGTCCATGAACTCGACCACGCTCACCTTCGTGCCGAGCGCCGCGTACACGCTGCCGATCTCCAGCCCGATGTACCCGCCGCCGACCACCAGGAGCGTTTTCGGGATGTCGGGCAACAGCAGAGCGCCGGTGCTGTCCATCACCCGGTCGTCGCCGATCTGGAACGTCTTGGGCATGGCCGGCACGCCGCCGGTGGCGACGATGCACTTCTCGAAGCGGATCGTCTGCGGGGCGTCGCCTGTCACCTTCACCGTGTTGGCGTCGAGGAACTCGGCGTGCCCGCGGACGTACTCGGCGTTCCGCCCCTTCACCAGTGCGGCGATGCCGCCGGTCAGCTTGCCCACGACCTTCTGTTGCACGAACGCCCGCAGCTTCTCCAGTTCGATCTTCGGCTCGCCGAAGGTGATGCCCATGCTGGCGGCGTGGTGCGCCTCGCGGATCACCTTCGCCGCGTGCAGGAGCGCCTTGCTCGGGATGCACCCGCGGTTCAGGCACACCCCGCCCAGTTTCGGGTCCTCGTCCACCAGCGTCACTTTCAGGCCGTGGTCGGCGGCGTGCAGGGCGGCCGGGTACCCGCCGGGGCCACCGCCGATGACGAGCAACTGGGTTTCGCGGACGTCGGCCATGTGCGGGAGCTCCGGGGGGATACTGGAATCATACCGAGGGAAGCAGAGCTAACCACAGAGGCACACAGACACAGAGAAGACAGGGGAGAGTTCCGTCTTCACACTGCATCCCTGCCTTCTCTGTGTCTCTGTGCCTCTGTGGTTAGCTCTGCTGAAGAACTTCATTCAGCAGCACCGCCGGCTTGCCGAACTTGGCCGCGTACTCGTCCCGCGTCGGCACCAGCCGCACCTTCACCTTGCTCTCGTGGTGCAGGGCGATGTCGGCGAACTTGTGGTCCAGGAACGGGTTCTTGAACCGCTCGATGGTGTGCTCGGCGAACCGCAGCGGCTGGTCCACCCGCCCCTCGAGCGTCGGCACGATCTCCTCGCTCAGCAGCCGCCACAGCCACGCCCCCAGTTCCGGGTCGTTCACCGCGTCGCGGACGATGGCGAACCCCCGCGGCTTGGCCTTGATGAGCAACGCCGTGTGCGCCGCGTTCAGGATGCGAACCTTCCGCAAGAAGTACGGGGTCACGTCCGCTGCCCGCGTGATCGCCGGGTGCGTCAGCTTGAACGCCGACTTCGGGTGGTCTTCGAGCGCCCAGAAGGCGAACGGCTCGGCGACGATGACCATCGGGTCGGTGGCGAGCAGCGGGTGGTCGGCCGGCGTGCCGGTGACGATGCGATCGACCAGCGTGTGCAGGAACGGCGTGCGAACCAGCCAGCCGAGGAAGGCGTCCGGGTGGCCCCAGTCGTCGGCCATCTTCAGCAGGAGGTCCTTGAGGATTTTGGCGTTCCCCTCGATCAGCTCGCACGGGACGACGGTCGGCGGCGGCTGGTTCGCCTCCCACCGGGCCTTCAGCACGGCCAGCAGCTTCGCCGGGAAAGACTTCGGCACCGCGTCAGTCGGGCTGTCGCCGTCATCCAGTTTGAACCCGGCCTCGGTGGTGTTCGACAGGATGGTGGTCAGGTGCGGGCTGCGGGCCAGTTCCAGCACCTCGTTCCACTGCGAACCCGCATGCAACGCCCGGCTGACGCTCTCGCACGCCTCCACCCGGTCCACCACCTCGCCGTTCTCGAACCCGCGGACGACGACGTGGTACTTCCCCTGCTGGGCGTTCAGCCCGCCCGCCCGCCCGTCGCCGGTGCTCTGCACGATCACCACCCGGCCGACGTTCTGCCCCTGCGTGTTGCCGTGGTGGATGAACAGGTCGGCGAACGCCCGCAGGAACCGGCCGGAGCCGAACTGAAGGACCGTTTCGGGGAGGGCGGGCATGGGGTACCATCCGGGAGGGAAGGGGAGGTGTTTTACGAACGCCTCGCCTGTTAATCCGCCGTCGCCGGCACGGTTCGCACACTGCCCCACGGACGCCTGCCATGTGGTCCTTCTGCCGCCCGACCGATCGCCACCTGCTCGCCCTGCGGCTGCGGCAGGGCCGGTGTCCGCTCAGCTACCCGTACCGCGGGTGTACCAAGTCGGCCGACCCGCCGCCGGGGTTCGACGGCGACCACTACCGGGTGGCCGTGGGCGTGGGGCCGGAGGCGTTCGCGGCGGCCATTCAGGCGCTGCGGCGGTGGGCGCAGTTCCCGTCCGGCTGGATGATCGTGGACCCGCCCGACGCCCCCATCCGCGAGGGCACGGTGGTGGGCGTGGCCGCACGCGTGTACGGGGTGTGGTGGGTGAACGCCTGCCGCGTGGTGGAGGTGATCGACGAGCCGACCCGGTTCGGGTTCGCCTACGGCACCCTGCCGGGGCACGTGGAGATGGGCGAAGAGCGGTTCCTGATCGAACAGACGGCGGACGGGGCGGTGTGGTACAGCATCCTGGCCCACTCCCGCCCGCGGTTCTGGCTGACGCGGCTGATGTACCCGCTCGCCCGGCGGGCGCAGCGGCGGTTCGCCCGCGAGTCGATGGCGGCGGTGAAGGCGGCGGTGGCCGCGGGCACCGGCGTCCCCGCCTGTGTGTGAGGCCGCACAGGCGGGGTTCACCCGGTCGTCACTTCCCGTTGAGGGACGGCCGCAGCAGCTCCTCGGCCACCTCCTTCGGCGTCGGCCGGGTCTCCTCGCCCTCCAGCTTCTCCCGCCAGAAGCACTTGAGCGCCACCTGCGCGCACCGCTCCTGGAACTGGGCGGGGGTCTCCTGCAGGTCCGGAAATCGGTCCACGAAGTCGAGCATGTCGAAGCACTCCCGCTCGTAGGCCCCGAGGATGCGGCGGGCCATCCGCTTCTTGTCGGCGACTTCCATGTACCCGAGTTCGACGGCCTTATCGATGCGGCCGGGGCGGGTGCTGATGAACTCGACGGTGCCGTCCGGCAGCTTCCGCGGCAGGCCGAGCGCCGGGTCCACCTTGGTCGTGTCGTTGGTGGTGATGATGGTGAACACGCCGTCGTTCCGCTCGACGCCGTCCAGGCAGTTGAGCAGGCAGTCGAAGGTGAGCGGGGTGACGAACGACCCCCGCCCGCGGTCGCGGTCGTTGTCGTTGTCGTCGCCCCGGCTGCTCCCCATCATGCCGAACAGGCCGAACCCGCTGTTCTTGCGGGCCACGTTCTCCCGCCCGTGGAACACGTTGTCGATGTCTTCAATCAGGGCGATGCACGGCACGTTCATCTGCATCTCGGCCCACGCCTTCATGAACTCGTGGTTGCCCATCTCGGCCAGGTTGTACACGTAGATGGGCATGTTCAGGTCTTCGGCGAAGGCCCGCGCCAGGGCCGTCTTGCCGGTGCCCGGCGGGCCGTACAGCATCCACCCCCGCTTCCACGGGATGGCCTTCTCGCGGTACCAGTCGCGGCTCTTCCGCCACAGCTCGATCTCCTTGATCAGGTCCTTCACCCGCTGCGGGAAGATCAGGTTGTCGAGCGCCTTGCCGTCGTTCGTCGGCCGCTTGCCGAGCTGGTCGGCCGTGTGGGCGAGCAGGCGGTAGTGCCCCTGCTGGTACCACGCCAGCCCGTTGCTGTCGTCGTCGCCGTCGTCGTCCCGGTTCTGCCGCTTGGGCACGTGGTGGATGACGAACCGGCTCTTCGCCTCCTTCTCCGCCTGCTCGTTCGCCCAGCTCATCTCGTTCCGGGCGGTGCACGCGTCGGTCAGCACCCGCTCCACGTTCAGCGTGCCCCGCACGAACGTCAGGGTGCTGTAGATCTTGGTGGCGTTGCTGTTGCCGCCGCTCTCGTTCTTGCCGCTCGTCTTCTTCTCCTGCTGGTTGGAGAACACGAACGGGAACAGGCCGTTCCACAGGATGAGGGTGCGGTGGCCGAAGATCTCGTACGGCACCAGCCCGTACCGGCCGTCCCGGTGGAACTCCCACTGGGCGCCGTACATGCGGTCGTAGTTGCGGCTGCGGCCGTAGTGGGCGATCAGGTACGCCGTCACCGCGTCGTGCGCCGACTGGGTCGGGATCTCGATCCGCTGGACGACCAGGCTGACGCACCGCCACAGGACGTCCTTCACCTTCCCCCACATGGTGGCGACGACGCCCAGGGCGGCGCCGACCGCCGCCAGGCCCCACCCGCCCAGACTCCACCCGTCACCCGCGTTGGCGAACAGCATCGCAGTCTTCTCACTTCCTGAACACAGGGGAAACGGAATGCCCCGATCAGACACGCCCGACCGGGGGAGGTTCACAACCGGGCGAGCGGCCCGCGTGAGCGGGCTGTTCGGGCGAACCGCCGTGAGAACCGGGGGTGCAAAAACAGCGGCCGAACGGCCGCCGCTCGCCTGGAATGGAACCGGCCCCGCGGCACGATCCCGGCCGGACGAATCCGGACGAACCGCGGCGGGGCCGATCGATCATCGTAGACGTGGGACGCCGGGTGCTTCGCCCGCGGCGTTGGCACATGTTACCGGGCGGGTCAAGGGGTGGTCGGCTTGCCGCGAGGCGAAGACGAGCGGGCACCAACCCCGCTCGTCTTCGCCTCGCGGCAAACCGGTCCGACAATCCTGCCCCGCCGCCGCCGAATACCCTGTCTTCCACCCCCTCGGAGTGCGTCATGCCCGCCCGCGCCTGCTCCGCCGTCCGGCTGGTGAACGGCTCCACCGGCGACCCGGTGCTGTACCTCGACTACCCCGGGTCGAACGACGCCCTGCTGTTCGACGGCGGGGACAACTGCGCCCTCACTGCGGCCGAGTTGGGTGACCTGGAGGCGGTGTTCGTCACCCACCACCACGTCGACCACTTCGTCGGCCTGGATCGCGTCCTTCGGGCGAACATGGACAAGGACAAGACGCTCCACCTGTTCGGCCCGGTGAACACCATCCGCCGGGTGGTCGACCGCGCCCGCAGCTACGAACACCAGTTCTTCCCCTTCCAGAAGCTGTCACTCGCCATCCACGAGTTGGAGGAGGGCACCCGCCGCACGGCCGTGCTGGAGTGCGCGACGCGGTTCGCCGAGCCGCAGGTGGAAGAGGAACCGTGGGCCGGGCGGGTGTGCTACGCCACCGAACACCTGGAAGTCGAAGCGGTGGCGGTGGACCACACCGCCCCGTGCCTGGCGTTCGCCCTGGCCGAGCGGAGCGGGTTCCACCCGGACCCGGACAAGATCGCGGCCGGCCTGTTGAAATCCGGCGGGTGGGTGCAGGAGGCGCTGCGGCTGCTGCGGGCCGACGCCCCCGGCGGCACGCGGCTGGACATCCAGGGCGGAGCCTTCACCCTCGACGCGCTGGCCAAGCAGTACTTCGTCGAATCGCCGGGGGCACGCATCGCCTACGTGACCGACACCCTGTGGGCGGACGACCTGCGGCCGAAGCTGGTGAAACTGGCCCGCGGGGCGTGGCGGCTGTACTGCGACAGCTACTACGCCCGCAAGGAGGCGAAGGCCGCGGCCACCCACAAGCACATGATGGCCCACCAGGCGGCCGAACTGGCCCGGCTGGCGAAGGTCGAGCAGTTGACGCTGATCCACTTCGCCCCGCGGTACGCCGGGCGGTACCAGGCGCTGGTGGACGAGGCGGCCGAGGTGTTCCCGCGGGTGACCGCCGAGGTGGGGTCGGCTCCCGCCCCGTAATCCGGTGAATGGGTGTCCGGTTCGGGGTGGGGCGTCGCCGAGATGTCCGCCACCCGGTCGCACCGACCCCGGAGTCCCGCCGTGTCCAAAGACGCGCACCACGACGCCGAATTCCGCCAGGACTGGGACCTGCCGCCGACCCCGCCCCCACCCGGCCCGCCGAGGAAGAAAGCGAACCCGCCGAAGAAGGTGGACCCCCCGCCCGCGCCCCTCCCCGACGTGACCGAGATCGAGACGACGATCACCAAGCCTCGCGGGCCGATCGGGAACGTGGAAGTTCGCACCCTGTCCGCCCCGCAGGACGTGTCGGTGCTGCTGGCCGACCCGACGACGGTGGTGGCCGACCGGGTGCTCGGTCCGCTCCGCCGGCAGGTGCAGTACCGGGCGACCGCGTTCGCCGTCAGCGGGATGGCGGTTCCCAACCGCATCATCGCCGTGGTGCCCGGCGGCCTGACGGAGTTCACCCGCGCGCTCATCTTCTTCCACCCGCTGCCCACCACACGAGCCGGGTATGACGACGCCCAGTACGCCGCCCAGAACGGCGACTGGCGGGTGCTGTACCGCTACTGCGACCTGGTGGGCGCACAGTTGGCCGCGTCCGGCCGCAAGATGGTGCTCATCTTCCCCATCTTCAACCTGGCGTCCACGAACACGTGCGGGGGCTTCCCGACACACTGGAAACGGCTCATCGAGGACATCCTGTTTGAACTGCACAAGAAGCACCGGCCGCAGGAAAACCGCACCCTGTCGCCGATCTCGGACGTGATCACCGCCAGCTTCAGCGCCGGGGTGAAATACATGCACACCTTCCTCAAGAATGCGGTCGGGCTGAGCGGAGCGCTGCGGGAGGTGTACGACTTCGACGGCCGGTTCTCCACCGAAGGCCGGTTGAGCGAGCAGCTCGCCTCCCCCGGGAGGAAGGTGGTCACCTACGACCAGCGGTCGGTGGCGACGGATCAGGTGGTGAGGGAGGAGGCGTCCGGCCGCGGCATTCACGTCCCCGAAGAGCGGTGGCGGGACCTGCCGGACGGCCGCACCAGCTTCGACCTGCCCATGGAGGTGCGGTTCGATCAGCCGGCCATCGGGTCCAACACCGTTCACGGGGCGATCGTCCGGTATCTCTTGTTCCACGCCCTCTCCCGCAGCGCGGTCGGCAAGTGAGGGAGACGTCGCCAGCTCGTCAGGCCGTCAAGTCTTCAGGTCGGGGCGGCATGGCTCGAAGACGTGAGGACCTGAATACTTGCCGACTTGACGACTTATAGGACTCGTGCCGCCCGTTCCGCCGGCCGGTCTCACGATTCGTCCCCCGGCGTGGTTGCACCTTCCGCCGCCGGCCGTACAATTTGCCAAAATTTCCCAGCCGTTCGCCCCGCTCTCTCGGCGAGCGGATGGGATCCCGTCGTTTCAAAGGGCGGTCATGGAAAAGGTGATGTGTTACGGGGCGCTCGGCGTGGCCGGACTGATGGCCCTGCTGTTCCTCGTCGATCTCATCGCCGGCTTCCCGTTCGGCCGCGGACCGTTCTTCGTGTTCGACATCCTCGGCCTGCTCGCCGCCGGCGTCACCGGGTACCTCGGGTTCAACGCGATGAAGGACCTGAAATAGCAGTGCCCAGCGCTCGGTCGCCGATGAAGGCACAGACGGGAAGAAGGCGGTCGACCGGCGTGAACTCAACCGCCTTCACCCTCTGAACTCTCCCCGCCGGCTTCCGCTTTCTCCGTTCTGCCCACCGGCCACTGGCTACCGGCCACACGGCAAACCGCTTCGATCAGCCCCTCGGCCGTGTAGGTGGTCGCTTCGCCCGCCACCGGGTAGCCCAGCTCCCGCACCGCCTTGCCCGTCTCCGGGCTGATGCACACCAGCTTCACCTCCCCCCGTAGCACCCGCCCCTTGAGGTGGTCGTCGAACGTGCCGAGCAGCCCCCGCGCGACGTTCGAGCTGGACAGCGTGACGAACTCGATCTCCCCCCGCCGCAGGGCGGCCAAGGCCGGCGAGTCGGGGTGGATCTGGTCCACCTGCTCGTAGGCCGTCACCTGTGTGACCGCCGCCACCCGGCCCAGTTCCGTCGGCAGGTGGTCCCGCCCGCGGTTCGCCCGCACCAGCAGCACCCGCTGCCCCGTCACACGCTCCCCCAGAGCCGCCACCAGCCCCTCGGCGATGAACCGGTCCGGCACCACGTCCGGGGTCAGGTGGTAGTGCCGGAGGGCGTCGGCCGTCTTCGGTCCGATGGCCGCCAGTTTCACCCGGCCCAGGTCTCGCACGTCCCGCCCGTGGTGCGTCAACCGGCGGAAGAAGGCGTGGACCCCGTTGGTACTTGTGAACACCAGCCAGTCGAACCCGCCGTCGGGGGAACGGAGTAGGTTCAACGCCTCGTCCAGCGGGCCGAAGTCGGCCGGGTCGCGGATGGTCATGGTGGGCAGGACGGCCGGCACCGCCCCGAGGCGCTCGAGCGCCCGCACCATCGGCTCGGCCTGGTGCCGCGGGCGGGTGACCAGCACCCGCCGGCCGAACAGCGGGCGGGCCTCGAACCACGACACGTCCGGGCGGAAGCCGGCGCACTCGCCGATCAGGATCAGCCCGGGGGCCTCCAGCCCGGCCGCCCGCCGCACCGCCTCCAGGTCGGCCAGCCGCGTCTTCACGGATCGCATCTCGCCGGTCGAGACCCGTTCGGCAATCACAGCCGGGGTGTCCGGCGGCTTGCCGTACTTCAGCAACTCGCTCACCAGAATCGGCAGGCGGGCGATGCCCATGTACACGGCCAGGGTGCCGGGGAAGCGGGCGAGCGCCTCCCAGTCGAGTTTGCAGCCCGGCTTGCCCGGCAGTTCGTGCCCGGTGACGAACGCCACCGCCGACGTGTGCGCCCGGTGCGTGAGCGGGATGTCCAGGTAGGCGGCGGTGGCCAGGGCGGCGGTCACGCCGGGGACGATCTCGTACGGCACGCCCGACTGCCGCAGGGCTTCCGCCTCTTCCCCGCCGCGGCCGAACACCAGCGGGTCGCCCCCCTTCAGCCGCACCACCCGCTTGCCGGCGCGGGCGGCGTCGATCATGCGGGTGTAGATGCTCGGGTATTTGTCCTGGGCGGTGGCCGGCAGGTCGCGGACGCACACCTTCTCGGAGTGGTCGGACGCGAAGTCGAGCAGCCGGCGGGGGACCAGTTGGTCGTACAGAACCAGGTCGGCGGACGCCAGGATTTCGACCGCCCGGAGGGTGAGCAGGCCGGGGTCGCCGGGGCCGGCACCGACGAGGAAGACGAGCGGTTCGGACGGGTGTGGGGGGGGCATCACGAGGGCATTCTACGGGCCGCACCGACAGGTGAACCGGCGGCGTGAGCCGCCCGGGTGGGTGGAACCCAGGCGGCTCACCGAACCGGGTCAGTCCACCCCGCGGCCGAGGAACGACAGGATCGCCCGCGCCAGCCCCATGAAGGCGACGCACAGGCAGCCGATGGCCGGGTACAGCAGGAGGGCGAGCAGGCAGACGACGGCCAGCAGGCTGAACACGATGAACACCGCCAGCCCGCCGATCAGGCCGGGGGTGAACACCACCGGCCGCCACTCCCGCTTCCGCCGCGCCTCGTCTTCGTCCAGGTCGGCGTGCGCCTTCGCCATCATCCGCTCGACCGGGTCTTCCGGCTCGTCGTCCTCTTCGTCTTCGTCTTCGTCCTCGTCGTCTTCGTCGTCATCCCGCCGGCGGGCCTTCGGCGGGGGCGGGCCGGACCGCTTCTTCGGCGGCGGCGGCGCGGCCTCGACCGGCTCCGGTTCCGGCTCGGGAACGGCCTGAACGTCCCCGCACCGCGGGCACTTCACCTTCCGGCCGACGTGTTCGGGGGCGGCGGCGAGGGGTTCGCCGCACCCGCACTCGAAGGCGATCACGGCAGACCCTCGGGGGCGGGCGGGAGGAGGCCGCGTTCGCGGAGGATGGTCTCGGCCCACTCTTGCTGTTCGGGTGTCAGCGGCGGGTCGGGGTGCTTGGTCGAGTAGCGGGCAAGGCGGGAATAGAGGCCGGTGTCGTAGGCCCGATCGAGGAGGGGTTGCAAATCGACCTTCACCGGCTTGACACCGGGGTCAAGCGGAACCACGACGGTGGGCAGACGGTCGGTCAGGAGGAACGGCTTCACCTCGTACCGCGTCGGGTCGCCGATCACCGTGACGCAGACGTGGTAGTCGAACCTCGGGGCCACCTGTCGCAACCGGGCGAGGGGGATGGCGGTGGTGTGGGTGCCGCCGCGGAGCAGGTCGATCTCCACCAAGTTCACGTTCCCCAACCGGAACTCGTTCTGCTTCTGCTGGTACGAGACCCGCCCGTTGTCGCCCCCCCGCTTGTTCGACAGGCTGAGGATTTCGATCGCCGTCACCAGCCGGTCGCCCTCGTCCGACAGGATTTCCAGATACGGCTCGTCCCACGGTTCGGCGATGGCCTCGGCCGCTACCGCCACCATGCCTTCGGCCGCGAACGGCTCGCCGGCGATGTCACCGTCCGGGCGGAAGTCCGGACCGTAGGCGGCCACGTCCGGTTCGCGGGTGAGTTCCGGATCGACCCACACCAGTTGAGTGGTGGTGGCGACGTACCCCTCGGGGAGTTGCGCGTTGATCGCCTCCCGGAGCAGGTAGATGAGGCTGCTGTGAAGGTCCGGGAACACGCCCGGCAGTTCCAGCCACGGGTCCATGCCGGGGAACGGGCTTGGCATCGCGATTCCCTCCGGGTGTCCCTCGCTCGCTCGTCGGGCTAACTGAGCCGCTTCGCCACGGCCGCGGCGAGACCGTCGATCTCCCCCTTCGTCCGCTTCTCCGTCACGGCCACGGTCAGCCCGTCGGCGTGCTGGGGGTACCAGCGGCCGGTCGGCAGGCCGCCGAAGTAGCCGTCGGCCCGCAACCCGGCGAGCAGCGTGTTCACGTCGCCCGGCACGCTCGCGGTGAACTCCTTCACGAACGGCCGGTCCCACTTCGGCTTCACCCCCACCTTCGCCAACTGCTCGGCCGCGTGGTGCGCCTTCCGCACGCACAGCTCGGCCGTCTCCTTCAGCCCCTGCGGCCCGACCGCCGTCAGGTAGACCGCCGCCCGCAGGGCGAACAGCCCCTGGTTCGTGCAGATGTTGCTCGTCGCCTTCTCGCGGCGGATGTGCTGCTCGCGGGTGGAGAGCGTGAGTACCCAGCAGCGGGTGCCGTGGCGGTCGGTCGTCTCGCCGACCAGCCGGCCGGGGATCTTCCGCAGGTACTCGGTGCGGCAGGTCAGGATGCCCAGGTACGGCCCGCCGAACCCGAACGGGATGCCCAACCCCTGCCCTTCCGCCACCGCGATGTCGGCCCCGTGCGCCGCCGGGTTGCTCACCAGCCCCAAGCTGATCGGGTCGAACACGTCGACGAAGATGGCCCCGACCTTCTTCGCCGCCGCCCCGATCTCGGGCATCTCTTCCAGGTGGCCGAAGAAGTTGGGCGACTGGGCGACCACCGCGACCGTCTTGTCGTTCACCGCCTTCGCCACGTCGTCCGGGTTGAGGAACCCGCCGGGGCAGGGGAGGGTGGTGACCTTCACGTTCAGGTTGGCGAGGTAGGTGACGAGCGTCTGCCGGTACTCGGGGTGAACGCTCTCGGCGATGAGCACCTCCCCGCCTTTGCGGTCGGTGATGTTCAGGGCCATCAGGACGGCCTCGGCCACCGCCGACCCGCCCTCGTAAAGGCTGGCGTTGGCCACGTCCATGCCGGTCAGTTGGCACATCATCGTCTGGTATTCGTAGATCGCCTGCAGCGTGCCCTGGCTGGCCTCCGCCTGGTACGGGGTGTACGCGGTGTAGAACTCGCCGCGGGACGCCACCACGTCCACCACGCTCGGGATGAAGTGGTCGTAGGCGCCGCCGCCGAGGAAGCAGACGGCGTCCGCCGAGGAGACGTTCTTGCCGGCCAGCCCTGCCATGTGGGCGGTCAGTTCGATCTCACTCAGCGCCGGCGGGATGTCCAGCAGGCGGGTGAACCGCACGTCGGCCGGGATGTTGGCGAACAGCGATTCGACCGACGGCACGCCGATGCGGGCGAGCATGGCGGCCACGTCTTCGGGGGTGTTCAGGGTGTACGCGGACATGGAAAAGGCAGGGCTCCGAAGGGGATGACGTGAATCTGAACGAGCCGCGACCGCGAGGGAGCGGTTCGTTCACCCGCTCCCTCGCGGTCGCGGCTCATTGGCGAACATCAGTGCCCGGCGATCTGGGCGTCGTACTGGGCGGCGGACAGCAGGTGGTCGAGGGTGGCACCCGCCGCCAGCTTGATCTTCAGCAGCCAGCCCGCGCCGAACGGGTCGTCGTTCACCTTCGCCAGGTCGTTCACCGCGGCGGTGTTCACCTCGGCCACCTGCCCGGCCACCGGGGCGTAGATGCTGCTGGTGCTCTTCACGCTCTCGATGATGCCCACCTCGTCGCCGGGCTTCACCGTCAGCCCCACCTTCTTCAGCTCCAGGAAGGTCGGCTCGGTCAGTTGCTCGACGGCGAACTTGGTGACGCCGACGGTGGCCACGTCGCCGTCGAGTTTCACCCACTCGTGCGAGGTGGCGTAGCGGAGGTCGGTCGGGTTACTCATCAGTCGGTCTCCGGTTCGGGTTATTCCTTCACCTTGGTCAGGGTCATCTCGAAGAACTTGGCCCACGTCTTGCCGCCGTCCCGCGACATTTCGCCCACCTCGTTCCACTCCCCCTTCGGGGTGAGCGCGACGGCGTACTTGACGTCCACCTTCCGCCCGGGGTCGGTGAACCCCCACTCGAACTTCTTGTCCCCCATCTTCAGCCAGGCGTCCACCGACACCCCCTCCGCCTTGTACGCCCTCACCGCGTACTCCTTCTTGTCGGCGTCGTAGGACATGACGGCGAGGGCGTTGAACATCACCCCTTCCTTGTCCTGGCCGGGCAGTTTGCCCGTCCCCACCCCTTCCACCACCAGGATGGTGCCGCCGAGGCGGTACACCACGTCTTCGGTCTGGGTGAGCTTCTCCTTCCGGTCCGGCCCGAACTGGACGGTCGCCTCGCCCTTCCACTTGCCGGCGAGGAAGTCGAGCTTCTTCATGGCGTCGCGGTTGGCCTGACCGGGCGGGTCGGCGGCGAACAGCGGGGCGGCGACGAGGACGGCGACCAAGGCGGCGAGTCGGGCAGACATGGCAGGCTCCGAGAGGGGACAAGCGGGGTCACTTGGCCCGCTTGTAAAACGGCAGCGGCACCACCTTCGCGCCCACCTTCGTGCCGCGGAGGTCGATCAGCACCGGCGTGCCGGGGGCGGAGTACTGCTTCGGCAGGTACGCCATCGCGATCGACTTCTGCAGGTGCGGGACGAAGCTGCCGCTCGTCACGGTGCCGAGCGCCTTGCCGTCCACGAACACCTCGGACCCCTCGCGGGCGGCCCGCTTGCCATCCAGTTCCAGCCCCACCCGCACCGGCCGCGTGTCGGGCAACTCCTTCAACGCCTGCCGGCCGACGAACTCCCCCTTGTCCGGCTTCACCGCCCACCCGAGGCCGGCGCTCAGCGGGTCGGTCTGCTCGTTCAACTCGTGCCCGTAGAGCGGCATGGCCGCTTCCAGCCGGAGAGTATCCCGCGCCCCCAGCCCGCACGCCACCGCCCCGCGGGCGATCAATTCCTCCCACAGCGGCACGGCGAGTGCATTCGGCACGCTCACCTCGAACCCGTCCTCGCCGGTGTACCCGGTGCGAGACACCACACACGGCTGGTCGCAATAGGTGGTCCGGGTGCCGAAGTAGTATTTCAGCCCGGTCACGTCGTCGCCGAACAGCCCCTTCACGAGATCGACGGACTTCGGCCCCTGGACGGCGATGAGGGCGGTGTCGAACGTCTGATCCACGACCCCCGTGCCGTTGCTGAGCCTTCCCTTCTGCTGGTCCAGCCACGCCAGGATCTTCTCCCGGTTGCTGGCGTTCACCACCATGCCGAACTCGCCCGGCCCCCAGCGGTACACCAGCACGTCGTCGAGCATCCCGCCGTCCTCGCGGCAGACCAGCCCGTACCGCACCTGCCCCGCTTTCATCCCGGCCACGCTGTTGGTGAACACCGCTTCCAGGAGCGGCAGCACGTCCGGCCCGGTGAACTCCAGCCGCCCCATGTGGCTGACGTCGAACAGCCCGCAGCCGGTCCGCACGGCCGTGTGCTCGGGGATGATGCCGGCGTACTGCACCGGCATCTCCCACCCGGCGAACGGCACCATGCGGCCCTTGTTGGCCATGTGCCAGGCGTGGAGGGGCGTTCGCAGCAGGTCGGCCATGACGTCGCACCGTGCGGGAAACAACGCGGGGCGACCGCCGTAGCGCACGGCGACCGCCCCATAGGAGGAAGTGTAGCGAGGCAGGGAAAGCGGAACCAGACCTCGTCCACACCTCCCGAAAACGACCCGACCCCCGGCGTGCGGCCGGGGGTCGGGGTGGGGTCGCGTGTTACGAGGTCTCGGCCCCGGGTTGTTGCTTAGTGGCAGCCGCCGCAGCCGGTCGCCACGGCCCCGCAGGCCGGGGCGCAGGTGGGGCCGCAGCGGTCGCGGTGGAACAGCCCGCCGAGCCGGCTGCCGACCCCGCTCAGCCGACCCCGCAGGCGGTCGAACAGGCCGGGGCCTTTGGCGCACGGGTCGCAGGCCGGGGCGCAGGCGTTGCCGCACGGGTCGCCGCAGCCGGTGCCGCAGCCGCTCCCGCCGGCCCACACCTGCACCTGCTTCTGCACCTGGGTGGGCACCAGCTTGCACACGGTGACGGTCTCGCACACCGGCTCGCACACGGTCACGCACCGGGTGGCCTGGTACGGGACGGTCTTGCACACGTTCACCGTGCACGTCTTGCACTCGACCGTCGGCACGCACCGGGTGCGGGTGACCGGGCAGGTGACGGTCTCGCACACCATGCGGGTGCGGGTGACCGGGCACTGCACCGTCTCGCACACCGTCTCGCAGGTGGTCACCTGCTTGGTGACCGGCACGCACACCGCCACCTTCTTGCACACCGTCGTCGGCACGCACTCGGTGCGGCAGACGGTCTCCTTCTTGCACCGGGTGACGGTGCGGGGGCACGGGCAGTAGCACGGGTCGCAGAACCCCTTGAACCGGTCCATCAGGGACGGCCCCAGGTCGGTCGTCACCGGCACGCTCACCCGCTCGCGGACCGTCTTGGTCTGCATGACCGTCTCCTGGACGGTCTGGTAGTGCGTCTCGTTCACCGTCACCGTCTTGGTCACCGGCACCCGCTTGTGCACGGTGCGGGTCTCCATCACCGTCTCCGTCACCGGCCGGCTGACGGTGCGGGTCTCGTTCACCGTCTCCGTCACCAGCTTGTTGACGGTCACGTTGACGGTGCGGGTCTCCGGCACCACCTCCGTGCGGTACGCGGTGTACGTCTCGTTCCGCGTGACCGGCTTCATGACCGTGCGGGTTTCCTGCACCTGGGTGGGCACCATCTCGGTGACGGTGACCGTCTGGGTGGTCCACCCGCCGGCCGCGGCCGGGCCGCACCCGCCGCCCACCACCACCCCAGGCGTGCCGGCCACCGGCGGGGCCGGGGTGCCGGGGTCGGCCGGCTTCACCACGTCGGCCGGCTTCTTGTCGTCCACAGGCTTCTTGTCGTCGGCGATCAGGGCCGAACCCCCGAACGCCCCGGCGACCACCGCCGTCAGCGTACACACCTTGACCCAACGCATGCTCATATCCGTACTCCGCATCAGGGTTCGCACCGTGACCGTCGGCGGGCGGAGCCATCCGTTTGGCCCCGCGGGTCCGCCGCCGATTCCCGACGTGCTTGGCACATCATGCCCGCGCCGCGAGCATGCGAAAGCAGAGCGGACTGGGAAGCGTGCAAAATCCGGGGGAGGTGCGCACCTTTCCGCGCTTTCGGCGAGATGATCCGGTTCCGCCGGACACGCCGGTGGGCGAAAGGGGTGAAGGAATACCGGTCGTGCGGTTGAACCTGGTGCGGTCGTGCCGGCCTTGCGGCCTTCGACCCTGCCGGTGAGCGAACCCCGGCGGTTGGGGATACCGGCGGGGGCGGTGCGGCTGACGGGAAATGCAAAGGGCGGGTGAGGTGGGGGAAGTCGCCGGCGGCGCGGCGGGCGGTCTTAGTTACCGCCCGCCGAGCGTGCGGCGACTTCCCCCACCACACCCCCCCTTTGCA
>CAYMHO010000020.1:0-21966 GCA_964390195.1 uncultured Fimbriiglobus sp. | reverse complement strand
GGGGGGGGCGGGCGGTAAAGTCCGGGGGGGGGGGGGGGGGGGGCCCGGCCCCCCCCGGGGGGGGGGGGTGTTGGGCCCCCCCCGCGCGCGCGGCCCGCGACTCTGGGCGGGTCACTTCTGGTCGGGGGCTTTGGCTTTGACCTTGTCCGGGTTGGCCTTCTCCCACTCGGCGTACTTCACCTCCATCCACCACCCGTCGTCCGTGTTGACTCGCATCGCCTTCACGTATCGGCTGCCGTGTTTCATCGCGTCCGTAAGGCGTTCGGACCGGAGCCACAGGAGTTGTGCCACACGGCCGCGCAAGAAATCCTGCTCGGCCGACGACTCGCCCTCCAGATGTTTGTCCACCGCCGCCAGGGCGTCGCTCAGCCGACGGTCGCAGGTCGGTGATTCGACCGCCGCCACCTCGTTGAGCAACAACATTCGGCGGATCACCCGCTCGGCGTTCGACCCGGCGAGATCCTTTGCAGCCGCCTTTCACTTGGCGACCGCCTCGTCCGACAGAGGGCTGGAATGGTACGGCCGGAGCATGAGATGGGGGTTCGCGGCCAGTGTCTTGGCGGAGACCGCACCTCGACGGGCCACCTGAACGTCCACCGGGGTCGAGCGAAGCTCCTTGTCGGCCAGCTTCACCACCGCCCGTACCTGCCACTTGCCCGGTTGATTGAACATCTTCTGGGACGGCCGGTCCGGGGTGTCGAACAGCCGAGCGACCGCCGACCGCGACCCTCCGTCCGGCACCGACTTCCGCTCTAGCACCCGCGGGTCGGACGATTCGGTCCCACAGAACCTCCCCGAGCCTTTCTGGTCACAGGCGGCCACCGCCCGGAAGTCGCGGTCGTCCGGGCCTCGCACCTCGATCACCAAGTTGTCGTCTTCGACACCGAAGACGTGGTAGTTGGCGAACTTGACCTTGTCGCCGCCGCGGTTGGTGAACGTGACGAGCAGTTCGAGGGGGTCATCGACGAGCAGTCGGGTGACGAACGGCACCACTTCGACGTCCGCAGGTTTCACCTTCGGCACCGGGGCGGCGAGGGTGGACGCGAGAAGGAGTGTGAACATCGGCAGCTCGGCGGGGGCGGTTCGGGAGGTGGAACCGAATCGACTGTACTCGCCCGAGGCACACCGAACCACTCCGAAGCGGTGATCGGATATGCCGTCGGGATGTCCTCGAGCCCACCGCTCACTCCTCGTCCATCCCCCTGAACAACCCCAGGTAGCTGAAGTACCGCCGCTCGCTCACCAGATTGCGGGCCACCGCGTCCTTCACCGCGCACCGAGATTCGTGCGTGTGCGTGCAGTCCGGGAACCCGCACAGGGGTACGAGCGGGCGGAACTCGTCGAACAGCCCCTCCACCTCCTCCGCCCGCGTGTCCCACAACTGCAACTGCCGCACCCCCGGCGTGTCCACCACCCAGCCGCCGCTGTCCAGGCGGATGAGTTCGGCCGCCGTGGTGGTGTGCTGCCCCTTCTGAGTCTCCTCGCTCACGCTCTTCACCCGCAGGGCCAGCTCCGGCTGGATGGCGTTCAGCAGCGACGACTTGCCCACCCCCGACTGGCCGCTGAACACCGTCGCCCGGTCGCGGAGCAGTTCCCGCAGGCGGTCGATGCCCAGCCCGGTGGTGGCGCTGGTGAGCAGCGTCGGGATGCCCAACTGCGAGTACGCCCCGACGAGCGGTTGTAGCTCCACCGGGTCGGCCAGGTCGGCCTTGTTCAGGCACAGGATGGGGGACAGCTCGCCCTTCCGCCCGGTGGCGATGTAGCGGTCGATCAGGTGCGGCTTCAGGTCGGGCTGAACCAGGCTCATCACGATGACGAGCTGGTCGACGTTCGCAACCAGCACGTGCTCGCGGCGGCGGCTGGCGCGGGTGAGGACACCCTTGCGGGGCTGGACGTGTTCGATCACCGCCTCGCCGGGGGCGGTCGGCACCACCTGCACCAGATCGCCCGTCGTCACCACGCTCCGCTCGTCGGTGGTGAGCGACTTGAGCACGCGGCGGACGGTGCAGCGGAGCACGCGGCCGTCGTCCGCCTCGACGAAGCTGTACAGCCCGTGGACGCGGAGCACCCGACCGCCCAGCACGTCCGCGGCGCGGGCGGCCGGCATGCCGTCCGGGCCGGTGTCTTGCAGCACCGTACGGTGCCGCGACAGGTCGCCCTTGGCCCGCACCCGCTCGCCGCCGGCGGCGTCGGCCGCGGCGTCGGCGTTCTCCTGGAACTGCTGGGTGAAGTCGTTCCCCCGCGGCGGCTTCTCGCGGTTCTTCCGCAGCTCCACCCGCACCTTCTTTTTCTTGTTGCTCATGCCGAACTCAGAGGGCGAATGCCAACATGGGGTTCGGTGCCCGAACCGCCGTGCCCACCATAATACCCGCATGACCACCGCCGACGCACTCCTGGCCGCCGTCGTGGCGAACCCGGCCGACGACCTGCCGCGGCTGGTGTACGCCGACTGGTGCGAGGAGAACGGCGACGCCGAACGCGCCGAGTTCATCCGGCTGCAGATCGGGCGGGCGAACGGGACGGCGACGGCCGACGCCCACATCCGCGAGAAGGTGCTGCAGCACGCCCACGCCGAGCGGTGGCTGGCCCCGCTGCGGCAGCCGGGGGCACCGCTCGGCACCCGGCGGAGTCACGCCGTCTTCCGCCGCGGGTTCGTCGAGGCGGTGTGGCTGCCGGCGACCTGGTTCGTGCGGACGGCCGACAAGCTGTTCGCCGCGTGCCCGGTGGACGAGTTGCGGGTGATCTTCGATGACGTGTCCGAGTTGTTCTCGCTGGTCGAGTGCGAACACCTCGCGAGACTGCGGACGCTCGACCTGTGCGACCAGCGGTTCGGGGTGGACGGGGCGCTCTGCCTGCGGTTCTGCCGACACCTCCGCCGGCTGACCAGCCTCCGCCTGGCGGGGTGCAACATCGACGACGCGGCGGCCGGGATCCTCCGCGACCTGCCGATGAGGCTCGACGAACTCGACCTCCGCCACAACCCGCTCTCGACTGTCGAGCGCGGGTTCCTCCGCTCACACTTCGGCGACGCCGTGGTGTTCGGCTGAGGGGTCAGTGCCAGACGCTGCGGCTGTCCAGCCACGCCGCCCGCCCGCGGCGGAACGTCAGGATGGGGAACGCCGTGTGGATGTGCAGCCCGTGGTACGCCGGCTCCTCGGTCCGTTCGAGCAGCACCAGCACGCTCGGCACGGTGGCGGTGCGGACGATCGTCATCCCCCCGCTGTACCGGGCGACGAACGGCGTGACCGCCGCCTCCAGCCGCACCCGGATGCCGGTCGGGTAGTTCTCGTCCAGGAACTGCAGGGCCGCCTGCCCCTCGGCCGAGTTCAGGGCTTCGGTCACGGCCCGCACCGCCTCGGGGGTGCCGGAGAAGGCGCACGCGAGCGGCATGTCGGTGTCGAACCCGTCGGCCCGGTCGGCCAGGTCCACGTTGGTGATGAGCACGTGCCGCACGCCGGTGTGCCCGAGGATCCCGTTCCGGCTCGGCCGCCGCTCGCTCGCCCGGATGATCTGGTCCACCTCAACCGTGGTGTAAACCCGCCGCCGCTGGATTGCCATGACGTTCCCCCCGTGGTGCGGGCGCACTCCCACACCCAGGGTATGCGAACCGGCGGACGAATCGGACACGAGGGGACGCCGCACCGGCTACTTCTTCCCCTTGCCGTCGGCCACGCTCGCCTTCACGTCCGGCGGGCCGCCCTCCGCCTGCTTCTTCCGGTACCGCAGGTACTCGCCCACCTCCAGCAGTCCGTCCCCGTTCAGGTCCATCGCCTGGAAGTCCGCCAGCGGCCGCTTCGCCGCCGCCCACTCGTACAGCCCCACCTGACAGTCGTGGTCGGCGTCCAGCTCGCGGAACCAGCCCGGCACCTCCTTCGGCAGCTTGCTCGCGTCGGTGTAGATCACCGGCTTCGGCTCGGCCGGCTCCTCCGGCGGCGGGGTCGCCTTCTTCTCCTCCTTCGGCTTGTCCCCCTTCCCCTTCTCCTCCACCGGCGGGACGAACTGCGCCTCCGCCCCGATGCGGGCGGTCAGGTAGCCGGTGTACTCGGCCGGGACGATCTTCCCGTCCTTGTCCGCGTCGGAGGCGTCGAACCGCTCTTGCAACCCCGGCGAGCACTCCTCCCGGGTCAGCCCGCCGTCGCGGTTCAGGTCCAGCTGCTTGAACAGGCTGCGGCTGTCGTCGGACAGGTCGATCATCCGCCACGGCGGGCCGTTCGGGCCGAGGAACCTGTCGGCGTAGCCGGCGAACACCTCCCGCCCGATGGTCGCGTCCTTCTTCAGGTCGAGGCGGTAGGTCAGCCGCTCGTGGAACTCGGCGAAGTACCGCGAGCCGTCGCGGGTCCACTCCGCCCGCCCGCCGGCCACCAGGTCGAACCAGTCGGCCGGGTTGGGCGGCACCCGCCCGGTGAACACCTCGTCCAGCCGCTTGAACCACCGCTCCCGTTCCGACTCGCCCGGCCGCACCACCCGCTCGGCCGTCTTGCGGGCCAGTTCGTCCTCCTGCTTCACCGCGCGGGCGTACCTCTCCTCCGGGGTGGGGTCGCCGGCGAGGGCGGCGGACAGGCCGACGAGGGCGGCCAGCAGGGTGCGGGCGGTGGGTCGTGGCATCGGCAGTTCGTTTCGGGACGACGGGGGCGAACCCCCACGGCAGGCGGGAACCGACCCGAACAGTGTAACACCCGGCCGGCCCCCGTGGATCGGGAAAACCGGCCGTCAGTACTGCCAGCCGAAGGTGAGGCAGGCGACCGGAGCGGGGAAAGTACCCGACACGAACCGCCCACTGTCGCCGAGGAACACGGCCGACAACCCCAGCCGCGCCCCGAGTTCAGTGTGCACCTTGCCGTCCCTGCAGTGCTGCCAGACGAACTCGCAGTCCAGGCCGACGGCGGGGGCGACGAACCCCACCGCGGTGGCGCTCAGGCCGGGGCGGACGGCGAACAGGTTCCGCTCGCCGCACCGGGCGGACAGGTCGTACCGCAGGCAGGCGGACGCGTACGGCACGATCCACCACGCCCCCACCCCCACCTCGCCCCACCAGTTGGTGTCGCCGAGCCGCCGCTGCACCCGCAACCCGATCGGCAGGCCGACGTCCACGGTCAGCCGCCACTTGTCGCCTGGCAACTCCGGGGCGGCGGGCAACGGCGGCGGGTTGAGCAGCGGGTCGGCGGGGCGTGCGGCGGCCGGCACTCCGAGCAGCGGGTCGGGCGACTGAGCCGACCCGCCGGCCGCCACGGCGAGCAGCGTCAAGACGGCGACGGGCCAGCGAACGGGCATTGGCGGTCTCGGGGCGTTCCGCGGCGGTTTACCAAAAATCCGGCCGAGCGAAAGAGCAACCGGTCACCCCGTCGGCCCGCCGCTCAGTACACCCGCGGCCACACGCCCGGCGTGGCCACCTCCAGCAGGTGCCCGTCCGGGTCGCGGAAGTACAGGCTGCACCCGCCCCGCTCCCACTCCCGCCGGTGCTCCACCGCCACCCCGTGCTGCCCCAACCACCCTTCCCAGCGGGCCAACTCGGCCGCCGGGATGGCGAACGCCAGGTGAACCTGCCCGGAGCCGTCGTGCGGCACTTCGGGCAGCGCGGCCGACGCCCCCTTGCGGAACAGGAGGAGCACCTGCCGGCCGAACAGGTCGAGCGCGACCAGCCGGTCGTTCCGCACCATCGGGGTGAACCCGAACACCGTCTCGTAGAACCGGGCCGACCGCTCCGGGTCGTCCACGTACAGCGACGTCTCCAGCAGGCCGTCGAGTTGCGGAATCACGGGTCGTCCTCCGGGAACGGTTCGTCGTCGTCGTATTCGAGTTCTTCGTCCTCCGGGGGAAGGTCGTCGTCCGGGGGCGGGTCGTCGTCGCCGAGGTGGAGCATGCGGTCGAGGCGGGTGAGCCGGAACACGTCCAGCACGGCCTCGCTCATCCCGCACACCCGCAGCAGGCCGCCCACTTGCGTCAGCCGCTGGTGCAGGCGGATGAGTTGGCCCAGATACTCGCTCGGGACGACGTCCGCGTCGGACAGGTCGAACACCACCCGCCGCGGGCGGCCGGCGTCCTCCCAGTCGGCGACGGCCGTCGGCAGGTCGTCCGCCCGCAGGACGAGGTGGTCCGACTCGGCGAACCAGGCGAGGGTGCCGCAGTGCGGGCAGGGGGCGTCGCGGGTGGGGGTGGTGGACGGGTCGATGCGGATGAACTGGCCGCACACCGCGCACCGCCCGTCCCACCCCTCGGGCGTGCGGGAGGAGATCATGACGGGTTCCCTGTCGGGGCGACGAGGACGCAACTGCTCTGCCCGAGCGCCCGCGGGCCGCCGCCGTCCGCCGGTGGGATGTTCAGTTCGTCCCAGGCGTACCACCGCTCCACCCGCCACCCGGCCATCTCCGCCAGGGTGGTCATCATGTCGCGGGAGGTGACCACGTTTCGCACCTCCGCCCACCGCCCCTCGAACGCGACCGCCGCCTGGCAGCGGAAAAAGTCCTTCGCCACCCCCAGGTCGAGTGGCAGGCAGGAGAACACGAACTTGCCGCCCGGCCGCACCACCCGGCGGGCGTCCACCAGGTAGCGGTAGCTGTCCTCGTGCTCCAGGTGGGTGAACACCGAGAAGGCGCACAGCACGTCGACGCTCGCCGGCGGGAGGGCGATGGCGGTGGTCGTCTGCACCTGCCACGACACCCGGCACCCGCCCGCCCCGCCGCCGGCGGCCAGCCGGTTGCGGGCCTGGGCGAGCAGCCGCGGGGCGATGTCCGCGCCGACGTACGCCCCGGCCGAAAGGTACGGCACGGCGTGGACGGCCAGCCGGCCGGTGCCGCACCCCAGGTCGAACAGGGTGTGGTGCGGGGCCAGCCCCGCGGCCCGGAGCAGGTCCAGTTCGATGCGGCCGATCAGGTCGAAGTCGCCGTCCCCGATGGCCGCGTCGTCCGGGGTGAAGGCGGCGTGCGCCTCGTACGTCTTGCGGTAGATGTCCCGGTTCAGCCAGGAGCGGAGTTTGCGGCCGATGCGGTGCGCGATCTTCATACGACCTCCGTGTGTGACGCCGTCCGGCGGCATGGTATCAGGCCGACCGGACCGCAGCCACACGACTGTCGCACGCCGGGTGTGCCGACCCGTCACTTCTTGTCGGGGGCTTTGGCCTTGATCTTGTCCGGGTTGGCCTTCTCCCACTCGGCCCACTTCTGGAACGCCGCTTTCCGCTTCTCGTCCGCCGTCCTCCCGTCCCCACTGGCGAAGTAGTAGTTGTCCGACCAGTACCGCTGCGGGCTGTCGGCGGTGATCTTGACCCGCGTCTGGACGGAGGAGAACCCGTAGTCGAGCGGGTCCTGGCCGGACAGGGCGACGCACATGGCGAGCGCCGCGTCCCGCACGTCCACCCCCGGATGGCTGCCGTCCGGGTCGGGGCTCCGGTGGACGAGGGCGCTGTCGAACAGGCGGCGGTAGCGGGCGATGTACTTCGGGTCGCGGGTGGACGCCAGGTACCCGAACGACCCGTTCGGCTGCTCGGTCTCCACGTAGAGGTCGAACAGTTTCTCCATGCACCCCCACTCGACCGACTGGTCGAGTTTGAAGTAGCGCACAATGGAACTGCCGTCCCTCAGCCCGTACCGCCCCGTCTGCCGCTCGATCCAGAACTTGGCGAACGCGCGGACCACGCCCCCGTGCCGCCCTTTGTCGATCAGAACCAGTTTCCCCTCGTCGGTTTCGTGGAGGAACGCCTGGACCGTGCCGTGGCGATACCCGTTGTCGTAATCGCGGTCGTGCAGCAGGTCGGCCAGCAACGCCGCCGGCACCCAGTGGATGGGGTCGCCAGCTTTCGGCCATGCCCCCTTCGGCTGCCGGCCGGCTCTGTGCTCGGCGTACCACTCGTCCCGCTTCGCCTTCCACCGCCGCTGGAACCTCTGCTGTCCGTCCTCGCTCGGGTCGAGGGCCTGCACCAGCATGTCCCGGCATGGCTCGTCGCCCAGGATGTCGGCGAACAGGAGGCGCGACTCCTTGGTGTCCCCCGCCGCCGCCTTCAGGTCGTTCCACCCGAGCAGGTCGTGGGCGTACTTCCGCTCCGTGTCCGCCAGGAACAGGGGGTAGCGGAGTTCGAAGTCGGCCCGCCGGGCGTCGGGCAGCAGGCCGTGAAGGGGGCGGGCTACCCGCTCGGGGAGTTCGCCCTTCATGGCGTCCACCATCGCCGGCAGCGCATCGCGGCCCATCGCCTTCAATTCGGCCGTCAGTTTGTCGCGGACGAAGATGTCGTCGTCGTCCAATTTGGCGATGAGGGCTTTGGCCGCGGCCGTCTTTTCCGCCGGCACATCGAGCGACCTGGGATCTTTCGGGTCGGCGGCCGACGCCAGAACAGTGACAAAGAGTCCGAAGAACGCGAACACCGGACGCATGGTTGCCGCCCCTTCAGGCGAACAAGGTCGATGTCAACAACTTCCAACGAGGGTGAGTTTACCCGTTGACACGCCGGAGGAATAGGCGATGAACTTCACTCACGTCCGATTTCAGGAGGATCCGATGCCCCTGGTCTCTTTCCCTCGTTCCACGCCCACCCTGCTCCAACTCGAAGACCGCTGCACGCCAGCCATCGAGGTGTGGAACACCAACTGGGATGCGGGTAAGGAGAAATCACTCCCCTGGGCGATCGCCCAGGCCAACAACCAAGCTGGCCAGGACACCATCACCTTCAACTGGATTGAACTGGGCAACCGGCCGACGTTCAGAGCCCTCGCCGGTGAGACCGTCAACGTGACGGAAGGGGTGATCATCAACGCCGGCGGTGGCGGTCAGTACGCCACGTTCACGGGATTCTGGCCGTTCAGCTTCACCCACGACGCGAAAGGGGCGGCGGGTGCCGGGCTGGAGTCGGCCATCAACGGCGGGGTGTTCGACGGGTGCGGCGTCCCGGTCGGGAATAATTTCAGTTTCGACGACTGCGGCGGGGCCATCCAGGTGATGAACGGCACGCTGACCGTTGCCAACACCCGGTTCACCGGCAACACCGCGTTCTCCGGCGGGGCCATCGCGGTGGACACCGGGGCCAAGTTGGTCGTGCGGGGCTTGCCCAACGTCAACCCGCCCTTACCGGGACCGGGGGAACCGTTCATCCCCGAACTGCTGGAGACGCGAACACTGTGTAAGGGCAACGGGGCGGTGGCCGCCGGGCGCGGGGGGGCGATCTGGAGTTTGGGGGAGGTGGACCTCGCCGACGTGTGGTTCGTCGGGAACTCGGCCAACGACGGCGGGGCGATCGCCATCACGGGGTCGGGGAAGTTGACGGACCCCGCCCCGGTTCCGCCCGGGCCGATGCCGATCGGCTCGCCGGGGCCGATCGTGTACGACGTCCGCTTCTACGAGAACACCGCGCGGGCGGACGGCGGGGCGGTGTTCTACCGGTCGAGCAACCAGACGTCGGTGCTGGATCACGTCGCCTTCGGGTCCAACACGTCCGCCGCTCGGGGCGGCGGCATTGCCGTCCTAGAAGGGCACGCTATCACTCACGGAATCGACTTTCGGGGCGAACCAGGCCACCGCGTTCGGCCCGAACGGGGCGGGCATTCACATCGAAGGGACGCCGAACTCGAACGCGAAGGTGGTGGCGACGCGGGTCAAGTTCGACAACAACAACGGCTTGGGCGGGTTCGGCGTGTTCATCTCCTCCTGGGGCGAGTTCCAGTCCCACGGGTGCGACTTCAGCAACAACAACATGATCTGGATCGGCCGAACGCCGGTCGCGCCAGGGCAGCCGCTCAACCCGCTCGGCACATACACCCCCGACCCGAACGACCCCGACATCAACATGATGTAGTCCAGGTGGCCCACCCGAAATCGCCGTAAGTGCTTGGCCGGTATGGGATGTTTAAGCCGCCGAGAATGGTTTTTTGGTCCGGTGGGTGGGGCTGCTTAAACCATCCGCCCCGCCTGCCGGCCCGTACAATTCCGCCGTGTTTCCGACGCACGATCAAATCCGCGCTGACCTCCGCGGCGAGTTCCGCGGCCAACTGCTCACCGACGCCCCCCACCGGGCGGTGTACGCCTCCGACGCCAGCCCGTTCCACATCACCCCCCACGCCGTCGCCATCCCGACCGACGAAAACGACCTGCGGGCGGTGGTGAAGTACGCCCACGAACACGCCCTGCCGATTGTCCCCCGCGGGGCCGGCACCGGGCTGAGCGGCGAGTGCCTCGGGTCCGGAATGGTGCTCGACCTGAGCGTCGGTTTTCGGGGTCCGCCGACGATCGATGGCGACCGCGTGCGGGCGGGCTGCGGGCTGACCCTGCGGGAGGTGAACGACGCCCTACTGCCGCACGGCCGGCGGTTCGCCCCGAACCCGCTGTCGGCGGACACGGCGACCGTCGGCGGGGCGGTGGGGACCGACGCGAGCGGGCCAAACGTGACCGCGCACGGGTACACGCGGGGGTACGTGAAGGGCCTGCGGGTGGTGTGGGACAACGGCGAGACGGCGACACTCACCGCCACCCGCCAGACGTCCGACGCGGCCGCCACCCCGCAACTGCGGACGATCGAGCTGCGGTCGCAGTCGCAGGCGCTGCTGTCGCGGCACCAGCCGCTCATCGACCAGTACCGCCCGGCGGCGGCGTTCCACCGCTGCCCGTACCTGCTGGACGGGGTGCTGACGGAAGACGGGTTCGACCTGGGCCGGCTGCTGGTGGGCAGCGAGGGGACGCTCGCCGTCACCACCGAGGCGGAACTGCGGACGGTGCCGCTGGCCGGCGGGGTGGCCCTGGGGGTGGGCGGGTTCCGCTCACTGAACGAGGCGTTGCGCGGGGGGCTGGTGCTGCGGTCGTGTGCCGGGGTGGTGGCGGCCGACGTGTTCGACCAGCGGGTGATGTCGCTCGCCCGCACGGTGCCGGGGATCACCATCCCCGACGGCGTGGCGGCCACGCTGTTCGTGGAGGTGGAAGCCGACACGCCCGACATGGCGGTGGACCTGCTCCGCGATGCCGCCAACCGCATCCGCGAGCTGTTCCCGTTCGTCGTGTTCGCCGACCCGACGATCACGGCGGACGCCGTCGCCATCTCCGCCTACCGCAAGTCGCTCGCCGCCGCCACGTACTCCACCCGCGGGACGGGGGTGCGGCCGGTGCCGGCGTTCGACGACACCGCAGTACCCGGCGAGGAGGTCATCCGGTACGTGTCCGGGCTGGCCGAACTGTTGCGGAAGGCGGAGTTGCCGGCCGTGTTCCACGTGTCGCCCCTGTCCGGGCAGGTGGTGGTTCGGCCGCTGCTGGATTTGTCCAAACAGGCCGACCGCGAGAGCCTGTGGCCGCTCGCCGACCGCGTCCACCAGTTGGTGGTGGCCGTCGGCGGGACGATCAGCACGCGGTTCGGGGTGGGCGTCGCCCGCACCCCGTGGGTGGGCACGCAGTACGGCCCGCTCGCCCCGGTGTTCGCCGAGCTGAAACGCATCTTCGACCCGAAGGGGGTGCTCAACCCCGGCAAGATCACCGCCCCGGACCCGAGCCGCCCGGCGTGGCCGTTGCGTGAACCGCCGCCGGCGAGGATTCCGCTCGCCGTGCAGGCGGACCCGCTCGAAGAGCGGTGTACCGGGTGTGGCGACTGCCGCACGCGGACGGTGCCGGCCCGGATGTGCCCGACCTTTCACCCGACGGGGATCGAGGCGGCCAGCCCGCGGGCGAAGGCGAACCTGATGCACTGGGTGCGGGCGGGGGTGGAGGCGGACGACTTCCCGGCCGAGGAGGCGCGGGCCGTCGCCGACCTGTGCGTGAACTGCAAGATGTGCCGCACGGAGTGCCCGAGCGGGGTGGACGTGTCGCGGATCGCCCTGGAACTGAAGGCCGAACTGCACGCCGCCCACGGGCTGAACCGCGACGGCTGGGTGCAGGCGAGGGCCGATCGGCTCGCCCGCTTCGCCGCCGGGATGCCGCTGCTGGCGAACCTGGTGCTCGGCAGCCGGGCGGGGCGGTGGGTGATCGAGAAGCTGCTCGGGGTGTCGCGGCGGCGGACGCTCCCGCGGCTGACCGTGCGGCCGTTCCTGAACCGCCGGCGGAAGCTGGGGGTGGCCACCCGCGGGATGGCACCCGGCGAGAGCGGGCCGGCGTCGGCGGTGCGGGTGGCGTACCTGGTGGACACGCACACCGACCTGGCCGACCCGCTGGTGGGCGAGGCGGCGGTGGCCGTGCTCAAGCACAACGGGGTCGAAGTGTACGTCCCCCCGCGGCAGCGGGAGGTGGGCACGGCGGCGCTGCTGATGGGCGACTTCGACACCGCCCGCGGGCAGGCCACGCGGGTGGTGCGGGAGTTCGCCGACCTGATCCGTGAGGGGTACGCGGTGGTGGCGTCGGACCCGGCCTCGGTCGTCACCGTCACCCACGACTACGGCCTGCTGCTGGCCGACGACGACGCCAAACTGGTGATGACTCAGACGCAGGAGTTGACCGCGTTCCTGTGGGCCATGTACGAGGGCGGGTGGCTGCGAACCGACTTCCAGAAGCCGCTGCCGTTCGCCGTCGGGCACCACGTGCCATGCCACATCAAGGCGCTCGGCGGGGAGCCGGCCGGGCCGAAACTGCTGCGGCTCATTCCGCAAATGCAGGTGAACGCGGTGGACGTCGGGTGTTCGGGCATGGCCGGCACGTTCGGGCTGAAGGCGGACGCCTACGAGCGGTCGCTGGCCATCGGGAAGCCGGTGTTCGACGAGATCCAAGCCGGCGGAGCGAAGTACGGGTCGGCCGAGTGCGGCGGGTGCCGGATGCAGTTGCAGGAGGGCACGGGCCTGCGGGCGCTGCACCCGGTGCAGTACCTGGCGATGGCCTACGGTCTGGTGCCGCTGACCGAGAAGAAGCTGAAGCGGCCGCTGCGGAAGCGGCTGACGGATTAGTGAGGGGTTCCGCCGTGCTCACCGTTCATCTGTTCGCTTCGGCCGCGGAGCGTGTCGGCGCTTCCCGTGTCGAACTCGCACATCCGGCCACGGTTGCCGCCCTCCGCCGTCTGCTCACTGACACCTGGTCGTCCCTGGCCGACCTGCTCCCCCGCTGTGCGGTCGCCGTGAACCACGAGTACGCGACCGACGACACTCCGTTGTCACCCGGCGACGAGGTGGCCGTCATCCCGCCCGTGAGCGGGGGGTAGTGTTCTGCTTGCTCCGCAAGCGGTCTTTTCAGCACCCGCTCGCGGAGCGAGCAGAACACTTCCGGCGTACACTTCCTGTATGGTCGCGCTCACCCACGATCCCATCGACTACCACGCGCTCACCGAGTCCGTCCGCCGGCCGGGGTGCGGGGCGATCTGCCTGTTCCTCGGCACCGTCCGCGACCTGACCGGCGACGAGGTGACGGCGTTCCTGGAGTACGAGGCGTATCCGCCGATGGCCGAGAAGAAGCTGGCCGAGATCGAGGCCGAGGTCCGCCGCCGATGGCCGATCGGAGATATCGCCCTTGTTCATCGTCTGGGCAAACTCGGTGTCGGTGAAATCAGCGTGGCGGTGGCCGTGAGTTCGCCCCACCGAGTGGAGTCGTTCGAGGCCGGCCGTTTCGCCATCGACACGCTGAAACAGGTCGTACCGATCTGGAAGAAGGACGTGACGCCGGACGGCTCGACCGCGTGGAGTGACCCGAAATGACTCCCGCGCTCACGGACAGCTTCGGTCGCGTCCACAACAACCTCCGCGTCTCGGTGACGGACCGGTGCAACCTGCGGTGCGTGTACTGCATGCCGGAGGACGTCACGTTCCTGGACAAGTCGGCCCTGCTCAGCTTCGAGGAGATCGCCGCGTTCGTCCGGGCGGTCGCCCCGCTCGGCATCGAGAAGGTGCGACTGACCGGCGGGGAACCGCTCCTGCGGCGTGAGCTGCACCACCTGGTGCGGATGCTGGTGGACATCCCCGGCATCCGCGACGTCGGGCTGACCACCAACGGGCTGCTGCTCGCGGGACAGGCGAAGCCGCTGTTCGATGCCGGCCTGCGACGGCTGAACGTGTCGCTCGACACGCTCGACGCCGATCGCTTCCGAACGCTCGCGCGGCGGGACGGCCTGAACCTGGTGCTCGACGGGCTGGCGGAGGCGAAGCGGGTGGGGTTCGAGTCGGTCAAGCTGAACGCGGTGGCCATCCGCGGGTTCATCGAGCACGACGCCGCCCCCCTCGCCCGCTACTGCCGCGAACACGGGTTCGAGCTGCGGTTCATCGAGTACATGCCCATCGGGGCGGAGGAGTGGGAGCGAGAGAAAGTGTTCTTCGCCCACGAGCTGCTCGAGCTGCTCGACGCGCAAGTGGCCCCACTGGTGCCGGCAGCCGACGCCGACCCGAACGCCCCGGCGGCCGCGTTCGAGTACGCCGACGGCGGGGGAAGGGTGGGCATCATCGCCAGCGTGTCGCGGCCGTTCTGCGGCAAGTGCAACCGCCTGCGGCTGACCGCCGACGGGAAGGTGCGGAACTGCCTGTTCGCCCTGGACGAGACCGACGTGAAGTCCCTGCTACGGTCGGCCCCGCCCGAGGCGGACGCGATCCGCCAGGCGGTGCGGGCGTGCGTGGCGGCCAAGTGGGAAGGGCACGAGATCAACACCGCCCGGTTCGTCAAACCGCTGCGGACCATGCACACCATCGGCGGCTGACCGGCGCCCTATCATTTCCCGGCCGGACCGCGGGCCTCATCTCACTCTCCCGCGGCCGGTAGACCCGCCCGACCAACTCCGAAGGAGTCTCTCCGATGCGCCGACTGTTCGCGTGTGCGGTCGTCCTGCTCGCCGCCGGGGTCGCGTCCGCCGACGAGGTCAAACTCGACACGTTCAAGGTCACCCCCAAGTTCAAGGACGCGCCGGCCGATCTGGTCGGGCACAACGAGGGCGAGTCCAAGCTGTTCATGTACGTGAACGCCGTCGCCGCCGTCGAGGTCGAGGTGAAGGCGGACGGGGTGTACCAGTTCAGCATCGAGATGTCCGGCGACCGCGGGGAGAAGGACCTGCCGAAGGTGCGGATCGGCCTGGGCGGGAAGGACGTGGAGAAGGAGTTCCTGCTGAAGCAGGCGGAGGCGAAGGTGTACACGTTCAAGGGCGAACTGAAGAAGGGGAAGAACAAGATCGAGATCGAGTTCCTGAACGACACGTACAAGGAGAACGAGTACGACTCGAACCTGTACGTCCACAGCGTGAAGTTCGAGCCGGCGAAGGCGGACGAGAAGAAGCCCGAGGAGAAGAAGGACAAGTGATTGTGTCCTTCGCCGCGAGCGTGCGAGCGGGTGAGTTCACCCGCTCGCACGCTCGCGGCGAAGACGGTTCGGCCAGTCACTTCCCGCCGTACACCAGCGACAGCAGCTCGCCGCGGGTCATCGGGTTGGTGCGGAAGATGCCCCGCATGGCGCTCGTCACGGTGCTGCTGCCCGGCTTCTTCACCCCCCGCACCGTCATGCACATGTGGGTCGCCTCGACGATCACCCCCACCCCACGCGGCTGCAGCTCGGTCATCACCATTTCGGCGATCTGTTCGGTCATCCGCTCCTGCACCTGCGGCCGTTTGGCTACCCCGTCCACCACCCGGGCCAGCTTGCTCAGGCCGACCACCTTGCCGGCCGGCAGGTAGGCGATGTGGGCTTTGCCCAAGAAGGGCACGAGGTGGTGCTCGCAGCACGACGCGAACTCGATGTCCTTCACCAGCACCATCTCGTCGTGCTTCTGGGTGAACGTCTTCTGCAGGTGCACCCGCGGGTCGGCGTGCAGCCCGGCGAACACCTCGGCGTACATGCGGGCGACGCGGGCCGGCGTTTCGAGCAACCCCTCGCGGTCCGGGTCTTCGCCGACGGCGATCAGGATCTCCCGCACCGCCCGCTGAATCCGCTCCAGGTCGACCGGCGTTTTCGGCGGCGGGGCGTCGTCGTCCCAGTCGCACGGGGCGTACCCGGTGGCGAGCGCCCGCAACAACTCGCCGCCGTGCTGGCCGTTCAACGGGCGATCGGGCGAGGCGTTCACGGCCGGCTCCGCGGGGGTCGGTGGGGTCGGAGGATTCATAGGCGCGGCCTGCCGGGCGGGTTCCACTCGATCCGTCGAATTGTAAGCCTCACTCCCGGTTAGAATACTGGGTATCCCCCGCCCCCTCTCCGGGCGGTCTTTCGTTTCCGTCACTCCGACCGCGGGGATCTCACGCATGGCCCTGACGCAAAAGCAGATCGACGAGCAGAAGAAGCAGGTGGAAGAGATGCTCGGCCCGGAGCTGAACAAGCTCGGGTTCGCCAAGAGTCTGTTCTTCGGCGTCGTCCGCGGGGACGTGCTGTTCCCGTACCCGCAACTGCCGCCCGAACAGGAGAGGGCGGCGGCCGAGGCCGAGGCGAAGGTGCGGGCGTTCGCCGACGCCAAGATCGACCACATGAAGATCGACCGCGAGGCCCGCATCCCGGACGAGGTGGTGAGGGGGCTGGGCGAACTCGGCGTGCTCGGCATGACCATCCCGAAAGACGTGGGCGGGATGGGGTTCAACCAGCAGCAGTACATGCGGACGATGGAACTGCTCGGCGGGCACTGCGCCAGCACGGCGGTGTTCGTCAACGCCCACCAGAGCATCGGCTGCCGGGCGCTGGTGCTGTTCGGCACGAAGGAGCAGCAACAGAAGTGGCTGCCGGGGCTGTTGAACGGGAGCAAACTGGCCGCGTTCGCACTGACCGAGCCGAACGCCGGGTCCGACGCCGGCGGGGTGCAGACGACCGCCACCCCGACCGAGGACGGCTCCGCGTACCTGCTCAACGGCACCAAGCACTACATCACCAACGGCGGCATTGCCGACGTGCTGACGGTGATGGCCCGCACCCCGGACGCGAAAGACCCGAAGGGGAAAGTGACTGCGTTCCTGGTGACGCCCGACATGCCGGGGTTCCACGTCGTCGAAGCTCGCGCTGAGAAGTGCGGCATCCGCGGGACGGCCACCGGCAAGATGACGTTTACCAACGTGCGGGTGCCGAAGGAGAACATCCTCGGGCAGATCGGCCGCGGGTTGCAGGCGGCTCTCACCGTGCTGAACTTCGGCCGCACCACGTTCGGGGCCACCTGCACCGGGCACGCGAAGGTGTGCGTGAAGGCGCTGTGCGAGCACGCCAAGAGCCGCAAGCAGTTCGACCAGCCGCTCGCCGACTTTCAGATGGTGCAGAAGAAGGCCGGGTACGCCGCCGCCCACACCTACGCGATGGAGGCGATGACGACGCAGTGCGCCGCGTTCATCGACCGCGGGGCGGACGACTACATGCTGGAGACGGCCATTCTGAAAGTGTTCGCCACCGAACACCTGTGGACGATCGTGAACGACACCCTGCAGGTGTGGGGCGGGAAGGGGTACTTCTCGGACCAACCCATCGAGCGGTGGATGCGGGACGCCCGCATCAACACCATCGGCGAGGGGGCGAACGAGGTGCTGAAGGCGTTCATCGCGGTGGTCGGGTGCAAGGCGCCGGGGGAGAAGCTGAAGGGGCTGCGGGACGACCTGCTCGGCGGGCGGTGGAGCCTGGGCAAGCTGTTCAGCGGCATCGGGGCGGGAGCGAAACTGGCCGCGCCGTGGCTGGCCCACACCCCGAGCGTGCCGGTGTCTCACGCGGATCTGCAAGCCGACGCGAAGACCTACGCTGGGTTGGTGAAGCAACTCGGTACCAGCCTGCCGCACGTGTTCCTGAAACTGAAGGACGAGGCGGTGTTCGTGCAGGCGCAGTTGGTCCACGAACGGCTGGCGGACATCGCCATGGACCTGTACGCCGCCGCCTGCGTGCTGTCGCGGCTCGACTCGCAGCTCACCGCCAACGGCAAGCCGCAGTCCGACCCGCACGCCGACCCGGCCTTCGGCAAGGCGTTCCTGAAGATGGCCTTCCGCCGCATCAAAAACAACTTCGCCGGCCTGGAAGACAACGACGACGAGGCGTGGCTGAGCGCCGCGAAGGCGACACTGGCGAAGTGGTGAACCATTGGCCGATACTGACCGTGCCCTCGGAGGGGTTTCAATGTCCGCGATTGCCGACGTCGGCCCGACTCCCGTTGTTTGGACGGACGCCGAGTTCGACCGCATGGTGTCGCTCGGCATCCTACCGGCCAACCACTCCCGCCACGGGGTGCGGTTCACCCGCGACCAGTACCGGACGATGGCCGAACACGGCTTCTTTGACGGCCGCAACGTCTGCCTCCTGCACGGTGAGGTGATCGAGATGGCCGCGATGAAGGAGCCACACGCTTGCGGCGTCTCGCTGGTGGTCGATGCCCTGCGAGGAGTGATCCCTTCCGGATATTACGTTCGCTTCCAGATGCCACTCGACGTCAACTCATCGAGTGACCCGGAACCGGACGTGTGTGTGGTGCCGGGTCATGCCCGAACGTACCGAGACTCGCCGACCGCCCCCCCCGCGACCGATGCCCTCATCGTGGTGGAAGTGGCTCACACCACGCTCGATCAAGACATTACCACGAAGGCCGAGGTGTACGCCACGGCGGGGGTCGCCGACTACTGGGTCGTGGACGTGGAGAACCATCGCCTACTGGTGTTCCGCGACCCACAGCCGATCGCGGCCGGTGGTGTGGCGTACCGGACGCGACTCACCCGTTTCGCCGGTGACACCGTCACCCTGCTCGCCGTGCCGAACGTCCCCATCCCGGTTGCGGACCTGCTGCCATGACCACCCGCGACGCACTTGAGGCGGCGCTGTTCGCCAACCCGGACGATGTCGTCCGGCACGCGGCGTATGCCGACTTCTTACTCGAACAGGGCGACCCGCGGGGCGAGTTTATCCGGTTGCAACTAGCCGCCGAGGACCGCAACCAGCCGGTGGCCAAGCTCCGCGAACTCGAAGACCAAGCTTACAAAATCCGTCAGGAACACGAGCGGGATTGGCTCGGTGAGCTGTGGGAATTCGTGCAGCGTCCGCCTTCAGCCCGGTCGGTCGCCGAGCCGATGGAACCGAAGGTGAGCGTCGCTTGGAAGCGGGGGTGGGTCGACGGCGTTCGCATCTGGCAGTTGTCGAGCCCGATGGTTCGGGCGATCGCAACTCACCCGCTCACTCGCCTACTCGGTTCGTTCGCAGTCGTTCAGAACGCGGAGCCGATTGAGACACGCACCGCACCATACGAGATGGCGGTGCAAGTCAGCATGCGACCGCTCAACGACAGCGGTCGGTTCGCCCACCTGCGGCACTTCGAGGTCGGGTCGGCGGAGGAGCGGGTGACGGCCACTGGGTACGAGATCGATGACGCGGTTGAGGAGATGCCGCACCTTGAGTCGGTACGGCTGTGCGTCGATTCATTCTCCGAGTCGGGACTGTTCGGCGGCGACTACCCGTACCTGCACACCATCGACATCACGTACAACAACCCGCGGTGCCGGTTCTACATCCTGGGGATGAACGACGGCCTGCCGAACCTTCGGCGCCTCAGCCTGGACACGGTGGCGATCATGCCAGATCGCGGCGAGCTGGGGGCCGAGCGGGATCCGATCACCCCGACCGATTTGTCGATGTTCTTCCGGACGCGTTACCTGAAGACGCTGGAGTACTTCACCTTCCGCAACGGCGAGTTCGGCGACGAGGGCGTTGAAGAACTGCTGGCGTCGGGGTTCATTCACCGCTTGAAAGGGCTGGACCTGTGCCGGTGTAACATCACCGACGACGGGGCACGTGCGCTCGCCGCCCACCCGCACGTGCGGACGCTGGAATACCTGCACCTCGATAACAACCTGCTCTCGCCGATCGGCATTGATGCGCTGGAGGCTGTCGGGAAGCAAATCAGCCCGAATCAGTTCTTCGGCCCGCCGCCGCAGGACTTTGCGGCCGAGTTCGATGCCGACATTCGAGCGGAGTTGGGGATGGACGACGAGGAGCGTGACCCGGACGAGCCGTTCTGATTCCCCCTCACCCCCAGCCCCTCCCCCCCCGGGGGGGGAGGGGAGCAAAGGCAAGGACCCCCACGAGCCGGTGCGGAAAGCCAACGGGGCCGCCCGGCACAACGACCTGCCGCGGCTGGTCTACGCCGACTGGCTGGAGGAGTCTGCCGACCCGCCGAACGTCGCGCGTGCCCACTTCATCCGCACGCAAATACACCTGGAAGCGACCGACCCGCGATCCGATCTCCACGCCGAGATGAAGACGCTCGAGGCCCGCATCCTCGACTTCTACCTTGAGGAGTGGCGTCACGAGTTGCCCGAGCCGCTGTGGTACTCGGACGCCTTGCAAAACGTGCGGTGGCGGCGGGGATTTCCGGACGACCTCGGGCCGATGGATGAGGACGAGTTCCATCAGTTCGGCCGGCTCGCGCTCGACACGACTCCGATGACCTCGCTCCACTTGGAGGATCGGACCTGGAAGGCGGACTTCGCTCTCTCTCCCGGCTTGCGGCACGTCTCGAGGCTGAAGCTCGGCCCGCGGTTTGATGACCTGATGGCCACTTCCTTTGACCTTCCCACCGACACGCCCGAGCCGGACAGCACCTCGACGGATTCGCTCCTTCTTGCTCCCGTGTTCACCGCACTCCGACACCTCGACCTGTCCGAGAACATGCTGACCGACGCCTGGGTCATTCGCTTCGCCACCGCTTTCGCCTCCGCCTCGTTCGCCCCCACCCTGGAAACGTTGAGCCTGTCAGGCAACTTCGGCATCACCGACGCCGGGGCGAACGTACTCGCTACCGCCCCCGGATTCGATTGGCTGATTTCCCTCCACCTCCGCGACACGTCAGTCACCCCCGCCGGCGTGAACCAGTTGAAGAAACGGTTCGGCAACCGCGTTCGTTGAACTGGCGGCATGGGCCGCCTGGGTCACAAAGTACTCAGGCGGCCCACGCCGCCGGATCACCGGGTGGTCGTTGCTCCGCCCGCTCACATCCTGTACGCTCAATTTGTCCCGCCTGCCCTCCACTCATCGTTGGAGCGACCATGCCGCGTCGGTCCCGCCTGCTGCTCGCACTTCCGCCGGTCGGTCTGTTGACACTCCTGGCACTCGGCGTGCCTCCCAAAGACCCGACCACGTTGCCCGAGAAGCCGAACGTCGATGCCGACAAGGCTCGCGCCGCGATCACCGTTCCCAAAGGGATGACGGTGGAACTGTGGGCGGCCGAACCGCTGATGGCGAACCCGGTGGCGTTCTGCTTCGACGAGAAGGGGCGGGCGTTCGTGGCCGAGACCACCCGCTTCGAGAAGGGCGTGCCGGACACGCGGGGGCACATGTACTGGCTTGACGAGGACATTGGCAGCCGGAGCGTCGAAGACCGGTTGAAGATGTACGAGAAGCACAAGTACGGGGCGAAGGACAAGCTGTTCACCGAGTACGACGATCAGGTGCGGATGGTGTGGGACGCCGACGGGAAGGGGAAGGCGACCACCAGCACGGTGTTCAGCAAGGGGTACAACCAGTTGAAGGACGGCCTCGGGTCGGGCGTGCTGGCCCGCAAGGGGAGCGTCTACTTCACCAACATCCCCGACCTGTACAAGCTGACCGACAAGGACGGCGACGGGGTGGCGGAGGTGAAGGACAGCCTGGCCACCGGCTTCGGGGTGCGGGCACAGTTCCTCGGGCACGACATGCACGGCCTGCGGATGGGGCCGGACGGCAGGCTGTACTTCAGCATCGGCGACCGCGGGCTGAACGTGGTGACGGTGGACAAGAAGAAGCTGTACCTGCCGGACTGTGGGGCGGTGCTCCGGTGCGACCCGGACGGCAAGAACATGGAGATCGTCCACACCGGGCTTCGCAACCCGCAGGAACTCGCCTTCGACGATTACGGAAATTTGTTCACCTACGACAACAACTGCGACAGCGGCGACCGCGCTCGCTGGGTGCAGATCGTGGAGGGGGGCGACAGCGGGTGGCGTTGCGGCTATCAGTACGGCAGCCTGATGCACACCCCGGCGGTGCCGCAGGGCAACCGCGGGCCGTGGAACACAGAAAAGATCTGGCACACCCAGAACCCGGACCAGCCTGCGTATGTGGTGCCGCCCCTCGCCCACTTCGGCAACGGCCCGGCCGGGCTCACGCACTACCCCGGCGTCGGGTTGAACGAGAAGTACAAGG